>NZ_JBWCAM010000010.1:0-253553 GCF_056175065.1 Pseudomonas sp. JC1203
TGTTTTGGGCCCCAACACGCGCGCTGGCAAGCCAGCTCCCACAAATGAAATGCGTGTTCGAATCCTGTTTTGTTACTGCCCACGAATGGACACACCATGGACCTGACACCCCGCGAAAAAGACAAGATGCTGATCTTCACCGCCGGCCTCGTGGCCGAGCGCCGCCTGGCACGTGGCGTGAAGCTCAACTACCCGGAAACCATGGCCTACATCTCGGCAGCGCTGCTGGAAGGCGCCCGCGACGGCCAGACCGTGGCCCAGTTGATGCACTTCGGCACCACCCTGCTGACCCGCGACCAGGTGATGGAAGGCATCCCGGAAATGATCCCCGAGATCCAGGTGGAAGCCACCTTCCCCGACGGCACCAAGCTGGTCACCGTCCACCAACCCATCGCCTGAGGCCTGCCATGACTTACCGCGTTCGCGACGCTGTACACGCCGACCTGCCCGGCATCCGCGACATCTACAACGACGCCGTGGCCAACACCACGGCCATCTGGAACGAGCAGCCGGTAGACCTGGGCAACCGCCAGGCCTGGTACAGCGCGCGCCAGTCCCAGCACTACCCCATTCTGGTGGCGGTCGACGCCAACGATGCCGTGCTGGGCTACGCTTCATTTGGTGACTGGCGTCCCTTCCAGGGTTTCCGCCAGACCGTCGAACACTCGGTCTACGTGCGCAACGATCAACAAGGCAAGGGCCTGGGGCCCACGTTGATGAAGGCCTTGATCGAACGCGCGCGCGGCTGTGACAAACACGTGATGGTGGCCGCCATCGAAAGTGGCAACGCGGCCTCCATCCGTCTGCACGAGCGCCTGGGTTTCACGATCACGGGGCAGATGCCACAAGTGGGCAGCAAGTTCGGCCGCTGGCTGGACCTGACCTTCATGCAACTGATCCTGAACCCGGGCGCCGAACCTTCCCCGACTCCCGTGGAGTAAGCCGCCATGAATGCCGCCCAATTGCGCCGCGTCACCGTTGAAAGCTTCGCCCACTACCGCCAGGGCCTGGTCGAGTTGCTGCTGGACTCGGTCAAGCAGGGGGCCTCCATCGGCTTCCTCGCCGACCTGGATGCGCACGAAGCCAACAGTTATCTGGATGAAGTGAAGAACCGCATCGCCATCAACGACCTGGTGCTGTGGACGGTGGTCAAGGACGAACAGGTCCTGGCCAGCGCGCAATTGGTGTTCTGCAAGCGGGTAAACGGCCTGAACCGCGCCGAGGTGCAAAAGCTGATGGTGCGCTCCGACGCCCAGCGGCGCGGCATGGGCCAGCAACTGATGGAAGCGGTGGAAGTGGCCGCCCGCCAGTACAAGCGCGGCCTGCTGCACCTGGACACCGAGGCCGGCTCGCCCGCCGAGGCCTTCTACCTGGCGCAGGGCTACAAGCGCGCCGGGCAGATCCCCGGCTTCGCCTGCCGCCCGGACGGCGAATACACCGCCACGGCGTTTTTCTACAAGACTCTCTGAAGGAAGCCTGAATGATCCCCGGCCAATACCAGATCCAACCCGGCGACATCGAGCTCAACGTCGGCCGCCGCACCCTCAGCCTGACGGTGGCCAACAGCGGCGACCGGCCCATCCAGGTGGGCTCGCACTACCACTTCTTCGAAACCAACGACGCCCTCACCTTCGACCGGGCCGCCAGCCGCGGCATGCGCCTGAACATCCCGGCCGGCACCGCCGTGCGTTTCGAGCCGGGCCAGAGCCGCGAGGTGGAGCTGGTGGACCTGGCCGGCCAGCGCCGCGTGTTCGGCTTCGCCGGCCGCGTCATGGGCGACCTGTAAGGCCCCCGCGGGGTCAGGAAATTGGAATTCAAAGGCAGACAATGAAAATCTCGAGACAAGCCTACGCCGACATGTTCGGCCCCACCGTCGGCGACAAGGTGCGCCTGGCCGACACCGACCTGTGGATAGAAGTTGAAAAGGACTTCACCACCTACGGCGAGGAAGTGAAATTCGGTGGCGGCAAGGTGATCCGCGACGGCATGGGCCAGGGCCAACTGCTGGCCGCCGAAGTAGTCGACACGCTGATCACCAACGCGCTGATCATCGACCACTGGGGCATCGTCAAGGCCGACGTGGGCCTGAAGGACGGTCGCATCGCCGCCATCGGCAAGGCCGGCAACCCGGATATCCAGCCGGACGTTACCATCGCCATCGGCGCCAGCACCGAAGTGATCGCCGGCGAGGGCATGATCCTCACCGCCGGCGGCATCGACACCCACATTCACTTCATCTGCCCGCAGCAGATCGAAGAAGCGCTGATGAGCGGCGTCACCACCATGATCGGCGGCGGCACCGGCCCTGCCACCGGCACCAACGCCACCACCTGCACCTCGGGCCCGTGGCACATGGCGCGCATGCTGCAGGCGGCCGATTCATTCCCAATGAACATCGGCTTCACCGGCAAGGGCAACGCCAGCCTGCCCGAGCCGTTGATCGAGCAGGTGAAGGCCGGCGCCATCGGCCTCAAGCTGCACGAAGACTGGGGCACCACGCCTGCGGCCATCGACAACTGCCTGAGCGTGGCCGACCAGTACGACGTGCAGGTGGCCATCCACACCGACACCCTCAACGAGTCGGGCTTCGTGGAAACCACTCTGGGCGCCTTCAAGGGCCGCACCATCCACACCTACCACACCGAAGGCGCCGGCGGCGGCCATGCCCCCGACATCATCAAGGCCTGCGGTTTCCCCAACGTGCTGCCCAGCTCCACCAACCCGACCCGGCCGTTCACCCGCAACACCATCGACGAACACCTGGACATGCTGATGGTGTGCCACCACCTGGACCCCAGCATCGCCGAGGACGTGGCCTTCGCCGAAAGCCGCATCCGCCGCGAGACCATCGCCGCCGAGGACATCCTGCACGACTTGGGCGCGTTCTCCATGATCAGCTCCGACAGCCAGGCCATGGGCCGCGTGGGCGAGGTGGTGACGCGCACCTGGCAGACCGCCGACAAGATGAAAAAGCAGCGCGGCCCGCTGGCCGAGGACGCGCCGGGCAACGACAACTTCCGCGCCAAGCGCTACATCGCCAAGTACACCATCAACCCGGCCATCACCCACGGCATCAGCCATGAGGTGGGCTCCATCGAGATTGGCAAATGGGCTGACCTGGTGCTGTGGCGCCCGGCGTTCTTCGGCGTCAAGCCGACGCTGATCCTCAAGGGCGGCGCCATCGCGGCCAGCCTGATGGGCGACGCCAATGCCTCGATCCCTACCCCGCAGCCCGTACACTACCGGCCGATGTTCGCCAGCTACGGCGGTTCGCGCCATGCCACCAGCATCACCTTCATCAGCCAGGCAGCGCTGGACGCCGGCGTGCCGGAGCAGCTGGGGTTGAAGAAACAGATTGGCGTGGTGAAGGGTTGCCGCACGGTGAAGAAGACCGACCTGATTCACAACGGCTACCTGCCGGCGATCGACGTCGACCCGCAGACCTACCAGGTGAAGGCCGATGGCGTGCTGCTGTGGTGTGAACCGGCGGAGACATTGCCGATGGCGCAGCGGTATTTCCTGTTCTAAACGCAAACCCTGTGGGAGCTGGTTTACCAGCGAGTTTCCAGGGCCTCAAAGGCTCGCTGGCAAGCCAGCTCCCACAGTTATCCGCTCTGCCAGCATCAGCCTTGGACGTACCGCCCCAGGCGCTGGCGCAGCCGGGCGTTTTCGGCGCGCAGGTCGCGGACTTCTTCCAGCAACTCCAGCGCCAGCGCCACGCCTTCCCACTCCAGGTCCAGGTCGTGGTGCAGCTTGGCTGCGCGCCGCGCGATCAATGGGGAAAAGTCGTCAAACAACCATTCCTCCGGGGACCGTCCCGTAGGTTCCACTATGCCGTGCTCGACGATTTCAATCACATAGGCCGCCGACATATCGGTGGCCTGACAGAACGCTTGCATGTCCAGTTGAACGTAGCGGGACGTTTCCATGATTAACGACTCCAGTTGGCTCGGGGGTCGAATGCCGCCTTCTCCGACAGGGTTTTCCACAGCGCTTGCGTGGCTTCGTCGGCGTGCGGGGGCATCACCACTTTCAGTTGTGCGTACAGGTCACCGCGCTCGCCCTGCTTGCGCTGCAGGCCATTGCCCTTCACGCGCAGGCGCTGGCCGCTCTGGCTGTCGGGGCGGATGGTGAGGTTGATGCGCCCGGTGAGGGTCGGCACCGCCACCTTGGTGCCCAGCGCCGCTTCCCACGGCGCCAGCGGCACGGTGATGATCAGGTCATGGTCTTCCACGTCGAACATCGGGTGCGGGGCGAACCGCACAATCAGGTACAGGTCGCCGTTCGCACCACCGCCCACGCCGGGCGCGCCCTGGCCCTTGAGGCGGATGCGCTCGCCGTCGGTGACACCGGCCGGGATCTTCACGTTGAGGGTCTTGGTGGTGTGCCCGGTCTGCTGGCCGGCAGCGTTGTACTGCGGCACCTGGAAGCTGATCTGCTTCGACTCGTTGGCCAGGGTTTCCTCGAGGAACACTGCAAGTTCCATTTCCACGTCTTGTCCTCGCCGCCCGGCGCTGCGTTGCTGGCCGCGGCCAAAGGGGTTGCCGTTGCCATTGCCGCCACGCCCGGCCGAGCCGAAGATGGAGCTGAAGAAATCGGAAAAATCGCCGGCGCTTTCCTCGAAGCCGCCGCCACCACGGCCCTGCCAGCCTGGCGGGCCCTGGAACGGACGGCCATGCTGGCCGTACTTGCGAATCTCGTCGTATTCGGCACGCTTGTCGGCGTTGCTCAGCGCTTCGTAGGCCTCGGAAGCCTCCTTGAATTTCTCCTCGGCGTTCTTTTCCTTGCTGACGTCGGGGTGATATTTGCGTGCCAGCTTGCGGTAGGCGGTCTTGATCTCCTTCTCGTCCGCTGTCGGCTCCACGCCCAATATCTTGTAGTAGTCTTTGAAGTCCATCGAAGGATCACCATCCGTTTATCGGGATCGCGCGGTCAGTCCACATAGTGTAGAGACCTGGCGATGGGGTGTAAGTTTATCGACTGCCGGTACCCTTTGCTGAAGCGGCAAAGGCGCAGTCGTGGGGAATGACTGCAAGATTGGGGGCCCGGGGCGCGCTTTCAAGGTGTGACCGTGCGGCAATTAAACGCCCCATGGCCTTGATTATCGCTACCACTGGCATACACTGCGCGGCCGTTTTTTGCACAGAATCCGGCAACGACATGACCAATCAAACCCCGGCCCGCGCCTGCGGCATCGACTTCGGCACCTCCAACTCCACCGTCGGCTGGCACCGACCGGACGTCGAAACCCTGATTGCGCTGGAAGACGGCAAGATCACCCTGCCGTCGGTGGTGTTCTTCAACATCGAAGAGCGCCGCCCGGTGTACGGCCGCCTGGCACTGCACGAGTACCTGGAAGGCTACGAAGGCCGCCTGATGCGCTCGCTCAAGAGCCTGCTGGGCTCCAAGCTGATCAAGCACGACACCAGCGTGCTGGGCACCGCCCTGCCGTTCAAGGACCTGCTGGGCATGTTCATCGGCGAGCTGAAAAAGCGCGCCGAAGCCAACGCCGGCCGCGCCTTCGACGAGGTGGTGCTGGGCCGCCCGGTGCACTTCGTCGACGACGACAAGGCCGCCGACCAGGAAGCCCAGGACACGCTGGAAGAAGTGGCGAAGAAAATCGGCTTCAAGGACGTGTCGTTCCAGTTCGAGCCCATTGCCGCGGCATTCGACTACGAGTCCACCATCCAGCGCGAAGAGCTGGTGCTGATCGTCGACATCGGCGGTGGTACCTCGGACTTCTCGCTGATTCGCCTGGCCCCCGAGCGCCACAACATCGACGACCGCCACAGTGACATCCTGGCCACCGGCGGCGTGCACATCGGCGGTACCGACTTCGACAAGCAATTGAGCCTGCAAGGCGTGATGCCGCTGTTCGGCTACGGCAGCCGCATGAAAAGCGGCGCGTTCATGCCCACCAGCCACCACATGAACCTGGCCACCTGGCACACCATCAACTCGGTGTACTCGCAGAAATCCCAGCTGGCGCTGGGCAGCATGCGCTACGACATCGAGGACACCGCCGGCATCGACCGCCTGTTCAAGCTGATCGACCAGCGCGCCGGCCACTGGCTGGCCATGGAAGTGGAAGAGACCAAGATCCAGCTGACCCAGGCCGAAAACCGCCTGGTACCGCTGGACCGCATTGAGCGCGGCCTGAGCGTGGACATGACCCGCGCGCTGTTCGAGTCGTCCATCGACACCCTGCTGGAGCGTGTGCGGGGCAGCGTGACGGCGCTGCTGAACGACGCCGGCGTGGGCGTTGCCCAGGTCGATACGGTGTTCTTCACCGGTGGTTCCAGCGGCATTCCGGCGCTGCGCAACAGCGTGGCGGCCATGCTGCCCAACGCCCGCCATGTGGAAGGCAACATCTTCGGCAGCATCGGCAGCGGTTTGGCCATCGAGGCGCGCAAGCGTTACGGCTAAGCCTCTGAGGGGGCCGTGGGAGCTGGCTTGCCAGCGAGCTCTTGAGGCCCCTGAAAGCTCGCTGGCAAGCCAGCTCCCACAGGTCCAGCGTTACACCAACTCGGCGCGGCGCAGTTCGCTTTTCAGATACGCATAGTAGATCGGCCCCGCCACCACGCCCGGCAAGCCGAACGCCGCCTCGAAGATCAGCATCGCCAGCAGCAACTCCCACGACTTGGCCCGGATCTGGCTACCGACGATTCGCGCGTTGAGGAAATATTCCAGCTTGTGAATCAGGATCAGCCAGCCCAGGGCTGCCGCCGCTACCCAGATCGACACCGACAGGGCGATGGTGGTGATCAGCGCGTTGGAAATCAGGTTGCCGATCACCGGCAGCAGGCCAAGGATGAAGGTCAGCACCACCATGGTCTTGTGCAGCGGCAGCTTGATGCCGCACAACGGCAGGATGACCAACAGGAACACCGAGGTAAACACGGTATTCAGGGCGGCGATCTTGATCTGCGCGAAGACGATGTTGCGGAACGCCTGCACCAGCAGGGTCAGGCGCACCAGCAGGGCACCGGCCAGCGGTTTGTTGTCGGCATCGGGCGGAATGCGGTTCAAGGCCACGATGGCGCCCAGCACCATGCCGATCAGCAGGGTGACGAAGGTGCGCACGGCGTCCTTGCCCACCAGTTGCAATTCAGCCAGGTGCTTGCTGACCCAGTCGCTGATGGCCGAGCGGAATTCGCCGACGTTGGCCGGCAGGTAGGCATCGATGGACGGCGGCAGCTGCCCACGGGCGCGGTTCAGCACGTCCATGAACTTGTCGAGGAAGGCCCCGGGGTTTTCCGCCTCGTGCATCAGGAAACTGATGGCCAGGGCGAAGATCACCGCCAACAGGCTGACGATCACCGTGCCCAGCAGGGCCACGGCCACCCAGCGCGCGCGCGGCCCGGATATCAGGTGCTCAAGCTTGGGCGTGAGCATGTTGACCAACTCGTACACCAGCAAGCCTGCCAGCAGGCTGGGCAGCAGGCGCAAAGGCATCACCAGCAGCAGACCACCAAACATGATGATCAAGCTGGCCCATAACACGTGACGCTGGGAAAACGTTGGCATACAGCCTCGAACACGTACGACATGGAAGGACCCGGCAGTCTGCCAGCGTTCGCCTGGCAGGGCCAGTGGCGTCCTGTGGGAGCTGGCTTGCCCGCGAGCTGTTGAGGCCCGAAAAGCTCGCTGGCCAGCCAGCTCCCCCAAGGGTCGTCGTGCGCGAGACTATTTTTTCAGGCAACTGCTCATGAAGGTCTTGCGCGCGTCGCCGCTCAGGTTCTGGGTCTTGGCGGTGGCGTTGCAGGTGGTCATTTTCTGCTGCTGCGGGGTCAGGGTCTTGGTCGTGGAAGCCGCCGGCGCGGCCTTGAGGCAGGTGCTCATGTACGTCTTGCGCTCATCGCCCTTGAGGCCCTTGGTGGTGGCGTCGGCGTTGCAGGTGGTCATCTTGTTCTGTTGCGCGGTGGCGGCGAAGCCTTGTGAACACAGCAGCAGGCCGAGCACCAGCAGGGGCACGTGCAGCATCTTCATGGAGTTTTCTCCTTGGCGCCGCGCTGGGCCGCGCGGCCTCGCCTGAAGTGTAGACAAACTTTGCAACAGCCCCTGCGGCGCAGATTGTCGGATTCGCAGGGTCGGTTGACCGCTTGGCGGTAGGTGCCGGTGGCGCGAAGCGGGGATAATCGCGCCTTATCGACTGACAGGCGTTCCCCATGCAATACGCGTTTCCGTTGCTGGCCATTCTGATCTGGGCCGGCAACACCGTAATCAACAAGATGGCCGTAGGTGCCATCTTCCCCGCCGAGATCGGCTTCTACCGCTGGCTGCTGGCCGGCCTGCTGTTCACCCCCTTCCTGCTGCCCAAGGTGTGGGCCAACCGCGCCGCGATCCGCCCGCACCTGGGCAAGGTCTTCGTGCTGGGCCTGCTGGGCATGGCGGTGTACCAGAGCCTGGCGTATTTCGCCGCGGCGCTGACCAGCGCCACCAACATGGGCATCATCCTCTCGCTGATGCCGCTGATGTCCCTGGCCCTGGCTATCGTCGCCCTGGGCCAGCGCCTCACCGCCGGCGCGCTGTTCGGTGCGGTGCTGTCGCTGGGCGGGGTGCTGGTGGTGGTTTCGGCCGGGCAACTGGGCAATCTGCTGGCCCACGGCCTGAACCGTGGCGACGCGATGATGCTGCTGGCCACCCTGGCCTACGCGGTGTACAGCACGCTGCTGAAGAAATGGCAGCTGCGCCTGCCGGCCCTGCAACTGCTGTATTTGCAGGTGCTGGTGGCCATCATCGTGCTGCTGCCGCTGTACGTGCTGTCGCCCAAGGTGGGCCTGGGCATGGGCAACATCGGCCTGGTGCTGTATGCCTGCCTACTGGCCTCCATGGTTGCGCCGCTGGCGTGGATGCAGGCGGTCAGCCGCCTGGGCCCCAGCCGCACCACGCTGTTCTTCAACCTGCTGCCGCTGATCACCGCGCTGATCGCCGCCGCCGTACTGCATGAGCAACTGGCGCTGTACCACCTGGTGGGCGGCCTGCTGACCCTGGGCGGGGTCATTCTGGCCGAGCGCTGGACCACGCCGCTGGGCTGCGCCCGCGCCCTTGCCTAAAGCCCTGCCTGCGCCAACCGGGCGGCATGTTCAGTGAACAGCCGCACCGGCTCTGCGCCCTTGCCTACCAGGCCCAGCGACTGGTTGACGATGTCCAGGTGGTCCATGGGGTAGTCGTCGCCGATCACCTGGCCCAGGTGCGAGCTGAAGCGCCCCACCATGCCGTCGCACTGCCCCGCCTCGCGCACGAAGGTGCGGGCAAACAGCTTGCAGCTGCGGTGCGAGCCATCCAGGCGGTTGCCGCCGCCATCGGCCAGCGGGTTCTGCAGCACACCCGACCATGAGTAATACCGCACCCCGTTTACCAGCGGCTCGCCCTGCCCACCCCAGGTGGCCGGGATACCCTGGGGATAAGCCTGATTGAAGCGCGCCACGCCGGCGCAGGTCAGCGAGTTGTGCGAGGCGTGCACATCGATGGGCAGGATAGGCCCGCGCCAGCCGGTCTCCAGCGCCCCCATCAGCAGCCCCAGCACGTGCAGCAAAAAATGCAGCAGGCGCCCGCCCACCGAGTGGTGCGGGTAGCGGCGCTCCAGGTAGTCGGCCAACTCGGAGCCATGGTTGGGCCCGGCCACCGAGGTCACCGAGGCTACCCACTCCGGGCGCTTGGCCGCGGCATAGCGGGCGGTCAGCGCGCCCTGGCTGTGGCCGATGAGGTTGACCCTGGCGGCGCCTGTCTCGTGGCGTATGCGCTGGATGATCAGCAACAGCTGCTCGCCACGTACCTCGGTGCTGTTGATCGGCGACACCTGCACCGGAAACACCTGCGCGCCGCCGCGCCGCAGCGCCCGGACGATGCCGAACCAGTAGGGGTACAGCAGCAGCCGGACGAAACCGAGCATGCCGGGCACCAGAATAATGGGGTAGCGCGTGGCGCCGGGCTTGGCCATGGGGGGCATCCTTGAGGGGCAAGCCAACATACTAGCGCACTGACATCGAACTCCTGCGCAGCGCCGTTGCCCCAATACTACGGGGCCACTATTGGCTCATTCGAAGGAGCGACACCTATGTACAAGCAAACCCTGGCTGCAGTGTGCGTAATGGCTTCACTGGCGGGCTGCGCCAACCATAAGGTCGAAAACCCCGTGGACTTCGTCACCTACCGCAACGAGCCGCTGGTCAAGCAGGTGGACACCGGCATGACCATGCAGCAGGTCATCGCCATCGGCGGTACCCCGTCCAGTGTGGTGGATGGCAACGGCAAGACTGCCGCCGGCACCTGCAACAACTACGTGCTCAACACTGACGGCAAGCAGCAGGCCTACTACGTGAGCTTCGACGGCACCGGCCACGTGGACAGCAAGGGTTTCATGACCTGCGACCAGCGCAAGGCCAACCTCAAGGCCATGCCCTGATGTCGCACGGATAAAACTTTCCGGTGCGCCGCGCACTCACACCTCTGAACCGATCAAGCCGGGCGCCCGTCAGCCACTGATGGGCGCGATAGAGCCAGACGGCCACAACCGTATAGCCTGGAGATTGTCATGACTATTGCACTGACCGACAAGAACACCCTGCGTGAAACCGCTCGCAAGAACGTTGACCAAGGCGCGGTGACCGAAGGCTACGACGCCGACCGCCAGGAAGTGTTGCGCCTGCTCAACGATTCGCTGGCCACGGAGCTGGTGTGCGTGCTGCGCTACAAACGCCACTACTACATGGCCAAGGGCGTGAAAGCCCATGTGGCCGCCGAGGAATTCCTGGAGCACGCCGGCCAGGAAGCCGAGCACGCCGACAAGCTGGCCGAGCGCATCGTGCAGCTGGGTGGCGAGCCGGACTTCAACCCCGACAGCCTCAGCAGCCGCTCCCACGCCGAATACAAGCCGGGCAGCAACCTCAAGGAGATGGTGTACGAGGACCTGGTGGCCGAGCGTATCGCCATCGACAGCTACCGCGAGATCATTCAGTACATCGGCGACAAGGACCCTACCTCGCGCCGCCTGTTCGAAGAGATCCTGGCGCAGGAAGAAGAACACGCCGATGACATGGCGGATATTCTGGATGGGCTGTAAACAGCACTCTGCATAACCGAAAACGCGGCCAATGGCCGCGTTTTTTAATGGTCAACGGGTACTGGGTACTGTTTTCGGCGCTTTACCCGCCTTCATCTGCTCCAGCAACGGCGTGCACTGGTTCGGCTCGCCACCGCTGGGTGCCACCAACGCCAACAACCCCGCCGCCGGGGCCGCCACCACGCCCAGGGCAATCATGCCTGCGCCACGCAGCAGCAACGGTACCGCTTGCACGCCAGCGCTGGGCTTGGCGAACGGCCCGCGCACGTACAGCGGCGAGCGCAGCGACAGCAGGCGGAAGCCCTTGGATTCCGGGGTGATCTTCAGGTCAAGCTGCTCGGTCTTGAAGTTCACCGTGCCATCGATATAGATAATCGCGTTCTCGGTGTCGAACACGAACAGCCGCGGCGCTGCCAGGCCATCCTTGATGCCCAGGTCGGCGGCGGCGCAGTTGATCTTCACTTCCTTGTCGCCAAAGATCTTGCCCATCACGTAGTTGCCCACGTTCAGCCCGGCAATTTCCATCAGGCTGCGGCTGACGGCGCCATCGTTGATCAGCAGCTTGAGGTCGCCGTTGGCGCTGCCGAGCAAGGCCGCCACCGAGTTGCCGGTGCCGGCGATGTCGGCATCACCATTGAGCTGGCCGAAGCTGGTCTTCATTGGTTCAAAGGTAGGGAACAGCTGCTTGAGCTGGAAGCCGCGCGCGGTCAACTTGGCGCGGCCCTGCAGCGGGGTGGTGCGGCCGTTGAGGCCGATCTGCGCGTCGAGCTTGCCACCGGCCACGCCAAAGCGCAGGGGTTGCAGGTTCAGCTGGCCGTCATCGAGCACCACGTGGGTGTAGAGGTCGGTGAACGGCAGCTCCTTGCTTTGCACGATTTTCCGGCCAGTGAATTCCACATCGGCGTCCATGGTGCGCCAGCGCTCCGTGCGGAACTCTTCCACCGGCAGCACCTTGCCCGCTGGTTGCTTGCTTTCGCTGCCGCGCGCGGCCTGCTTGGCGTTGGAATCGGCGCCGATCAGCGGCGCCAGGTCGGTGAACAGCAGCTGGTTGGACACCAGCTTGCCGGTCAGCTTGGGCCGCGGCTGGCTGGCGACGAAGCTCAGGTCGCCGTGAATGTCGCTGTTGCCGATCTTGCCGTTGAAACCCTGGTAATCGAAGGTGGCGCCAGTAGGCTCATGCAGCTTGGCCTGCAAATGGCCGTCGGTGGAATAAGGTGGCGAGTCGGGCAGCGTCACCCCGGTCAGCGGGTACAACTTGCTCAGGCTGGCACCTTCAAGCTTCAGGCGCAGGTCCAGGGCGCCGAGGTTGCGCGGGTCGGTCAGGGTGCCGGCCACGGCCACGTGGGTGTCGGCAATGCGCACGTCAGCCTGCACCGGGAACGGCTTGGCCGCGTCCTGCAGCGCCAGCAGGCCGCCGATCTTGCCGGTGCCGTTCACCGGCTGGTCTTTGTAGCGGCCGGTGACCTTGAAGCCGAACGCGTAGTCCTGGGCGGTGGCACCCTGGTCGCTGACCTTCTTCGCCGCGCCGCTGCCGACGATGTCGCTGAACGGAATGGGCTTGCCCAGCGGGTCGATCAGCACGTCGGCGTGGGCCTTCAGGGTCACGTCGTCGTACACCACGTGGCCTTTGTCGAACCCGATGGCGCCAATGTCCATCACCCACTTCGATGGTTCGGCGTTGGGGTCTTTCGGCCCGAAGTCGAAGCTCCAGTTGGCACGCCCGTCCGCCAGGCGTTGCAGGTTGGCCTCCGGCTGGGTCAGGTCAATGCGCGGAATGACAATGCGCTCGGCCAGCAGCGGCAGCGGCGACAGGCGGAACTGCACGCGCTTGAGGCCGACCATCTGCGGCTCTTTCGACCACTCGGGGTTACCCAGGGTCAGGTCCTCGGCCTCGAGGTGCGGCCACGGCACCCACGCGCGCCAGCCACCCTCGTCAGGCTCGCGGCCCCAATGCACGGCCAGGTTGCCGTTGATGGCGAACGGGCGGTGCAGGGCTTCGGACACCTTCGCGTTGAGCGTCGGCTTCACCCGGTTCCAGTCAAAGGTGGCGATGACCACCACCAGTACGACGATCAGCAGCACCAGGGTGCCGACTGTCCAGGCCAGGATCTTGCGGGGGCGCGTCATGCACGAATCTCCAAGTGACAGCAGGCCGGAAACGGCGGCCTGCCTGGTTGCAGCATTTACCTTAGGACTGGCAAACCGCCCGGGGGTTTAACCCGATTGATGAAATCCGCCGATCACTTTCATCGATGGGCGTTCCATGAAAGCGCAGCCGCGCCGGAAAATCCCCGTGGCGGTGCACGCAAAACCCGCGTAAGGCCTTGATTAGACGGCCCCAAGGCAAACAATCAATTCCGTTGATTGTTACCATTGTCCTTATGAACTTTTATATCTAATTCTCAAGAGTAGCATTGGCTTCGTACCCACTTTTCAGCCCTCCAAAGGAGCGCCAAATCATGAAACGCCAATTGCTGCTGACCCTGACCCTCTCTGTACTGGCCGCCAACGTATTCGCCGCCAGCAACGTTCAACAACCCGCCGTGCAGCACAGCGCTGCCGTAATCGTGGCCCAGGACGGTTCTGACCGCACCCTGAACCGTGTTGCCCAAGATGGTTCCGACCGCACCCTGAACCGTGTTGCTCAAGACGGTTCCGATCGCACCCTGAACCGCGTTGCCCAGGATGGTTCCGATCGCACCCTGAACCGCGTTGCCCAAGACGGTTCCGATCGCACCCTGAACCGTGTTGCTCAAGATGGCTCGGACCGCACCCTGAACCGTGTTGCTCAAGATGGCTCGGACCGCACCCTGATCCGTGTTGCCCAGGACGGTTCCGACCGCACCCTGAACCGCGTTGCCCAGGACGGCTCGGACCGCACCCTGAACCGCGTTGCCCAGGACGGCTCGGACCGCACCCTGAATCGCGTTGCCCAGGACGGCTCGGACCGCACTCTGAACCGCGTTGCCCAGGACGGCTCGGACCGCACTCTGAACCGCGTGAGCTAAGCCTTGGCTGCCCTGGAAAAAGCCCGGTCCCTGCACCGGGCTTTGATTTTTCCGCCGATTTGCTAGAGTGCTGCGCTGCCCTTCACAGAATTTTCGCACCATGCTCCCCCGCGCCGAACAGAAACAGCAGACCCGCCACGCCCTCCTCGATGCCGCCAGGCAATTGATCGATGCCGGCCGTGGGTTCGGCAGCATCAGCCTGCGTGAAGTGGCCAAGGCCGCGGGTATCGTGCCCACCGGCTTCTACCGCCATTTCGATGACATGGACCAACTGGGCCTGGCCCTGGTCAATGAAGTGGGCGAAACCTTCCGCGAAACCATCCGCCGCGTGCGCCGCAACGAGTTCGAGCTCAAGGGCCTCACCGACGCCTCGGTGCGCATCTTCCTCGACAGCGTGGCCGCCCACCGCCCGCAATTCGTGTTTCTGGCCCGCGAGCAATACGGCGACTCGCGCCCGGTGCGCCAGGCCCTGACCTGCCTGCGCGACGGCATCAGTTCCGACCTTGCCGCAGACCTTGCGCTGATGCCCAAGTGGCAGCACCTGGACAGCGCCGCCCTGGCGGTGATGGCAGACCTGGTGGTGAAGACCGTGTTCGCCACCTTGCCCGAGCTCATCGACCCGCCCGCCGAGGCCCTACCCCGGCAGTTGTCGCCCCAGGCCAAGATCACCCAGCAGCTGCGCTTCATTTTCATGGGCGCCAAACACTGGCAGGGCCTGAGCAGCATTGACGGCTGACCCAGCTTGGTGCCATACCGGCTGAAGCGCACCAATATGTGACATTTTGCTGCCCCAAGTTCTGGCGCAAGGCCGGCATTCGCAGTGCTCGCATGTTGGCAAGATGCTTGCTGTCAGCAGACTATCGCACTCAGCCGGATGCCTGAAAATGCTGGTGATCCACCGCAGAACCGAGCCAAAACCTGACTGGTCGGCCGAATTACACCTGAATTTCGAAGCGCGCAGCAAAAGCCGCCTGCGCTGTTTTAGTGCCGACGGCGAAGACGTCGGGCTGTTTCTGGAGCGCGGCCAACCGCCGCTGCACGACGGCGAATTCCTCGAAGCCCAGGATGGCCGCGTGGTGAAAGTCGTGGCCCGCCCCGAAACCCTGTTGCACGTCACCTGCAGCAGTGCCTTCGAACTGACCCGCGCCGCCTACCACCTGGGTAACCGCCACGTGGCCCTGCAAGTGGGCGATGGCTGGCTGCGCCTGCTGGACGACTATGTGCTGAAAGCCATGCTCGACCAGCTGGGCGCCACCACCGAGGTCATCGAAGCGCCCTTCCAGCCGGAACACGGCGCCTACGGCGGCGGCCACCACCACTCGCGCCACGGCGAGGAAGACTTCAACTACGCGCCCAAGCTCCACCAGTTCGGCGTGCGCACGTGAACCCGGCCTGGGCCCTGCTGCGCCTGGCCAGCCCGCAATTGCCGATTGGCGGCTACAGCTATTCCCAAGGCCTGGAAATGGCCGTGGAACACGGCACAGTCAAGCAAGCCAACGATGCGCGGCGGTGGATAAGCGACCAGTTGCTGCTCAACCTGGCGCGCTTCGAGGCGCCGTTGCTGCTGGCCCACTGCACCGCGGCGGCTGCCGAAGACTGGCCGGCCCTTCGCCAGCTCAGCGACGAGCACCGCGCCAGCCGCGAAACCCGAGAGCTGGCGCAGGAAAGCCGGCAGATGGGCTACTCGCTCAAGCAACTGCTCGATGGCCTGCCCGAGCTGGACACCCCCGCCCGCGACTTCCTTGCCGCCACGCCCGAGCCGCACCTGGCCCTGGGCTGGGCACTGGCCGCGCGCGCCTGGCACATCAGCCCCGCCGACGCCCTGGCCGCCTGGCTGTGGAGCTGGCTGGAAAACCAATTGGCGGTGCTGATGAAAACCCTGCCGCTGGGCCAGCAAGCCGCCCAGCGCCTGACCACTGAGCTGCTGCCGCTGCTGCAACAGGCCCAGCAGCACGCCAGCGAACTCGACCCCCACCACTACGGCAGCGCCGCGTTTGGCCTGTCCCTGGCGAGCATGGCCCATGAGCGCCAGTACAGCCGCCTGTTCCGTTCCTAGGAGATGACAATAATGAATACCCAGCCCCTGCGTGTCGGCATCGGCGGCCCGGTCGGTTCCGGCAAGACCGCCCTCACCCTGGCCCTGTGCCTGGCCCTGCGCGAGCGCTACAACCTGGCCGTGGTCACCAACGACATCTACACCCGCGAAGACGCCGACTTCCTGGTGCGCAACGAGGCCCTGGCGCCCGAACGCATCATTGGCGTGGAAACCGGTGGCTGCCCGCACACCGCCATCCGCGAGGATGCCTCCATCAACCTGGAGGCCGTGGACCAGCTAAACCGCCGCTTCCCGGGCCTGGACCTGATTCTGGTGGAATCGGGCGGCGACAACCTCTCCGCCACCTTCAGCCCCGAGCTGTCGGACCTGACCATCTATGTGATCGACGTGTCGGCCGGCGACAAGCTGCCCCGCAAGGGCGGCCCGGGCATTTGCAAGTCGGACCTGCTGGTGATCAACAAGATCGACCTGGCGCCGCTGGTGGGCGCCTCGCTGGAGATGATGGACGGCGACACCAAGCGCATGCGCAACGGCAAGCCGTTCGTGTTCAGCAACCAGAAGACCGGCCAGGGCCTTGAAGAGATCATCGCCTTCATCGAACGCCAGGGCCTGCTGACTGCCGCCTGATAACACCACTACAAGGAAGCCCACCCATGACCCTGAAAAAACTCTTCGGCGCCGCCGCCCTGCTGCTCACCCCGGCCCTGGCCTTCGCCCACCCCGGCCACGGCGAACACGGCATCGTCGCCGGCGTGCTGCACCCACTGACCGGCATCGACCACCTGCTGGCCATGCTGGCCGTAGGCCTGTGGGCCGCGCAACAGACCGGCAAGGCGCGCTGGGCGCTGCCCGCCACCTTCGTCGGCACCATGCTGCTGGGCGGCGTGCTGGGCTTTGAAGGCCTGCAGTTGCCGGGCCTGGAAAGCGGCATTGCCGCCTCGGTGCTGGCCCTGGGCCTGGCCGTGGGCCTGGCCATCCGCCCACCGGTAGCCCTGGCCGTTGGCGCCACCGCGCTGTTCGCCCTGTTCCACGGCGTGGCGCACGGCCTGGAGCTGCCGGAGATGTCCAGCCCATGGGCCTACGCTGCCGGTTTCGTTGCCGCTACCGCCGCGCTGCACGCGGTGGGCTACGCCGTGGTACGCCTGCTGCCGCAAGCTGCCAGCCCGCTGGTGCGCATCGCCGGCGCGCTGTCCGCCCTGACCGGCGCGTGGCTGCTGGCTGGTTGATCGATTACCCCCTGTGGGAGCTGGCTTGCCAGCGAGCTGTTGAGGCCGAACAACTCGCTGGCAAGCCAGCTCCCACAAAAACAGTTGCAGCAACGGGGCGCGTCATCCCTGTTACCATGTCGCTCAAACAGCCGCTTTGACGACACCTTTCATGCTCGATCACTCCCCGCAAGCCGCCTTCACCGCCGTGCATGAGCACTTCCTGAAGACCATCGTGCCCCTGTGGCAAGGCCCCGGCTGGAACGCCGACCTGGCACTGCCCTACGAAGCGCTGGCGCCCAACCACACGCCCATGCCGGTGCAACGCTACCGGGCCATGGCCTGCGCACGGCAGCTGTACCTGTTCTCCGGGCTGATCGAGCAACCGGGCGCGCGCGAGCACGCAGCAGCGCTGTTCCGCTCGCTGCAGAAGCACTTCCACGACGCCGAGCACGGTGGCTGGTTCTACAGCATCGACGCCCAGGCGCGGCCGCTGGACCGCACCAAAGACCTGTACACCCACGCGTTCATCATCTTCGCCTGCGCCCACTACTGGCGGCAGTCCCGCGACCCGCTGGCCGAGTCGGTGCTCAACGCCGCGCTCAACGTCGTGGCCACGCGGTTTGCCAGCGACGACGGCCTGTACGAGGCCGCATTGGCCGAAGACTGGGCGCCACTGGGCAGCGGGCCGCTGCAGAACCCGTTGATGCACCTGGCCGAAGCCTTCCTGGCGACCTTGGCGGTGCGTGATGACGAAGCGGTGAGCGAGGCGCTGCTGGCCCTGTGCGCGGCCATGCAGGCACGCTTCGTGGACACCGCTTCAGGGTTCCTGATGGAAAAGCCCTGCGGCGCTGTGGATAACTGGTGGGAACCGGGCCATCAGTTCGAATGGTTCTACCTGCTGGAATCGTCCGAGCTGCTGCGTGGCAGTGACCTGCACGGTTCGCTGGGCAAGGCGTTCGCGCCGTCCGAGCGCATGGGCGTGAAGGATGGCGGCGTATTGTCGATGCTGGACGTGGACGGCGGCGTGCGTGACGCCACCCAGCGCATCTGGGCCCAGGCTGAATACCTGCGGGCACTGACCCTGCGCCCCGGCGGCGATGTGGCCGGGCAGCTGCAGGCGCTGCAAGCGCGCTTCCTGCATGCCGGTGGCTGGCATGAGTGCCGCGATGCCAGCGGGGCGGTGAGCCGGCCGGATATGCCGTCCACCACCCCGTACCACCTGGCTACCTGCTACGAGAGCCTGGCCCAGGCTTAACCACATGTGTGGGAGCTGGCTTGCCAGCGAGCTTTTCAGCGCCATCAAAAGCTCGCCGGCAAGCCGGCTCCCACAAAAACGCCTTACGCCTTGTGCGGGCGCTCGATGGCGAAGCCCGCCCAGCTCTGGGTCACTGGCATCAGCTCCAGGCTGTTGATGTTGACGTGCGCCGGGGTGTTCAGGATCCAGAAGATGGTGTCGGCGATGTCCTGCGGCTGGATCGGCTCGGCGCCTGCGTAGGTAGCGTCATAGCGCGCCTGGTCACCGTTGAAGCGCACCAGCGAGAACTCGCTTTCGCACAGGCCCGGCTCCAGGTTGGTCACGCGCACGCCAGTGCCCTGCAGGTCGCAGCGCAGGTTCAGCGAGAACTGTTTGACGAACGCCTTGGTGGCGCCATACACGTGGCTGCCAGGGTAGGGGTAGTTGCCCGCCACCGAACCCAGGTTGACGATGCTGGCACCGCGGCCCTGGGCGATCAGGCGCGGCAGCAGCAGGCGGGTGCTGTACATCAGGCCCTTGACGTTGGTGTCGACCATGGTGTCCCAGTCGTCCAGGTCGCACTTGGGTGCCGGGTCCACGCCCAGGGCCAGGCCGGCATTGTTGATCAGGCCGGTGAGCTTGTCGAACTCCGGCGGCAGGCCAGCGATGGCAGCTTCCATGGCCTTGCGGTCACGCACGTCGAGCACCAGGGTGTGCACCTTGGTCTGCTTGGAAAGCTCTTCGGCCAGGGCGCTCAGACGCTCCTCACGGCGACCGGTCAGCACCAGCGACCAGCCGGCCTCGGCAAAACGGCGGGCACAAGCTTCGCCAAACCCGGAAGTGGCGCCAGTGATAAACACGGTGGAAGTCATTGCATGCTCCTGGAAGGCTGTGGGTAAAGTCAGTTTCAAAGCATGCCCGCGCGGCTGCGCGACGGCAAGTAAAAGGCGCACCTGATCAAAAAATGATCGCCGCCCGCAAACCCTTGTCCCAGCTGGCCCGCCGCGACTTTTGCGCACCTTATCCACAGGGCCTTGCACAGTATCCGTGGGCAACTGTGCTGTGCACAAAGCCTTGAATGGCGGGGCTTGTACCCAGGTGTAACGGCTTTTCGGCTTGACCTTGACCGCGCAGTCAGGTAGCCCCGCCACCTGCCACGCGTGAGCGAAAACATGGGGGATGGCGCCAGGCCAGTAACTGCGCTGCTTTGGGCAGTCTTTCCAAGGCTTGCCCACAGAGTTATCCACAGGCTTTTCGACGCCGGATGAGCGGTATTGGCCGGTGGATAAGGGCTTGACAAACACCCCGGCAGCACGCTTGAAAACTGCTGATCAAAAAACAACCACATACCTGCAGGCCACGCCGTTAAGGGCCTTGAGCAATGTACACCCAAGTTACCCACAGCCAGCTCCACAATAACCGGGGACAACTGCTTTACATGACAAAACAATGAATTGGAGTGGTTTTATGTCGCAGTGGGCGAGGAAGCAAAAAGGGTTTTCCACAATTCTGTGGAAAACCCTTTTTTCAAAACCTGGATCAATGATTTCGCTTCTGTGGGAGCTGGCTTGCCAGCGAGTTGTTGAGCCCCCGAAAAGCTCGCTGGCAAGCCAGCTCCCACAAAAAAAGGTCAGTGGCCGCCGAGGTAGGCGTTACGCACCTCATCGTTACTCAGCAGCTCCGCCCCCGTGCCCGTCAGCCGAATCTCACCGTTGACCATCACATACGCCCTGTCCGACAGCTTCAACGCATGGTTGGCGTTCTGCTCCACAAGGAAGATGGTCATCCCCGACTTCGCCAGCTCGCGCAGGGTGCTGAAGATCTGCTTCACCACGATGGGCGCCAGGCCCAGCGATGGCTCGTCCAGCAGCAACAGCTTGGGGCGGCTCATCAGGGCGCGGGCGATGGCGAGCATCTGCTGCTCGCCGCCCGACATGGTCATGGCGCGCTGGTTGCGGCGCTCCTTGAGCCGCGGGAACAGTTCGAACATGCGCTGCATGTCTTCGCTGGCGAACTTGTCGCCGATGGGGATGGTGCCCATCAACAGGTTCTCTTCCACCGACATGTCCGGGAACACCCGCCGGCCTTCCGGCGACTGGGCGATGCCGTTGGAGGCGATGTAGTGCGAGGACTTCTTGGTGATGTCGGTGCCACGGTAGATGATCTGGCCGTTGGCAGCGCGCGGCTGGCCGAAGATAGACATCAGCAGGGTCGACTTGCCGGCGCCGTTGGAGCCGATCAGGCTGACGGTCTCGCCCTCGTTGATGTGCATCGAGACCTTTTTCAGGGCCTGGATCGGCCCGTAGAACACGTCCAGTTCTTTCAGTTCGAGGATCGGGTTACTCATACCAGCTCCTCTTCATCCGCGCCCAGGTAGGCAGCGATCACTTTCGGGTCATGGCGGATTTGCTCGGGGCCACCTTCGGCAATCACGTTGCCGTGGTCCAGCACCACGATATGGTCGGAGATGCCCATGACCATGCCCATGTCGTGCTCGATCAGCACGATGGTCATGTCATGCTCGTCGCGCAGCAGGCGGATCATGCCGCTCAGCGCTTCGGTTTCCTGCGGGTTGAGGCCGGCGGCCGGTTCGTCCAGGCAAATCACCTGTGGCCGCGTGCACATGGCCCGGGCTATTTCCAGGCGGCGCTGCTGGCCGTAGGAAAGCTCGCCCGCCAGGCGGTTGGCGCAGTCCACCAGGTCCACCACTTCCAGCCAATAGAACGCCGTGTTCAACGCGTCCTCCTCGGCCTTGCGGTAGCCCTTGGTGTTGAGGATGCCGGCCACCATGTTGCGGTTCACCCACATGTGCTGGGCCACCAGCAGGTTTTCCACCACCGACATTTCCCGGAACAGGCGAATGTTCTGGAACGTACGGGCCAGGCCCGCACGGTTGACCAGGTGGGTGCCGCCAAACATCTTGTAGTACATGCGACTGCCGAAGCTGCGCGGCGAGACGAAGTCGGTAGGCTGGAAGGGCTCGCCCAACAGCTTGATGACGTTGGTCTTGATGCCACGCGTTTCCAGTTCGATGCGCCCGCCGGTGGCCTTGTAGAAGCCGGTCAGGCAGTTGAACACGGTGGTCTTGCCGGCGCCGTTGGGGCCGATCAGGGCGAAGATCGAATTGCGTTTGACCTTGAGGCTGACATCGCTGAGAGCCTTGATGCCACCGAAGTGCATCATCAGGTTTTCAACCGTGAGTACGTATTCACTCATGGCGCCACTCCTTTACGCGGGACCACACCGGTACGGCTGATGCGAATCAGGCCGCGCGGTCTCCAGATCATCATCAGCACCATCAGCACGCCGAACAACAGCACGCGGTATTCGGCGAACGAGCGCAACAACTCCGGCGCCACGGTCAGCACGAAGGCGGCGATCACCACCCCCACCGTCGAGCCCATGCCGCCCAGCACCACGATGGCCAGAATCAGCGCCGACTCGAAGAAGGTGAACGAGGTTGGGTTGACGAAGCCCTGGTAGCTGGCGAAAAACACCCCGGCCAGGCCCGCCGTCGAGGCGCCGAGGGTGAAGGCCGAAAGCTTGACCAGCACGTGGTTCAGGCCCATGGCCCGGCAGGCGATCTCGTCTTCGCGCAGGGCTTCCCAGGCGCGGCCCACGGGCATGCGGGTGAGTCGGTGCTTGATGTACAGCACGCCAATCACCACCAGGAACAGCACCGCGTAAATGAACACGAATTTCAGGTTGGGGTTGTAGTCGATGTGCAGGAACTCATGGATCGGCACCCCGCCCTCCTTCGCCTTGCGCCCGAATTCCAGGCCCAGGAAGGTCGGCGATGGCACCGGCACACCATTGGGGCCGCCGGTGAACGACAGCCAGTTGTTCAGCACCAGGCGAATGATTTCACCGAAACCCAGGGTAACGATGGCCAGGTAGTCGCCATGCATGCGCAACACCGGGAAGCCCAATATGCACCCGGCCAGCGCCGCAGCCAGCGCCGCCAGCGGCAGGGCCGACCAGAAGCCCAGGCCCAGGTACTGGTAGCCCAGCGCCAGGCCGTAGGCGCCGATGGCATAGAACGCCACGTAGCCCAGGTCGAGCAGGCCCGCCAGGCCCACCACGATGTTCAGGCCAAGGCCCAGCAGCACGTAGATCAGGCCGAGGATGACAATGGTCAGCACATACTTGTTGGCGAACACCGGGAACACCAGCGCCAGCACGATCACCAGCGGGATCACCCAACGCAGCGCCGACTTGTGCCCGGGCGGCAGCACATGCACGCCCGAGCCGCCACGCTCCATGCCCTGGGACATGCGAACGCCGCGCGGCGTCTGCAGGAACAGGCTGATCAGGAACCGGCCGAGCACGACGGCCGCTACCAGCCAGGCAACGCGCTTGGGCTCCAGGTTGAATTCGTAGCCTTGCAGCACCACGCCGACAATGGGGCCGAAGACGATCAGCGCCAGCAGGCCGGCGATGACCGCGTCGATCACGCTTTGCTTGATATCGATGGGTTTGATTGGGGCACCAGACATAAATTACACCTTCGCCACGAGTGGTCGACCCAGCAGGCCCTGGGGTCGGAAGATCAGGATCAGCACCAGCAGGGCGAAGCTGAACACGTCTTTGTAGTCAGAGTTGATCAGGCCCGAGAACTGCGACTCGGCAACCCCCAGGATCAACCCACCCAGCATGGCTCCCGGCAGCGAGCCGATGCCGCCCAGCACCGCAGCGGTGAAGGCCTTGATGCCGATGATGAAGCCGGCGTAGAAGTCGAAAGTGCCGTAGTTCACGGTAATCAGCACACCCGCCAGCGCCGCCATGGCCGCGCCGATGATGAATACGTAGGAGATTACCCGGTCGGTGTTGATGCCCAGGATGGAGGCCATCTTGCGGTCTTGCTGGGTGGCCCGGCACATGCGGCCCAGCTTGGTGTACTTGATGATGTAGGTCAGCACGGCCATGCCGGCGAACGCCGCCACCAGGATGAACAGCTTGGTGTAGGTGATCTGCACGAAACCGCTGCCGATGTCGAAGCGCCAGCCGCCGCTGAGCAGCGTGGGCACGCCCTGCTGGTTGGGGCCCTGGGCGATCTGCGCGTAGTTCTGCAGGATCAGCGAAATACCGATGGCGCTGATCAGTGGCGCCAGGCGCGTGGAGTTGCGCAGGGGCTTGTAGGCCACCCGCTCGATGACAAAACCGTAGACCCCGGTGACGACGATGGTGAACGCCAGCGTGCCGAGAATCAGGAAAGGGAAGGACTCGACGCCAAAGAACGACAAGACTGCCAGGCCGATGGCTGCCAGGTAGGCGGAGATCATGTACACGTCGCCGTGGGCGAAGTTGATCATGCCGATGATGCCGTAGACCATGGTGTAGCCGATGGCGATCAGCCCATAGACCGACCCGAGGGTCAGGCCGTTGATCATTTGTTGCAGGAAAATACCATCCATCATGCACGCTCACGAACTTCTGGGCCGCACGGGTTCGCGCGGGCAAGCCGGGCCTGCCCACTCGTGACGCGAGCGGTGGTAAGAGAACTGACGGGCCCGGCCACAAACAGCCGGGCGCCGGTTTGACCTGGCGGGCGGCAGCCGCCCGTCAGGCCTGGGTCATGTCACTTCTGCTTTTCGAGCTGGTGGTATTTGCCGTCCTTGTCCCACTGGTACACCACGTAGTCGGAGACTTTCAGGTCGCCCTTGCTGTCCCAGGTCTTGGTGCCCATCACGGTGTGGACAGGGTTGGCTTTCAGCCATTTGGCAGCGTCTTCGCCCTTGTCGGACTTGGCGCCGTTGAAGCCTGCGGCCAGGGCCTGGATCGAGGCATAGGCGTACAGGGTGTAGCCTTCAGGCTCGTAGCCGGATTTGCGGAACTGATCCACCACCGCCTTGCTGTCAGGCAACAGGCGCGGGTCGGCGCCGAAGGTCATGTACACGCCGTCAACGTACTGGGCGCCACCGGCGGTGGTTACCAGTTCGTCGGTGACCACGCCGTCATCGGACATGAACTTCACGTCTTTCAGGCCGGCTTCACGCAGCTGGCGTACCAGCGGGCCGGCCTCGGGGTGCAGGCCGCCGAAGTACACGACGTCGGCACCGGTGCCACGGATCTTGGTCACCAGGGCGCTGAAGTCTTTCTCGCCGCGGGTCAGGCCTTCTTCCAGCACTGGCTTGACGCCACGCTTGGTCAACTGCGCGGCCGTGGCGTCGGCGAGGCCCTTGCCGTAGGTGTCCTTGTCGTTGATGACCGCGACTTTCTTGCCTTTCAGCACGTCGACAATGTAGTCGCCGGCGACGATGCCTTGCTGGTCGTCACGGCCGCACATGCGGAACATGGCGGTCAGGCCGCGCTCGGTGACCTGCGGGTTGGTGGAACCAGGGGTGATGGCGATGATGCCGGCGTCCCCGTAAACCTCGGAAGCTGGAATGGTGGAGGACGAGCAGAAGTGCCCGACCACGCCGGCGACCTTGTCCTGGTCAGCCAGTTTGTTGGCCACCGCCACGGCCTGTTTAGGCTCGCAGGCGTCGTCGCCCGCAACCAGGATGATCTTGCCGCCGTTCACGCCGCCATGGGCGTTGATTTCGTCAGCCGCTGCCTGGGCACCTTTCATGTATTGCTCGCCGAACGATGCGTTGGCACCGGTCATAGGGCCTGCCACGCCGATCTTGATGTCGGCTGCCTGTACAAACGAAGAAACACCCAACGCAGTAGCCACTGCGAGAGCCAGAAAACCTTTCCTGTAAAACGTCTGCGACATGAGGTGGTGCTCCTGAGTTTTTTTGGTTGGCACTACAACTTCAGCAATTGCTCTGAGCAAGCGCCGTGCCATCCCTTTTTCCAAGACCGAAACCCGAAGGTCGTTTTGCGCGCGCAGGCCCTGCGCCCGCGTCCCTGCGGCTCGTGCAACCGTCTGGATCGGGCCTGGTAGCACCCGCTTACAAAACAGGCGCAACCCCAAAGTGCCATCATTGCAACCTGCTAGCACCAAGGCGTGCAACCCACCTGTAACAGCGTGCGTAACCGAAGTGCACATCAGCGGTGCGCAATTGCTACGCCACGCACCATTACAGGCTAGCTTGTGCCGGCAAAAACACAGAGTTAGTTAGGAAACTACTTATAGTGGCGGCGAAATAGCGATGCCAGAGGCTTTCCGGCCAGGCTCAAGCATTCTGCGGCCAGCACAAAAGACTGGCAAAATGAGCCTTTACTGTGCGCCACTATCGATTCCGTCATGCCGCCAGGCCCAGTTGGAGCCCTCAATGAGCGAGAGCGTATTCGCTGATCGCATCGTGCAGAACCTGCTCGACACCGATTTGTACAAGCTGACCATGATGCAGGCCGTCCTGCACAACTACCCCAACGTCGAGGTGGAGTGGGAGTTCCGCTGCCGCAACGGTGAAGACCTGCGCCCGTACCTGGCCGAAATTCGCTACCAGATCGAGCGGCTCTGCGAACTGAGCCTTAGCAGCGACCAGCTGGGCTTCCTGGAGCGCATCAACTTCATGAAGCCGGACTTCCTGCGGTTCCTGGGGCTGTTCCGCTTCAACCTGCGCTATATCCAGACCAGCATTGAAAACGACCAGCTCAGCATCAAGCTGCGCGGGCCGTGGCTGCACGTGATTCTGTTCGAAGTGCCGCTGCTGGCCATCGTCAGCGAAGTGCGCAACCGCGTGCGTTACCGCGAAGTCACCCTGGGCCAGGCGCGCGAGCAGTTGTACCGCAAGTTCGATTGGTTGACCGCCCACGCGTCAGCGGACGAACTGGCGGAATTGCAGGTAGCCGATTTCGGCACCCGCCGGCGCTTTTCCTACAAGGTGCAGGAAGAAGTGGTAACGGTGCTCAAGCATGATTTCCCCGGGCGCTTCGTCGGCACCAGCAACGTGCACCTGGCCCGTGAACTGGACATCAAGCCGCTGGGCACCATGGCCCATGAGTGGATCATGGCCCACCAGCAATTGGGCCCACGGCTGATCGACAGCCAGAGCGCCGCGCTCGATTGCTGGGTGCGCGAGTACCGTGGCCTGCTGGGCATAGCGCTGACCGACTGCATCACCATGGACGCCTTCCTCAGCGACTTCGACCTGTACTTCGCCAAACTGTTCGACGGCCTGCGCCATGACTCGGGCGACCCGGTGTTGTGGGCAGAGAAAGCCATCGCCCATTACCAGAAGCTGGGCATCGACCCCATGAGCAAGACCCTGGTGTTCTCCGACGGGCTGAACCTGCCAAAGTCGCTGGAAATATTCCGTGCGCTGCGCGGACGCATCAACGTCAGCTTTGGCATTGGCACCAACCTGACCTGCGATATTCCGGGGGTGGAGCCGATGAGCATCGTGCTGAAGATGACCGACTGCAATGGCCAGCCGGTGGCGAAGATCTCGGACGAGGCGGCGAAGACCCAGTGCCGCGACGAGAATTTCGTGGCCTACCTGCGCCACGTTTTCAAGGTAAAACCGTAACCTGAAACCTGCACAAATCACTGCCTTTGTGGGAGCGGGCTCTGCCCGCGAAAAGCACGACGCGGTTTCCCAGCACTACGCGGTGCAGCCTTCGCGGGCAGAGCCCGCTCCCACAGGGGCGGGTAGCAGTGATCAATCCACCAGCGTAACCGCGCCTTTCATCATCGAGATGTGCCCCGGGAACGAGCAGAAGAACGCGTAGTCAGTCCCCGCCTGCAGCTTCGACACGTCGAAGGTCACCGAGTCCTTCTCGCCGGCGCCAATGATCTTGGTGTGGGCCAGGACGCGCTCGTCGCCATCTTTCAGGTAGTTCTTGTCGATGCCGGCGGCCATGCCATCGGTGGCAACGCCCTGAGCGTCGGCAGTCTTGCTCAGCACCCAGTTGTGGCCCATGACGTTCTTGGCCAGCGAGCCCGAGTGGCCCAGGTTGACGGTGAAGGTCTTGCAGGTCTTGCTGATTTCGATGGCCTTCTTGTCGAAGGTCATGCTGTCGGTGGAATCGACGTCTACCTTGCAATCAGCGGCAAATACCTGGCCGCAAGCGAGGGCAAGCAGGGAGGCGGCTACGACTTTCGCGAACATGGTGAATCTCCAGGACAGTTATTAAGCAAGGCTTCTTCTATGAGCCCTATCGAAAATGGCAACGAGACAAACCTAACACGCACCCAATATTGTATACAATATCAATCACGGAGCGTTTACATGAACAATTTCCTGCGCAGCCTGCTCGCCGCCTACGCCTGCGGCAACACCGGCACCGAACATCTGGACGACTGAACGAAAGACTGGAGCCAGAACGCCTGCGGATTTACCCTGTGGCCCCAACCTGCCAGGAGCCCCCCCATGCCTTTGACTTCAGTCTGTGTTTTCTGCGGCGCCAGCAGCGGCAACAACCCGGTGTATCGCCAGGCAGCCATCACCCTTGGGCGCGCCCTGGCCGCGCGCAAGCTGACACTTGTATACGGTGGCGGCGCCGTGGGCCTGATGGGTATCGTCGCCGACGCGGTGCTGGAAGCCGGTGGTGAGGTGATCGGCATCATCCCCCACAGCCTCAACGACCTGGAAATCGGCCATAAGGGCCTGACCCGCCTGGAAGTGGTGGACGGCATGCACGCGCGCAAGGCGCGCATGGCCGAGCTGGCCGACGCGTTCATCGCCCTGCCCGGCGGCCTGGGCACTTTGGAAGAGCTGTTCGAGGTGTGGACCTGGGGCCAACTGGGCTACCACGGCAAGCCGCTGGGCCTGCTGGAGGTGAACGGTTTCTACAGCAAGCTCACCGGTTTCCTCGACCACCTGGTAGAAGAAAACTTCGTCCGCGAGCAGCACCGGGCGATGCTGCAAGTGAACGACTCGGCCGACGGCCTGCTCGACGCGCTGGACGCCTGGCAGCCCACCGTGCTGCCGAAATGGACCGACAAGAAGCCGGACTGATCAGCCCGGCAGCTCGCCCAGCGGCGTCACCGTGACCTGCACTTCCGGGTCATGGCTGCCGCCGCCCAGAATCACCCCGCGCAGCGGCGACACGTCGGAGAAGTCGCGGCCCCACGCCAGGGTGATGTGCTCCAGCGCCGGCTGCACGTTGTTGGTGGGGTCGAAGTCGACCCAGCCCAGCGGCGGGCAGTACACCGACACCCAGGCATGCGAGGCGTCGGCGCCGATTAGCCGCGGCTGGCCGGGCGGTGGCTGGGTCAGCAGGTAGCCGCTGACGTAGCGCGCCGCCAACCCGCGCGAGCGCAGGCAGGCCAGCATCAGGTGGGCGAAGTCCTGGCACACGCCACGGCGGCGCTCCAGTACTTCCACCAGCGGCGTCGCCACTTGGGTGGCCTCGGCGTCGAAGGTGAACTCCTCGAAAATCTTTTCCATCAATGCCCGCGCCCCTTCCAGCAAGGGCCGGCCGGGCGGGAAGCAATCGGCGGAGAAGGCCACGAAGCTCTGCTTGAGGCGCACATAGGGCGACTCGAAGCGGTAGCGGCAGGCCTTCATCAGGTCCTCGGCGATGGGCGCGCTGTTGTAGCACAGGGCGTTGCGCACCTTTTCCCAGCTTTGCGAGGCGGCGAAATCCGGCGTGGCCCGCGCCAGCACTTCCACTTGCAGGCGTGCACTGACTTTCAACTCATCATGGGGCCGTTCGAAGGTGAGGCGCGTCAACGGGTTGCCGAACACGTCGTAGTCGTCCACGCGCCAGCTGGGGTCGGGGCTGATGACCAGGCTCTGCTCGCGGCAGATCTGCCAGGCGCAGGGCCGCGGCCACAGGTGCGCCAGCTGCTGCGCCAGGGACACCGGGCTGTCGTAGTGGTAATGGGTGTCGTGGAGAATCTGGTACTGGGCGCTCATACCGACACCGTCCGTTGGCTGACATCATCGACGTGGGCGAAATGGCGCAGGGCCAGGCGGTCGGAGACCTGGCCGCCAGCCTCGGCAATGGTCTGCAACAGGTCGGCCAGGCCATCCAGCACGGCCTGCACGCTGGGGGCGCCGAACAGCGAATGCTCCAGGCTGCCAAGGTCGAAGCCGGCCAGGCGTTCGATCAGCATCGCCAGGCCGCGCTCGCGGGGCGCGCCGAATTCATCGTTGAGGCGCCGCAGCGCGCGGTTCACCAGCTTGAGCTGGAAGATCACCGCGTGGGGGTTCTGCTCGTCCAGCAGCAACAGGTCCAGCACCGGAATCAGCTGCGGCACCGCCAGGTAGCGCGAGCGGTAGGTGATGCTGCTGTTGCCCAGCTCCAGCAGCCACTCAAGGCCGGCCTGGTCGGTCACCGCCACGCCGCGCAGGAAGCCGGCCAGGCTGGTACTGAGGAACTGCAGGCGCTCGATGCGCCGGCCGATCATCAGGAAGCGCCAGCCCTCGTCGCGGGTCATGTCGTCGAGGGCGAAGCCCGACAGCGCCGCCAGCGACATCACCAGGCGGTTGAGGAAATCCAGCAGCTCGCCCAGGTCGGGCTCTTCCACGTCCAGGCTCTGGGCTTCGCGTTGCAGCTCCACCAGCGCCTGCCAGTTTTCCCGGGACAGCTTGCCGCGCACCTGCGAGGCCGCCCACTGCAGGCGCTGCAGGTTGGCGCGCAGGCTGAACGGCCAGTCCTCGCCCAGCAGCGCGGCCAGCAGGCGCTCTTCCAGCTCGCCCTCTTCGGGCAGCAGCGACAGGCGCTCGGCCAGTTCCACCGCAGCGTCCAACGCCAATGGGTCGTCGCCGTCGATGTAGCGGCCAAGGATGATGCGCAGCAGCCGTGCGCTGTCGTCGCAACGCTCGCAGTAACGGCCGAACCAGAACAGGTTTTCCACCACCCGCGACGGCAGGTAGGGGTCGACGCGCACCACGTCGTGCACGCCGATAGTCCGCTGGGCCTTCCACTGCTCGCCAATAGGCGCACGCTCGCCCAGCACCCAGGTGTCCTTGCTGGCGCCACCGCGCTGCATCGACACCACCTCGGCGTCGGCCTCGGCGGCCACGCGGGTCAGGGCGCCGGGCAGCACCCGGTAGCCGTCGTAGCCGGCCACCGCGTACACGCGCATGCCAATGGCCCGCGGGGCCAACTGGCCGTTGTCCTGCCACACCGGTGCCTGGCTCAGCTGCGCCAGTTCCTGTGCAACGTAGGCGTAGGGGCGCGCCTGGATGCGCTCAGCCATGGCCTTGCGTTGCCTGGCGTCGAGGTCGCGGCCAAAAACCGGGGTAAAGCTTTGCGACGGGAACGCCGGCTTGATCAGCAGGTTCGGCAGTTTTTCCAGCGCCTGGGCCATTACCGGCGGCTCGCCGCACCACCAGGTGGCAATGGAAGGCAGGATCAGTTTTTCGCCGAACAGGTGTTCGTTGATGGTCGGCAAGAAGCCCAGCAGCCCTGGCGATTCCAGCACGCCGCTGCCCAGGCCGTTAGCCACCAGCACGCGGCCCTGGCGCACCGCTTCCAGCAGGCCGGGCACGCCCAGGGCCGAGTCGGTGCGCAGCTCCAGCGGGTCGCAGAAGTCGTCGTCCAGGCGCCGCATGATCGCGTGCACCCGGCGCAGGCCGTTGAGGGTCTTGAGGTATACGGTGGCGTCGCGCACGGTCAGGTCGCTGCCTTCCACCAGCGGGTAGCCCAGCTGGCGCGCCAGGTACAGGTGTTCGAAATAGCTCTCGTTGAAGCGCCCGGGGGTCAGCAGCACGATCAACGGGGTTTCGTTGCCGCCCGGGGCCAGGCGCCGCAGGGTGTCCTGCAGGGTGCGGAAGTAACCAGCCAGGTGTTCCACCTTGAGGTCGCGGTACAGCTCGGGGAAAGCCCGCGACACGCTCATGCGGTTTTCCAGGGCGTAACCTGCGCCCGACGGCGCCTGGGTGCGGTCGGCGGTGACCCACCAGCGGCCGTCGGGGGTGCGCGCCAGGTCCACGGCGCACAGGTGCAGGAACATGTCCCCGGGCAGCTTCAGGCCCTGGCAGGGCCAGAGAAAATTGTTGTGGCCGTAGACCAGTTCGGCCGGCAGCAGGCCCTTGCGGATCAGCTCCTGGGGGCCGTAGATGTCGGCCAGCACCGCGTTCAACAGCCGTGCGCGCTGGGCGATGCCGGCGCGCAGGTGCTGCCACTCGGCGGCGGGAATCACATGGGGCAGCAGGTCCAGCTCCCACGGGCGGTCGGCGCCCTTGGGGTCGGCGTAGACGTTGTAGGTCACGCCGTTTTCCTGGATCTGCCGGGTCAGCAACGCCTGGCGCTGGGCCAGTTGCGCCGGGCTGCTGCGCTGCAATTGGTCGAACAGCTTGCGCCAGTGCGGGCGCACCGAACCGTCGGCCGCTAGCATCTCGTCAAAACTTCCCGCCGTCAGCGGGTATCGGTCAAGCAGGTCTGGCATGGAACGCTCGGCGCAGGCAGTAAGACATCAGAATAAAGCGGCAGGCCGGTTGCCCGGCCGCCCTTTCAGGTGCGACGCATGTCCAATGTCATCGGCAGCTCGTCATTGATCGTGAGTGTAGGCGCAGGCTGCGCGCCAGGGCTATGGCCCAGGCGGAAGAAACGCGACAGGCGCCGGCTTTCGGCTTCGTTGGCGTTTACCGGCAGGGTCTCGTAATTGCGCCCGCCGGGGTGCGCCACGTGGTACTGGCAGCCGCCCAGCGAGCGCTGCATCCAGGTGTCGTGAATGTCGAAGGTCAGCGGCGCATGCACCGGGATGGTCGGCTGCAGGCAGTTGAACGGCTGCCAGGCGCGGAAACGCACGCCGGCCACGTACTCGCCGACCTTGCCGGTGGGCTGCAGCGGCACGGTGCGGCCGTTGCAGGTGAGCACGTAGCGCTGTGGCGACAGGCCATTTAGCTTGACCTGCAGGCGCTCCAGCGACGAGTCCACGTAGCGTACGGTGCCACCGGCGCCGCCCTCCTCACCCAGCACATGCCACGGCTCCAGGGCCTGGCGCAGCTCCAGTTCGATGCCCGCCACGGCGTAGTCGCCGATTTTCGGGAAGCGGAACTCCAGGTGCGCCGCGAACCATTCGGCGCGCAGCCCGTAGCCAGCGCCGTTGAGGTCGGCGATGACGTCGGCGAAGTCCTGCTCGATGAAATGCGCGAGCATGAAGCGGTCGTGCAACTCGGTGCCCCAGCGCGCCAGCTTCGGCGGCGCGTAGGGCTCACGCCAGAAGCGCGCCACCAGCGCGCGCAGCAGCAGTTGCTGCACCAGGCTCATGCGCGCATGGGGCGGCATTTCGAAGCCGCGCAGTTCCAGCAGGCCAAGCCGGCCGGTGGCGCCGTCGGGCGAATACAGCTTGTCGATGCAGAATTCGGCGCGGTGAGTGTTGCCCGTCACGTCGATCAGCAGGTTGCGCAGCAGCCGGTCCACCAGCCACGGCGGGCATTGCTCGCCGGGCGCGGGCATTTGCTGGAAGGCGATCTCCAGTTCGTACAGCGAGTCGTTGCGCGCCTCGTCCACCCGCGGCGCCTGCGAGGTGGGGCCGATGAACAGGCCGCTGAACAGGTAGGACAGCGACGGGTGGTTATGCCAGTAGCTGATCAGGCTGCGCAGCAGGTCGGGGCGGCGCAGGAACGGCGAGTCGGCCGGCGTGGCGCCGCCCAGCACGAAGTGGTTGCCGCCGCCGGTGCCGGTGTGGCGCCCGTCGATCATGAACTTTTCGGTGCTGAGGCGGGTTTCCCGTGCCTGTTCGTAGAGGAATTCGGTGCATTCCACCAACTCGTCCCAGCTGGCCGAAGGCTGCACGTTGACCTCGATCACGCCCGGGTCGGGGGTGATGCGGAAGTTGGCCAGGCGCGGGTCGTAAGGCGGCTCGTAGCCTTCCAGCAGTACCGGGCACTTGAGCTCTTCGGCGGTGGCCTCGATCACTGCCACCAGTTCCAGGTATTCCTCGACCTTGGCCAGCGGCGGCATGAACAGGTACAAGCGGCCGTCGCGGGCCTCGGCGCAAAGGGCTGTGCGGGTCAGCCAACTGGCCGACTCATCCAGCTTGGGCACGCGCTCCTGGCTTTCCACCTGGGCCGGGCTGGCCACTTGCAGCTGCGCCGGGGTGGGCAGCAGGCCCAGCTCCTGGCTGGGGTCGCGCGGGTGCACGAAGGGGTATTCGGCAGCGCTCACCCACGGCTGCGAAGCCAGCGGCAAGCGGTAGCCCAGGGGCGAATCGCCCGGCACCAGGCGGCAGTGGCTGTCACGCAGGTACCAGCGGCCGCTCTGCCATTGGTCGCCGTCGGCGGTGCGCGCCAGCGGCAGCACCTGGCCGATGACCTTGTCCAGGCCCTGGCTGAACACCTTGCGCAGGCGCTTGCGCTCCATTTCCTCGCCCAGCCGCGAGTCCTCGGCGCTGACGTTCACCGGCAACGCGCCTTCACGCCACAGGTAGTAAAAATTGTCCTCGTAGGCCGGGAAGACGAAACGTGGCGGCAGTTTCAGGCGCTCGGCAACGCTGGCCAGGAAGCGCCCGGCCAGTTCGCCGGTGGCGCCATAATCGCGGGTCTCGTCGGCAACCAGCGCGTCGTTGTGCCAGATGGGCTCGCCGTCCACCCGCCAGTAAGCGTTCAGCGACCAGCGCGGCAGCTGTTCACCGGGGTACCACTTGCCCTGGCCAAAGTGCACCAGGCCCTTGGGCGCATAGCGGGCGCGCAGGCGCTGGTACAGCTCGGCCGAGAGCTTGCGCTTGGCGTCGCCCAGCGCCGCGGTGTTCCACTCGGCGCCATCGGGGTCGTCGATGGAGACGAAGGTCGGCTCGCCGCCCATGGTCAGGCGCACGTCGCCCTCTACCAGGTCGGCGTCGATCTGCCGGCCCAGTGCCTGAATCTCCTGCCACTGCTGTTCGCTGTAAGGGCGGGTAACGCGCGGCGCCTCCCAGATTCGCTCCACCGCCATCTCGTGGCTGAACTCGCATTCGCAAGGCTCCACCAGGCCGCTGATGGGCGCCGCAGAGGACGGATCGGGACTACAGGCCAATGGGATATGCCCTTCACCGGCAAACAGCCCGGAGGTAGCGTCCAGGCCTATCCAGCCGGCACCCGGCAGGTACACTTCGCACCAGGCGTGCAAGTCGGTGAAATCCACCTCGGTGCCGGACGGGCCGTCCAGCGCCTTCACATCCGCCGCCAGTTGAATCAGGTAGCCGGACACGAAGCGCGCGGCCAGGCCGAGGTGGCGCAGCAGCTGCACCAGCAACCAGGCTGAGTCACGGCAGGAGCCCGAGGCGTTTTCCAGGGTTTCTTCCGGCGTCTGCACGCCTGGCTCCATGCGGATCAGGTAGCCGATGTCCTGGCTCAAGCGCTGGTTGAGGCCCACGAGGAAGTCCACCGCAGGAATCGGCGTGCGGTCGATGCCCGCAAGGTAGGCCTCGAACCGCGGCGACAGCGGCAGTTTTTCCAGGTACGGCGCCAGCTCGTGCTTTTCGTCCTTGGCGTAGGCGAAAGGGATATTTTCGGCGTAGGGCTCAAGGAAGAAGTCGAAAGGGTTGAACACCGCCATTTCGGCGACCAGATCCACCTCGACGCGAAACTCGTCGGTTTTCTCCGGGAACACCAGGCGCGCCAGGTAATTGCCCTGGGGGTCCTGCTGCCAGTTGATGAAGTGCTGTTCGGGCAAAACCTTCAGCGCATACGACAGCACGCGCGTGCGGCTATGGGGCGCGGGGCGAAGGCGGACGATCTGCGGGCCAAGTTCAACCGCACGGTCGTAGCGGTAATGCGTGACATGGTGCAATGCGACATGGATCGACACGGCGTGCCTCCTGCGAGCCTGGACGGTAAGCGCACCGCGCAAGACTTATGCCACGTGGCAAAGCCAAGCACTAGAGCGCCTGCTCATTCAAGCACAGCACCAAGATCGTGCCATGCCTCATTTGGCTTGGGAGCGTCGCACACAAATGTGGCGTGCGTAATGCCGAAGCTGGTGGCGGCTAACTATTCACCACCCCGGGCCAGGAGCGGCCCTTTGTAATAACGGCTCATTCTTTCACCCAAGGAGCCGCCCAATGGCCGCGCCCTCTTTGCCGCCTCTGCCGGTCCTGTCCGAGGCACAGGGCAACACCCTGGATCTTTTCAGTGATTGGGCTTCTCCCGCCCTGGCCCATCTGAGCGTGATGAAAGCAGTGCTGGAGGGCCACCTGCAGGTTGATATCAGGCCGCTGCTGAAGCACTTCGATCTAGCTGGCCAACCCAACGGCGATGAACAACTGCGCGCCGTGCAGCTCGCCCAGGAGATCCTGCTGCGCAAGGCTTTCCGCGACTCCGTGGCCCCGCATCGCTACCTGGACACGGTGGATCACGACACCGTGAAAGAGGTCATCAGGGCACAGGTACTGGGGCGTAGCACCGGTTTGCTCGATGAGTGGCTGGGGGCCCTGACGACAATGCCCTCCACTGAAGAGGTGCGCCAGTTCCCCATGACCGTGCTGGCACGGATACTGGCGATAGCCCCCGCCCAGGACCTTGGCCGTGCCACGCTCAAGGCGCTGAACTGGTATGGCGCCCTCCCCGGTGAGCAAGACAGCCCCCTGGCGCGGGCCAAGCTGATTGCCCTGGTGCTGTGCAAACACCTGCGGCAACATCTCGCCGGCTTCGACCTTGATGAGCCCAAGTGGGTTGGGCACAGCTACGCCAGCCTCCATCAGGCGCTGGAAACCCACCTGCTGCGGTCAGGGGCAGTCGCCCATGAGCAAAGTGCGGCGCTGGGGGCATTCCTGCTCAGGCGCTACCTGCCAGCAGACTTCAGCGTGCTGGACGTGCCGCCGGAACTGGGGTATCGCAACAGCGTTTACTGGGTGAAATTCAAGCAAGCCGTCGGTTTGGCCGAGCTGATCAGGCCTGGCGACGCCCAGCGCATGACCTTTGCACAGTTGCTGGACTACCCGGACCAGGTCGCCAAGGCCATGGGCGAAGCCAGCAGTACCTTGCTGGCCGGTACCCTGCTGCTCCCCTTGCTGTCATGGGTTGTGGCGAAGGGCTCGGTCCCGAGCGCCGACAGCCTGAGCCAGGAACAGCTCCAGGCGGCGATCAGGGCTTTCAATCAGGAAGAAGACAGCCTGGTCGATGCCTTGGCAGCGCTGGCGGCGCCGATGCCCCAGCGCCTGGAAATGGCCGACGCCGAACTGGAAGCCATCCGGGTGCCTCCCTACACCGACTTCCAGTACAACGGCAAAGGTCGCCGGGTGGCAGCCAGGGAGCTGGCGGCCATGGGCTATCTGGGCCGGGACCCCGCCTGGACGCCAGCCCTGGTGATTGATCATGGCGGCCACCTTCAACAGCCATGGCTGCCTGGAGACTACGGGCGCAGCCCCGATGTGCTGGCCTTGTTCGACACAGCCCATGGGGTGTGGATCAAGCGCTTCAAGGGTGGCTACGCCCTACTTGTGCGCATGCTGATTGCGCAGTTGCCATCAGCCGACCGCGTGGCGTTCGAGCAAGGCACCGTTCGTTTGTTTTCGGTGGGCCACCTGCCCCATGGCCGCTGGGAACGCTACAGCTATACCCAGCCCAGCGACGCCGTCATTGGGCGGGAGGGATTCATAGCGCAGGTCACCTGGAAGACACACGTCTGGCACTACCAGATCATCCCGGCGGTCCAGCATATTGCCAGGTTGCCAGGGTTCGCCTTCACCCCCGATGGGCTGATTGTCGACAGCTACGACCCCAGCTACCGCAATGACATTGGCAATTACCCCGAGGTGAACCGCCAGCGCATCCCCGAACACGCCATGAAGTATCGGAGGGCGCAGCAGCTGCCCCTGGATTTTACCGCGTTCTACTCGGGTAGCCTGCCCCGCGCAGGTGTGCACATGGAGTTGGTACTGCAGCCAATCGACATGTCCAAAGCGATGGAGTCCGTTGCGCCGCCGCTGCGTATCCAGCACCTGGCCTACTGGGTAGCCCACGATTTCCTTTACCAGCCCGACAAGGTCCTGCACGCCCAGGCCAAGGGGCAGACCGTGCTGGAGCGGCCCGACCCACTGCTCGCCCAGCTAAAGGCAATCATTCCATTCTGGGGTTCCAGCGAAGAGCTGGACAAGGCCATCCAGGGCAAATCCGCGGTCAACATTCTCCTGGCCGCGCTGGGCGTGCTCTTTGATGCGTTCACCGTGCTGGTCCCGGCGGCACGGGTAGCTCGGCTGACGAAAGTGGGCAGCGCTGTCGCCCGGACCGGCGCCCGGACCGGCCTGCAGCGGCTCGCCGCTGCAGCCAGGATCGTGGGCAGTAGCGCGTTGGAACAGGTTACGCTGCTGCCGGATGCCGCGCGCCTGGCCAGATATTTGACCGGCGCGGGGGTGGAGGGGCTGCGATTGCTGGTCAAGCGCGGACGGGCCAGCCTGGGCAAGACTCAAGTGTTTGAGCGCGGCTTGCTGACCCTGGATGCCGCCAGCGCCAGCGTCTGGCACCGCGAGGGCCGCGCTGGCCGGGCCCCGGGCGAGCAATTGCGCAATATCGGCCATGACCGCCACGTGCTGGTGACCAGCAAGCGCCGAGCGCCCGACCACCTTGCTGCGCATTTCCTGCTCGAGCCAGCGGGCCGCCGGGCGTTCGGCCCGAAATTGCCACGCCGCAATGACGCCGGGGACCTGAAATGGCAAGGCGATGCCGACATCCACGGGCAAGCCGTCACTGGTGGCTGGCACTTCGCCGATGACACACCGGACCTGAGCAAACGCTGGATATACCAGGGCGATGACGTCTACCTGCAAGTCGACGACGCCTACTATCGCAAGCTGACCCTGCCTGATGGCCGTGTGGTGCTGCGCCGCGATCCCCAAGCGCCCCGCCATGACCGGCTGGCAACCTTGCACTTGCCCACTTGCCGGACCCGCCGCGGGCTGGTTATCCAGGGGTGTAACCCCAGGCGCGCCGTGACCGAGCAATTTTCCGGCAAAGCCCCTGCTAGCCATGAAGCCGGCCGACAGGTAGTGCCCTGGTTCACCGACCTGACGATCACCCTGGACCCCGCCACCGATCAGCTTTTTCACAACCAGCGCGCCTGGAAACTCAGCAACGGCAAGCTGGTGACAGCCACCAACAGCTCTTCTCCGGCCAAACAGTACAGGCAGACTGTCGAGGCAAACGTGCTGGGCGGCAACGACCTGTTCAAACAGATTCGTGTCGACGGCGGGATCTACCCAGGCTTCGATGACTCACGCACCCTGGGAGCCGTCGTTGCGCGGCGCAGGAACAGCGAAGCAACGGTGCTGGTGACCCGGCTGGATGACAATGCCTATTACCGCAGCGACTACGCGCCAGGCAAGGCAACGCTCACACTGCAACGCATGCGGGTAAACCTCAGGGACCTGCCACCGCGCATTCCCAGCGAAGACGAATACCTGGCCCTGATCTACCTCGGCAGCTGGGATGCCAACGCCTACTTGCACAAGGTGCCGAAGCAGACGCTGGTCGCGGACCTGAAGTTGATCAACGAGGAAATCGCCGCCGGCAAGCACCATGACGTCAGCCGCCTCCTTGGCGGCCCGTTCGACCTTGGAACGACGAAGGAGGAAGCGGTGCTGTTCTGCAAATACACCCAGAACCAGGTGGTGATCAAAGCGCGTAACGCCGGCCTGCCATGGCGGCCGCTCGACCAGAACACACCGGTGGAAGCCAGGCAGCGAATCGCCGACACGCTGAACAGGCTGTTATGCAGCAATACCTTCGATGCCGACAATCTCCTGGATCACGCCTTGCTCAAGGCAAGCACCCTCGCGCCCAGGAATCTGGCCTACGCCCATTTGACCTTCAAGGACAAAACCCGGCCGCCGGCCGTCTATTTTGGGCTATCGGGCTACCGTAACCCCGCAAGCTACCTGCCACTGAGCGAACTGGTCACACACCCCGCAAGCAAAGGCGCCCAAGAGCTGCGCAAGGCGGGCTGGAAAGTCGAAGCTGACATCGCGCAGGCGCCGGACGGTATCCGTTACATCAACAGCCAACCTATTCGGGGGCAAGGCAGCGGCAACATGCTCTTCCTGCCCGACCTGGCGCCCCTGAGCATCAGCCCTCCAGGCAACCCACGCTTGCTCGACACCGAGCGCGGGATAATGGTACGCATCAAGGATGATGGCATCACCGCCGAACTGGTGGACACAATGGAGGTATATACCGTGCTGCCTACCTGCCAGTCATGCACGGTAGGGCTGACAGCCTTTGGCAGGGAGCTGGGGCCAGGCAAATTTGTGCTGCATGAGGGCTTGCCGGCCGGCCGCCGGAATTGATCAGGCAAGGAGGCGGCGCGAATGACGCGGCCTGGCGGCCGCTGCTACGGGTGTAACCGAGGCGCCTCGGCTACACCCTGCTTCACATCAGCGCGGCAGGACGGGCTGGCGCGAAGGCTTTTTCTTGCCCTTGCCGCCCTTGGCTGCGTCGTGGCGGGCCTTGGCGGCTTCCTTGGCGCGGGCTTCGGCGGCGGCCTTGGCCTGTTCGCGCTTGTCCCACGGCTTGGAGCCGTCGCTGCCACGCGGCGGCAGGCCGGTGTGCTGGGTAAGGATGCGGGTTTCCTTGGCCACCTTGTGGCTACCGGCCGGGGTCGAGTTCTTGCGACGGGCACTCTGGTAGGTATCGGTGGCCGGCTGGTGCAGCGGGATCAGCTGGTGCTTGCCCGGGCCGATCAAGTCGGCGCGGCCCATGCGTTCCAGCGCTTCACGCAGCATCGGCCAACCCTTCGGATCGTGGTAGCGCAGGAAGGCCTTGTGCAAGCGGCGCTGCTCTTCGCTCTTGACGATGGTGACCGGGTCGCTCTTGTAGGTGACCTTGCGCAGCGGGTTCTTGCCCGAGTGGTACATGGCGGTCGCCGACGCCATTGGCGAGGGGTAGAACGCCTGCACCTGGTCGGCGCGGAAACCGTTGCCTTTCAGCCACAGGGCCAGGTTCATCATGTCTTCGTCGGTGGTACCCGGGTGCGCGGCGATGAAGTACGGAATCAGGTACTGCTCTTTCCCGGCTTCCTTGGAGTACTTCTCGAACATGCGCTTGAACTTGTCGTACGAGCCGATACCCGGCTTCATCATCTGGTTCAGCGGGCCTTCTTCGGTGTGCTCCGGCGCAATCTTCAGGTAGCCGCCCACGTGGTGGGTCACCAGCTCTTTCACGTACTCCGGCGATTCCACCGCCAGGTCGTAGCGCAGGCCCGAGGCGATGAGGATCTTCTTCACCCCCGGCAAGGCACGGGCGCTGCGGTACAGCTGGATCAGCGAGGAGTGGTCGGTGTTCAGGTTCGGGCAGATGCCCGGGAACACGCACGACGGCTTGCGGCACGCGGATTCGATCTCCGGCGTCTTGCAGGCGATGCGGTACATGTTCGCGGTAGGGCCACCCAGGTCGGAGATGACGCCGGTGAAGCCGGGCACCTTGTCGCGGATCTCTTCGATTTCACGAATGATCGACTCTTCCGAGCGGTTCTGGATGATGCGGCCTTCGTGCTCGGTGATGGAGCAGAAGGTGCAGCCACCGAAGCAGCCACGCATGATGTTCACCGAGAAGCGAATCATGTCGTAGGCCGGGATTTTCTCCTTGCCGTACGCCGGGTGCGGAATACGTGCGTACGGCATGCCGAACACGTAGTCCATTTCCTCGGTGGTCATGGGAATGGGCGGTGGGTTGAACCACACGTCCACTTCGCCATGCTTCTGCACCAGCGCGCGGGCGTTGCCCGGGTTGGTTTCCAGGTGCAGCACGCGGTTGGCGTGGGCGTAGAGCACGGCGTCGCCGCGCACTTTCTCGTACGACGGCAGGCGGATGACGGTCTTGTCGCGGGTCATGCGCGGGCTGGCCAGGATCTGCACGACCTTGGCTTCGTTCGGGTCTTCGACCTCGCCCTTTTCCTGCTCGATGGCGCAGGCCTGGGTGTCCTGGGTATTCACGTACGGGTTGATGATCTTGTCGATCTTGCCCGGACGGTCGATACGGGTGGAGTCCACCTCGTACCAGCCCTGCGGCGTGTCACGGCGTACGAAGGCGGTGCCACGGATGTCGGTGATGTCTTCGATCTTCTGGCCGTACGACAGGCGCTGGGCCACTTCGACGATCGCGCGTTCGGCGTTGCCGTACAGCAGGATGTCGGCGCAGGCGTCGATCAGGATCGAATGGCGGACGCGGTCCTGCCAGTAGTCATAGTGGGCGATGCGGCGCAGCGAGGCCTCGATGCCTCCCAGCACGATCGGCACGTGCTTGTAGGCTTCCTTGCAGCGCTGGCTGTACACCAGGCTGGCGCGGTCGGGGCGCTTGCCCGCCATGCCGCCAGGGGTGTAGGCGTCGTCCGAACGGATTTTCTTGTCCGCGGTGTAGCGGTTGATCATGGAGTCCATGTTGCCGGCCGCGACGCCGAAGAACAGGTTCGGCTCGCCCAGTTTCATGAAGTCGTCTTTCGACGTCCAGTCCGGCTGGGCAATGATGCCCACGCGGAAGCCCTGGGCTTCCAGCAGGCGGCCGATGATGGCCATGCCGAACGACGGGTGGTCGACATAGGCATCACCGGTGACAATGATGATGTCGCAGGAATCCCAGCCAAGCTGATCCATCTCCTCCCTGCTCATGGGCAGGAATGGCGCTGGCCCGAAACACTCGGCCCAGTACTTTGGATAGTCGAATAACGGCTTGGCTGCTTGCATGTCGATGACCGTGTGGCTACATGTTGAAAAAACGCGGGCGCGGAATATAGCACAAATTTTGACCAATTCCGACGACCACTGTCGGAATTCAGCCCGCTCGATAAAAACCCCCGTAGCAGCTGCCGAAGGCGGCTGCTACATCCTGTGGGAGCTGGCTTGCCAGCGAGCTGTTGGGGCCATAAAAGCTCGCTGGCAAGCCAGCTCCCACAAGACCGGGGTTATTCGTCGTCGTCGAAGTTGTAACTGCCTGGCGCCAGGTTCTCGAAGCGCGTGTATTTGCCGATGAAGGCCAGGCGGATGAAGCCGATGGGGCCGTTACGCTGCTTGCCGATGATGATCTCGGCAATGCCCTTGTGCTCGGTTTCGGGGTGGTACACCTCGTCGCGGTACACGAACATGATTACGTCGGCGTCCTGCTCGATGGCTCCCGATTCCCGCAAGTCGGAGTTCACCGGGCGCTTGTTGGGGCGTTGTTCCAGGGAGCGGTTGAGCTGCGACAGCGCCACCACCGGGCAGTTGAATTCTTTCGCCAGGGCCTTCAACGAGCGGGAAATCTCCGAAATCTCGTTGGTACGGTTGTCGCCGCTGGAACCCGGAATCTGCATCAGCTGCAGGTAGTCGATCATGATCAGGCCGATGTCGCCATGCTCACGGACCAGGCGGCGCGTACGCGCACGCATTTCCGACGGGCTGATGCCGGCGGTATCGTCGATGAACAGCTTGCGGTCGTTGAGCAGGTTCACCGCCGACGTCAGGCGTGGCCAATCGTCGTCGTCCAGGCGGCCGGAACGCACCTTGGTCTGGTCGATGCGGCCCAGCGAGGAGAGCATACGCATCACCAGCGAATCACCTGGCATCTCCAGCGAGTAGACCAGCACGACCTTCTCGCTGCGCAGCACCGCGTTCTCCACCAGGTTCATGGCGAAGGTGGTCTTGCCCATCGACGGACGGCCGGCGACGATGATCAGGTCGGCCGGCTGCAGGCCGCTGGTCTTCTCGTCAAGGTCGGTGTAGCCGGTGGACAGGCCGGTAATGGCCTCGTCGGTGTTGAACAGCGTGTCGATGCGGTCGATGGCCTTGGTCAGCAGGTCGTTGACGCTGACCGGGCCGCCGGTTTTCGGCCGCGCCTCGGCGATCTGGAAGATCTGCCGTTCGGCCTCGTCGAGAATCTCGGCAGCGTTGCGGCCCTGGGGGTTGAAAGCGCTGTCGGCGATATCGGTGCTGATGCTGATCAGCTGGCGCAGGGTGGCGCGCTCGCGGACGATCTGGGCATAGGCCTTGATGTTGGCGACCGACGGCGTGTTCTTCGCCAGCTCGCCCAGGTAACCCAGGCCACCGACCTGGGTGCTCTGCCCTTCCTTGTCCAGTTGCTCGTGCAGGGTGACCACGTCGAACGGTGTGTTCTGGTCAGCCAGCTTGGCGATGGCACGGAAGATCAGGCGGTGGTCATGACGGTAGAAGTCGCCATCCGAAACTTGATCGAGCACGCGTTCCCAGGCGTTGTTGTCCAGCATCAGGCCACCGAGCACAGCCTGTTCGGCCTCGATGGAATGCGGCGGCACCTTGAGGGCAGCGGTTTGCAGATCGTATTGCTCGGGTGCGGATATCTCGTTCATGGCCACTTGAAATCAGGGGATACAGAAAGACAAAGGGCACGACCTGTAAGACAGGATCGTGCCCAATGTTACCGGCTGCCACCCGAGGGTGCCAGCCGATCGGTGTTACTTAAGCAGCTACAACAACAACGCGTACGGTAGCTTCTACGTCGCTGTGCAGGTGCACGGCAACGTCGTATTCGCCAACGTTACGGATGGTGCCGTTCGGCAGACGAACTTCAGCCTTGGCAACTTCAACGCCCGAGGCGGTCAGTGCGTCAGCGATGTCGTGGGTGCCGATCGAACCGAACAGCTTGCCTTCGTCACCGGCGGTGGCAGTGATGGTCACTTCCAGCTCAGCCAGTTGGGCAGCGCGAGTTTCAGCCGAAGCTTTCTTGTCTGCAGCCAGTTTTTCCAGCTCAGCACGACGCTCTTCGAACGCAGCCAGGTTGGCAGCGGTCGCAGCGGTAGCTTTACCGTAAGGCAGCAGGTAGTTACGGCCGTAACCAGCCTTAACGTTTACTTTGTCGCCCAGGTTGCCCAGGTTGGCGACTTTTTCCAGAAGGATCAGTTGCATGTGGAAATCCTCTAACTTTTAACCTTCACCGTTCGCATTGCCAGCGTCTTTCGACGCCAGACGTCCGCGAAAATCAATCAGGCTGTCGACAATGGCCAACACCACGAGCAACGGATAGATCAGCTGCATGAACACCAGCAGCGTCACGTACAACCCCACCAGCCAGAACCGCGCCAGGCGCTTTGCAGCGACCAGGGCGTGGATCAGGGCCAGGCCTGCGAACAGCAGCGGCACACTGCACAGCGGCGTGAGCATGGCCAGTTGAGTGCCGAAATTCGGCCCCACCAGCATGCACGCCAGCAGCAATAATGCCGGCCCCCGCGGGATACGCACGGCGCGAAATTCGCGACCGAACCCACCCGGGTTGTACAACAACGCTTGCCAGTACCGGCCCAACATCAGGCACAGCACGCTGACAATCTGCAACATGGCCGCTATCAGGCCGGTCAGGACCGGTGGCAGCAGTGCGCTCAGGCGCGCTCGCTCTTCTACCGACAATTGCTGGTAGAGATCACCGAGGGCCATGGGCAGGACCTTTGACAGTTCCTGCGCCATGCCTTCGATGTGAGGGCGGAAAACCGCGCCCAGCACCACTGCATACACCAACCCCAGGGCTATGCTGACCAGCAGCACACGGATCCAGGACTCACTCGAGCGCAGAACCTGCGCGAGGGTCGCCGAGCCCAGCAGCACCAGAAGTGCGCGGGGGTCGTGGTCGCTTCCCAGTAGCCACCACGCCAGAGCGGGCAGCAGGCCGAGGGCGAGGACACTTTTGGCATCCTGAAATCCGCGCCGCAGAAGCACCAGGCTTCCCGCGGCAGCACCCAACCAGAACAACAGCGGCATGACTGCCGATATGGCCACCACCAGGGTGGCCTGCATGCGTCCGCGCATGATGAAATCAGCTATGGCGCGCATGCATTCAATCCCTTGCTACTTGTCGACGACCCGGTCTCAGCGGCCGTGGCTGTCGGTGTAGGCCAGCAGGGCCAGGAAGCGGGCGCGCTTGATAGCGACGGCCAGCTGACGCTGATAACGAGCTTTGGTACCGGTGATACGGCTTGGAACGATTTTGCCGGTTTCGGATACGTAGGCTTTCAGAGTGTTGAGATCTTTGTAATCGATCTCTTTCACGTCTTCAGCGGTGAAGCGGCAGAATTTACGACGACGGAAGAAACGTGCCATGTAATTGGCTCCTCAAAAGGTCCGTGGATTACTCGTCAGCGTTATCGCTGGCGTCGCTGTTGTCGCTGTCATCGCCATCGGCGCTGTCAGCATGCTCAGGACGGTCACGACGCTCACGGCGCTCGCTGCGGTTTTCTTCGGCCTTGAGCATCTCGGACTGACCAGTTACGGCTTCGTCGCGACGGATGACCAGGTTACGGATCACGGCATCGTTGTAACGGAAGTTGTCTTCCAGCTCGGCCAGGGCCTTGCCAGTGCACTCAACGTTCAGCATCACGTAGTGAGCCTTGTGAACATTGTTGATTGCGTAGGCCAGTTGACGACGGCCCCAATCTTCCAGACGGTGGATTTTGCCGCCGTCTTCTTCGATCAGCTTGGTGTAACGCTCAACCATGCCGCCGACTTGCTCGCTCTGGTCAGGGTGGACCAGAAAGATGATTTCGTAATGACGCATGAATGCTCCTTACGGGTTGTAGCCTGCCGCCAGGGCGGTCAGACAAGGAGTGAATGACACTGTATGTCTTGCTCGCGGAAAAGGTGATGGCGATGAACTGCCCGCACCTGCCGTCGAGGCAAGGGGCGCAATTGTAGAGAAGGGAGTGGGGACAAGCAAGGGAATTGGCGAATATTTGAACAGCTGTGGGAGCTGGCTTGCCAGCGAGCTTTTCAGGGCCTCAAAAGCTCGCTGGCAAGCCAGCTCCCACATGGGGTTACATCATTTTTTCGAAGCAGCCTTCGTGTTGCGCTGACGGACGGCTTCGAACAGGCACACGCCCGTTGCCACCGACACGTTCAGGCTGCTGACGCTGCCGTGCATCGGCAGTTTCACCAGGTAGTCGCAATGCTCGCGGGTGAGGCGGCGCATGCCCTTGCCTTCGGCGCCCATCACCAGGATGGTGGGGCCGGTCATGTCGTGCTGGTACAACTCCTGCTCGGCTTCGCCGGCAGTGCCCACTACCCACAGGCCGCGCTGCTGGAGTTTTTCCAGAGTGCGCGCCAGGTTGGTGACGGCCACCAGCGGGATCACTTCGGCCGCACCGCAGGCGACTTTACGCACTGCAGGGGTCAGGGTGGCCGACTTGTCCTTCGGCACGATCACGGCCAGCACGCCAGCGGCGTCGGCGGTGCGCAGGCAGGCGCCGAGGTTGTGCGGGTCGGTCACGCCGTCCAGCACCAACAGCAGCGGCGCGCCTTCGGTACGGTCCAGCAGCTCGTCGAGCATGGCCTCGCCCCACACCTGGCTTGGGCTGACTTCAGCCACCACGCCCTGGTGCACGCCTTCAACCCAGGCGTCCATCTCGCGGCGCTCGGCCTGGCCCACCGACACACGGTTTTCCGCGGCCAGGGCAATCAGCGGCTGCACGCGCGGGTCGTTGCGGCTTTCCGCCAACCAGATCTGCTTGACCCGCTTGGGGTGGTGACGCAACAGGGCTTCCACGGCGTGCACGCCGTAGATTTTTTCCAACTGACTCATGGTTTCGCCTTCGGTTTACGGGCACCCGTCTTCGACGGGCCCTTGCGGTGCGTGGTGGGCTTGCTGGCGCCGGACTTGTCCGAACGCGCAGGCTTGCCCGCGCCGCCCTTGGCCTCGGCCAGCAGCGCTTTTTTCATTTCACGGCTTTTGCGCACATCGGCGTTGTTGGCCGCAGCATCCGACGCACGGTAGGCGCCAGCCGACTCCGACGACTTGGCCGGGCGCTTCGACGGCTTCGACAGCGGCGCTGCCGGGGCCGGTTTTTCGTAAGCGGGCTTGTCGTAGGATTTGGCGGCCGGCTTCTTGTCAGCCGACTTGCGCTCGGGCGCCTTCTTCGCTTCAGGCTTCTCGGCCTGGCGATTCTTGCGACCCACCGGTGCATTGGTGGTTTTTTCCGACATGCCGAAGTCGATCTTGCGCTCGTCGAGGTCGACGCGCATCACCTGCACTTCCACCGTGTCGCCCAGGCGGAAGCTGCGGCCCGTGCGCTCGCCCGCCAGGCGGTGGTGCACAGGGTCGAAGTGGTAATAGTCGCCCGGCAGCGCGGTGACGTGCACCAAGCCTTCGACGAAGATGTCGGTCAGCTCCACGAACAGGCCGAAGCCGGTCACGGCGGTGATCACGCCCGGGAAGGTCTCGCCCACGCGGTCTTTCATGAACTCGCACTTGAGCCAGTTCACCACGTCGCGGGTGGCCTCGTCGGCACGGCGCTCGCTCATCGAGCACTGCTCGCCCAACTGCTCCAGGGCCGGCTCGTCGTACGGGTAGATGCGCGCTTTCGGAATGGTCATGGCACCGGCACGCTTGACGTGCGGGGTGTCCATCTTCGAGCGGATCACACTGCGGATGGCGCGGTGGGTGAGCAGGTCCGGGTAGCGACGGATTGGCGAGGTGAAGTGGGTGTACGCCTCGTAATTCAGGCCGAAGTGGCCGTTGTTCTCGGCGCTGTACACCGCCTGGCTCAGGGAGCGCAGCATCACGGTCTGGATCACGTGGAAGTCCGGGCGGTCCTGGATTTTTTCCAGCAGCGCGCGGTAGTCCTTCGGCGACGGACCATCCTTGCCTTTGTTGATCGACAGGCCCAGTTCGCCGAGGAAGGCGCGCAGCTTTTCCAGACGCTCTGGCGGCGGACCGTCGTGAACGCGGTACAGGGCCGGAATTTCATGCTTCTGCAGGAACTCGGCGGTGGCCACGTTGGCGGCCAGCATGCACTCTTCGATCAGCTTGTGGGCGTCGTTGCGCACGGTCGGCTTGATTTCGGCGATCTTGCGCTCGGAACCGAAGACGATGCGGGTTTCCTGGGTCTCGAAGTCGATGGCGCCACGGGCATGGCGGGCACCCAGCAACACCTTGTACATGGCGTACAGCTGCTTGAGGTGCGGCAGCACATCGCCGTACTCGCCGCGCAGGGCCTTGGCCTCGCTGGTGCGCGAGTGCTCGAGCATGGTGCTGACCTTGTTGTAGGTCAGGCGCGCATGGGAGTGGATAACCGCTTCGTAGAACTGATAGTCGGTCATCTCGCCAGTCTTGGAGATGGTCATCTCGCAGACCATGGCCAGGCGGTCGACGTGCGGGTTCAGCGAGCACAGGCCGTTGGACAGTTCCTCGGGCAGCATCGGGATCACGCGCTCTGGGAAGTACACCGAGTTGCCGCGCACCTGGGCTTCTTCGTCCAGGGCCGAGCCCAGCTTGACGTAGCTGGACACGTCGGCGATGGCCACGTACAGCTTCCAGCCACCGTTGAACAGGCGCAGCTTGCTCTTGGCTTCGCAATAAACGGCGTCGTCGAAGTCGCGGGCGTCTTCGCCGTCGATGGTGACGAACGGCAGGTGGCGCAGGTCAACGCGGTTCTGCTTGTCCTTTTCCTCGACTTCCGGCTTCAGCTTTGCCGCTTCCTTCAGCACGGCCTGTGGCCACACGTGCGGGATGTCGTAGGTGCGCAGCGCGACGTCGATTTCCATGCCCGGCGCCATGTAGTTGCCGACCACTTCGATCACATCGCCCTGGGGCTGGAAGCGCGGGGTTGGCCAGTGGGTGATTTTCACCTCGACGAACTGGCCAATCTTGGCGCCGGCGTTGCGGCCCGGGGTAATCAGCACTTCCTGATTGACCTTGGGGTTGTCCGGGGTCACGAAGCCGATGCCGCCTTCTTCGAAGTAGCGCCCCACGATGGTCTCGTGACCACGGGACACCACTTCGACGATGACGCCTTCGCGACGGCCGCGACGGTCCAGGCCGGAAACACGGGCCAGGGCGCGGTCGCCATCGAACACAAGGCGCATTTGCGCCGGGCTCATGAACAGGTCGTCGGAGCCGTCATCGGGGATCAGGAAACCGAAACCGTCGCGGTGGCCGCTGATGCGACCGGCGATCAGGTCCAGTTTATCCACAGGGGCATAGGTGCCGCGGCGGGTGTAGATCAGTTGCGCATCGCGCTCCATGGCGCGCAGGCGGCGGCGCAGGGCCTCGAGCTGGTCCTCGGTGGTCAGACCGAACTCCTCCACCAGCTGCTCGCGGCTGGCGGGTGAGCCGCGCTCGTCGAGGTGCTGGAGGATCAGCTCACGGCTGGGAATAGGGTTTTCGTATTTTTCCGCTTCACGAGCGGCCTCGGGATCGAGGGACTGCCAATCGGCCATTAGAGAAATTTCACCTTGTCTATATAAGGGTTAGTTTGGCATACGCGTATTGAAACGGGAAATTTCACGGTTTGACAGCCCCGCATTGCCGCATCTTCCAGTAAAAAAAGCACCGTGTGGAAGAAACCTGGAAAAAACCTAAACTTTTTTCACAACAGGGGTTTACAGATCAAAAGACTGCCCGTATAGTGCGCGCCATCGACAACGCAACTGCGCTGAAGATGATGCCCAGATGGTGAAATTGGTAGACACGCCAGCTTCAGGTGCTGGTGACCTTACGGTCGTGGAAGTTCGAGTCTTCTTCTGGGCACCAATTTCTGGCTTGAGATTACAACATCTTGAGCCACTCACAAGAACCCGCGAAAGCGGGTTTTTGCGTTTCTGGGGTCTGAAAAGATTCTTTGAGAAATTTTTGAAAAAAAGTGTTCCTGGGGGTTTACAGGTATTGGAACCCTCCGTATAGTGCGCACCACAACGACGGACAACGTCGAAGTAGCTGCCCAGATGGTGAAATTGGTAGACACGCCAGCTTCAGGTGCTGGTGACCTTACGGTCGTGGAAGTTCGAGTCTTCTTCTGGGCACCAATTCAGATTCACAGATCAACGATCTTTGAATCATCTCAAAAACCCGCGAAAGCGGGTTTTTGCGTTTCTGCCCTCCAAAAAACCAATCCCCCGGACGCGGCCTGCGGCCGCTGCTACGGGGGATTGGTGTCAGGCCTTGAATTGGCCGATGCTGGCACGCAACTGCGCAGCCAAGCCATCCAGCACTTTGCTGCTGGCCGTGGTGTCGGCCACCACCTTCGCCGCGCGCTGGGCCTGGGCGTGAATATTCTCCACCCTGCCCTTCACCGCCTGCGCCCCATCGGCCTGCTGCCCTGCCGCACGCGTGGCCAGGTCGATAGCGGTATGCACCTGTTCCACCGACGCCTGCACGCTTTGCTGCAACCGCGCGCTGTCACGCAGCACCAGCAACCCTTCGCTGGCCTGGCGCCCGGCCTGGCTGATGGCCGCCACCGCTTCACGCGCACCCGACTGCAGCGCGGCAATGTGTGCCTGAATATCCCCGGTAGAGCTTTGCGTCTTGCTGGCCAGCGCCCGCACCTCATCGGCCACCACGGCAAAACCGCGGCCGGTCTCGCCCGCCCGCGCCGCCTCGATGGCCGCATTCAACGCCAGCAGGTTGGTTTGCTCGGCAATGCTCTGGATCACGCTGAGCACCACTTCGATCTGCTGGCTCTGATCGGCCAGCCGTTCGATCACCCGGGAGCCGCTCTGCACCTGCCCGGCCAGCGCTTCGATCAGGCCACCCACTTGTGCCGAGGCCTGGGTATTGGCATCGGTGGCGCTGCGAATCTCCGCTACCTGCTGCAGCGCCGACTGCATGGCACGGCTTTCAGCCTGCGCCTCGTCAGCCATGGCCGAGAGGGCATGCAGGCTGGCGGCCACTTCATCGCTTTGCAGCTGGGCGGCGGCATCGGCGCCAGCGTTGCGGCGCGCCATCACGTCGATCTCCTGCCCGGTACGCTGGGCCACGTCGCCGGCTTCGCGAACGATGGGTTGCAGCTTGTCGACGAAGCGGTTCACCGCGGCCGCCATGTCGCCAATTTCGTCATTGCTGTTGAGCTGCACGCGACGGGTCAGGTCGCCCTCCCCCGCGGCCAGGTCATTGAGCGCGGCAATCAGCAGGCGCAACTTGCTGACCACCCGTCGGCCGAGCACCACCGCCACTAGCAGCAACAGGCCCAGGCCCACCAGCGCCAAGGCCATGCCGATGCGCCAGCGCAGGGTGGCCGCCGCTTCCTGCACGCTATGGGCAGCGTTGCCCTGCATGGCCGCGGCACTGCCCTGCGCCGCCTCCAGGCGCGCCCTCAGCGCCTTGGAGCTGTCTGCCGAGGCGCCCAGCAGGCTGTCACCCACCAATTGGTCGCCGCTGGCGATCAGGGCGGCGAAACGCTTGTCCAGCGCACCCAACTCGGCCTCGACATTGGCGGTGGAAACACCCATGCGCACCTTGCCGATTTCCACACCATTGGGGTTGATGGACGCTTCCACGTAATACACCAACGGGTCGTTCTTCGCGGCATCCAGCACCTTGTCCAGCGGCCGCTCACCGGCGCCCTTGGCCAAAAGGGCCTGGTTGATAGGGTTTTCGCGGTTCAGGTAGCGGGTCAGGTGCTCGCCCTGGGCATCGTCGTAAATCACGAACAGCACGTTGGGGTTGCGCTGGGCCTGGCGGGCGAACTCCGACAGGGTGGGCACGTCATTGTCCCAGATGGCCCGCGGCGCTACCGAGGCCAGCAGTTGGGCCATGGCGTTAGCCGAGTCCTTGAGGTCCTGCTCCAGGGTAGTGCGGATCTGCCCCTGCTCTTCTTCAAGCCGCGAGGACAGGCCGGCGCTCAGGCGCTGGCGGGTGCTGGCCGAGAGGCCGTCCAGGCCTGCGCTGACTTCCTTGCCTGCCTGGTCGAGCTGGTCGGTAAGTTGATGGGTATCGGCCTGCAGGCGCAGGCCCAAATCGGTTTCCAGCGCGCCCACGGTGCTCCGGGTCAGCGCAACGGCTACCAGCACCTGCACCAAAAGGGCAACGCCCAGGGTGATGAACACGGGCCGCAGCAAACGACTGCGCAAAAGAGAAAGTACGGCCGACACGGGTGATTCCTCTTGTTTTCGGGTAGCTATCAAAATGATGGCACCGACAGGAAATCATCACAGCAATCGCCATGCCGCACAGCAGGCAGAAACGACAAAGGGCCCCATAAGGGCCCTTTGTGTATTACCTCAACGCTTCTTAGGCGAACGGGTGACGCAGCACGATGGTCTCGTTGCGGTCCGGGCCGGTGGAAACGATGTCGATCGGCGCGCCGACCAGCTCTTCGATGCGCTTGATGTACGCACGGGCAGCTTCAGGCAGCTCTTCCAGGGACTTGGCGCCCAGGGTCGATTCGCTCCAGCCTGGCATCTGCTCGTACACCGGCTCCAGGCCGATGTAGCTGTCGGCGTCGGTCGGGGCGTCGATGACGGCGCCGTCGGCGTTCTTGTAGCCCACGCAGATGTTGATGGTTTCCAGGCCGTCCAGCACGTCCAGCTTGGTCAGGCAGATGCCCGAGATGCTGTTGACGTCGATGGCACGGCGCAGGATGACGGCGTCGAACCAGCCGCAACGACGGGCACGGCCGGTGGTGGCGCCGAACTCGTGGCCGCGCTTGGCCAGGAAGGCACCCACGTCATCGAACAGTTCGGTAGGGAACGGGCCCGAGCCAACGCGAGTGGTGTAGGCCTTGGTGATGCCCAGGATGTAGTCCAGGTACATCGGACCAACGCCCGAACCGGTAGCGATGCCGCCAGCCGTGGTGTTGGAGCTGGTGACGTACGGGTAGGTACCGTGGTCGATGTCCAGCAGCGAACCCTGGGCACCTTCGAACATGATGTCCTTGCCGGCGCGGCGCAGGGCGTGCAGTTCGGCGGTGACGTCGAGCATCATCGGCTTCAGCAGCTCGGCGTATTCCATGCACTCGTCCAGGGTCTTCTGGAAGTCGATGGCCGGCTCTTTGTAGTAATTCACCAGGACGAAGTTGTGGTAGTCCAGCAACTCGCCCAGCTTGGCGGCGAAACGCTCGCGGTGGAACAGGTCACCGATGCGCAGGCCGCGGCGTGCAACCTTGTCTTCGTAGGCCGGGCCGATGCCGCGACCGGTAGTACCGATCTTCAGCTCGCCACGGGCCTTCTCGCGAGCCTGGTCCAGGGCCACGTGGTAGGACAGGATCAGCGGGCAGGATGGGCTGATGCGCAGGCGCTCGCGCACCGGTACGCCCTTCTCTTCCAGCTTGACGATTTCACGCAGCAGGGCGTCGGGTGCTACCACCACGCCGTTGCCGATCAGGCACTGCACGCCTTCGCGCAGCACGCCCGACGGAATCAGGTGCAGGACGGTTTTCTCACCGTCGATCACCAGGGTGTGGCCAGCGTTGTGGCCACCTTGGTAGCGCACTACGGCGGCTGCATGTTCGGTCAGCAGATCAACGATCTTGCCTTTGCCCTCATCACCCCACTGGGTGCCCAGGACTACGACATTCTTACCCATGACACTTGTCCTCATTCGCGCAAACTTGGTGCCGGCGTTGGCCGGCAGGAAAACTCAAGAAGCCAGCGGCAGTACTTGCCACAGCCCGTTCTGCTGAATCAATTGGCGGTCGCAATCGGCCTCGACGGCCGCGCTCAACGCCTGCCCAGGCAGCGCCTGGACCACACGCTGGCCTTCACGACGCAGCTGGCAGACCTGCTGCCAGAGTGCCGCATCGGTGCTGTCTGGCATCCAGATGCCACCGCTGGGCAGTTCCACTTCGGCGCGACCCAGGGTAACCAGGGTCTTGAGGTCGGTGGAGAACCCCGTTGCCGGACGCGCACGACCGAAGTCGGCGCCGATATCGTCATAGCGACCGCCCTGGGCGATCGACTGGCCGACACCCGGGACGAACACCGCGAATACCACACCGGTGTGGTAGTGGTAGCCGCGCAGCTCGCCCAGGTCGAAATACAGGGGCAGCTCGGGGAAACGCGCAGCCAGGCGCTCGGCGATGGCTTGCAGGTCATCCAGGGCCGCGATCACCGGGGCCGGGGCGTTGGCCAGGCGCACGCGCGCCTCGGCGAACACTTCCGAACCGCCGCACAGCTCGACCAGGGCGCGCAGCATGGCCGCCAGGTCCGCCGGCAGCCCTTCGGTCAGGGCGATGACTTCGTCGATGGCCTTGCGCTGCAGGGCATCGAACAGCTGTTGCTCGACGCTGCCCGACAGGCCGGCGGCGCGCGCCAGGCCACGGTAGATGCCCACGTGACCGAGGTCCATGTGCACATCCGGCACGTCCGCCAGTTGAAGCATAGCCAGCATCAGGCTGATTACTTCGACATCGCTGCTCGGGCTTGCATCGCCGTACAGCTCGGCACCCAGCTGGATGGGGCTGCGCGACGACGACAGGGCCCGCGGCTGGGCGTGCAGCACGCTGCCGGCGTAGCACAGGCGGCTCGGGCCTTCACGGCGCAGGGTGTGGGCGTCGATGCGCGCAACCTGCGGGGTGATGTCGGCACGGAAGCCCATCTGACGCCCGGATTGCGGGTCGACAACCTTGAAGGTGCGCAGATCCAGGTCCTGGCCCGCGCCGGTCAGCAGCGACTCCAGGTACTCGATATGCGGGGTGACGACGAACTCGTAGCCCCAGCTCTGGAACAGATCCAACACCTGGCGACGCGCTACTTCGATGCGCGCCGCTTCCGGCGGCAGTACTTCTTCGATGCCATCTGGCAGCAGCCAGCGGTCTACCGTTGCCATTACGCCTTTCCCCTATGATCCGGGCGGCACGCGTTCTTGCGAGCCTTGAGTGAAGCAGGCAACGGCGAGGCAACGTGCAGCGGTTTCTATACCGCCCTGCCTGCTTGAGCCATTGCCCTCGATTACGTTGGAAAACAGTCTGAAACACTTTGCAAAAGACTGGCACGAAGGGCCAATCGATCTTGCAGACGCAAAAAAGCCGGGAATTTCCCGGCTGCCGCATCATAACACGTTTTCGGATTTGGTCACCCCGCCGGGCGATTTGACTGCCCGGCGGGTGCCCTTTTCCTAGCAGGCCTGGGTCAAGGCTTGTACTTCTCCATGTAACGGAAGAAGTCGCTGCTTGGGTCCAGCACCAGCACATCGCTCTTGTTCGAGAAGCTCTGGCGGTAGGCCTGCAGGCTGCGGTAGAAGGAGTAGAACTCCTGGTCCTGACCGTAGGCCTTGGCGTAGATGGCGGCCGCCTGGGCATCGCCGTCACCGCGCGCTTCCTCGGACTCGCGATAGGCTTCGGCCAGCAACACGCGGCGTTGACGGTCGGCGTCGGCGCGGATGCCTTCAGCCAGCTCGTTACCCTTCGCGCGGTGCTCGCGGGCTTCACGCTCGCGCTCGGTGCTCATGCGGTCGAAGACGCTCTTGTTCACTTCCTTCGGCAGGTCGATGGCCTTCACCCGCACGTCGATGACTTCGATGCCCAACTCGTCGTTGGCCATCTTGTTCAGCGACTCGGTAATGCCGGCCATCAACTCGTCACGCTGGCCCGACACCACTTCGTGCAGGGTGCGCTTGCCGAACTGGTCACGCAGGCCCGATTCCAGGCGGCGGGACAGGCGGTCGTCGGCGATCTGCTTGAGACCCGAGGTAGCGGTGTAGAAGCGCTCGGCGTCCTTCACGCGCCACTTGGCGTACGCGTCGACCATCACCGCCTTCTTCTCCAGGGTCAGGAACCGCTGGGTAGGGGCGTCGAGGGTCATCAGGCGTGCGTCGAACTTGCGCACCTGGTTCACGTACGGCACTTTCACGTGCAGGCCGGGGGCTACATCGGCCTGTACCACGCGGCCGAAGCGCAGCAGCACCGCACGCTCGGTCTGGGACACGATGTAGAAGCTGTTCCACGCCACGATGGCCAGTACCACGCCAACGATCAGGGCGATCAGTGATTTATTGCCCATCAGCGACTCTCCCTGGAACGCAGTTCACGTTGTTGCTGTTGCAGATCGGCCGCCGCACGCGCACCTGCCGCGTCGGTCACCGACGGCATCACGCTGCCCGACGCCACTGGCGCTGGGCCATGGCTGGCATTGACCATCTTGTCCAGCGGCAGGTAGATCAGGTTGTTACCCCCTTTCTCGCTGCTCACCAGCACCTTGCTGGTGTTGCTGTAGACGTCCTGCATGGTTTCCAGGTACAGGCGCTGACGGGTGACTTCCGGTGCCTTGCGGTACTCGGTCACCAGCTTGGTGAAGCGGTCGGCCTCACCCTTGGCGCGCGACACCACTTCATCGCGGTAGCCGTTGGCGTCCTCGATGATGCGCTGCGCCTGGCCACGGGCCTCGGGCACCACGCCGTTGGCGTAGGTCTCGGCCTGGTTGCGCGAACGCTGCTCATCTTCACGGGCACGGATCACGTCGTCGAAGGCTTCCTGGACTTCACGCGGCGCGGCCGCGCTCTGCACGTTGACCTGGGTAATCGTGATACCGGTCTTGTACGTGTCCATGAAGCTTTGCAGGCGCTTCTTGATCTCGCTGGCCATCAGCTCGCGGCCCTCGGTCAGCACCTGGTCCATGGTGGTGGAACCCACCACGTGGCGCAGGGCGCTGTCGGTGGCATGCTGCAGGCTGACTTCCGGCTGGTCGACGTTGAGCACGAAGTCCTGCAGGTTGCTGATGCGGTATTGCACGGTCAGCGGCACCTCGACGATGTTCTCGTCTTCGGTGAGCATCTGGCCCTGCTTGGTGTACGTACGCTCGCGCGTCACGTTTTCCAGGTACTTCCTGTCGATAGGCGGGAAGTAGATGTTCAGGCCCGAACCTACCGTTTCGTAGTACTTGCCGAAGCGCAGCACGACCGCCTGCTCCTGCTCGTCCACCACGTAGATGGCGCTGTACAGCCAGATAGCTGCCAGCACGACCAGCCCGATCCCGAGCAGGCCGAAGCCACCACCCCTGGACGAACCGCCGCCATCACCCGTGCGTTTTTTTCCACCACCGAACAAACCGTTCAGGCTTTCCTGCAGCTTTCGGAAGGCTTCGTCGAGATCCGGTGGCCCCTTGCGGTCGCCCCCACGGCGCTTACCACCCCAAGGATCCTGATTGTTCGAGTTGCCACCCGGCTCATTCCAAGCCATAGCGCTCTCCATCTGATAAAGCAAAGACGCACCCACGGCGCGCCAACCAATGCTACAGAATGCCCGAGCTCGCGGCATCGCCGCATTGCAGGGCTTTTATTGCAAAGTGTGTTGCTCGATAAATTCCAGCGGTTCCATCCCTGCCCGGCTGACCAGACGGTTGAGCTCGACACGAGGCACGCGCACAGCCAACAGGCTGGCCCCTTCCTCGTCATGCGTCTCGCTCTGCACCACACCCATCTCGAAGAACTGCGCTCGCAGGCGCCCCAGTTGTTGCGGCAGACGCAGGGTGCCGACGAACAGGTCGTCACCCAGAAGCTCCGCCACGGCCTGTTTCACCAGGTCCAGGCCACGCCCGTCACGCGCCGAAACCCAGACCCGCTGCGGCTTGCCGTCGGCATCGCGCTGGATCTGCGGCTCGACCCCCTCAAGCAGATCGAGTTTGTTATACACCTCGAGTATCGGCAACCCTTGGGCGCCGATCTCGGTCAGCACCGCCATCACCTGCTCGATCTGCGCCATGCGCTCCGGCTCATGGGCGTCGATCACGTGCAGCAGCAGGTCGGAGTTGCTCGACTCTTCGAGCGTAGCCCGGAAAGCCTCGACAAGCTTGTGCGGCAGGTGGCGAATGAAGCCCACGGTGTCAGCGAGGATCACCGGCCCCAGGTCGTCCAGCTCGAGGCGACGCAGGGTCGGGTCGAGGGTGGCGAACAGTTGGTCGGCGGCGTACACCTCGGACGAGGTCACGGCATTGAACAGGGTCGATTTGCCGGCGTTGGTATAGCCCACCAGTGAAACCGAAGGGATGTCGGCACGGCGCCGGCCACGACGGGCCTGCTCGCGCTGGCTGCGCACCTTCTCCAGCCGCGCCTTGATCTGGCGCAGGCGCACCCGCAGCAGGCGGCGGTCGGTTTCCAGCTGGGTTTCACCCGGGCCACGCAGGCCGATACCGCCTTTCTGGCGCTCAAGGTGGGTCCAGCCACGAACCAGTCGCGTACTCATGTGCTCAAGCTGGGCGAGTTCCACCTGCAGCTTGCCTTCATGGGTGCGCGCCCGCTGGGCGAAGATATCCAGGATCAGACCGGTACGGTCCAGCACGCGACACTCGAAAGCACGCTCGAGGTTACGTTCCTGGGAAGGTGTGAGGGTGTGATTGAAAATCACCAGATCTACCTGTTCGGCTTTGACCCGGTCGCGTAATTCCTCGACCTTGCCGCTGCCAATCAGGTATTTGGCCGTGGGCTGATGCCGTGCCACGTTGACGAACGCGACAGTTTCGGCGCCGGCCGACATGGCCAGCTCCTGAAACTCCTGCGGATCTTCGCGCGCCTCAGGGTCCTGACCATCCAAGTGAACGAGAATTGCCCGTTCACCACCACCGTGGCGCTCAAAGAACAAAGCAGACTCCTATCAGGCGTTACCTGGTTCGACGTCGCCATGCTCGGATTCGGTTGCGCTAGGCAGACGGATCGGGCGCACAGGAACGACGGTGGAGACAGCGTGCTTGTAGACCATCTGGCTGACGGTGTTCTTCAGCAGAATCACGAACTGGTCAAACGATTCGATCGTACCTTGCAACTTGATACCGTTAACGAGATAGATCGAAACACCGACCTTCTCTTTACGCAATGTATTCAAGTAAGGGTCTTGTAGCGAATGCCCTTTTGACATGTGCCGCACTCCTTTAAGGATCAATAGTAAGAAAAATCAGAAAAAATGATGGCTTAGGCCGCCCCACCCCAAGGATAGACGGCAATTACAAGGACTCAGCTCAATATGGAGACCGTTCCCAGGTATTTCAAGGTGCGTGGCAGATTGTCACAAGCCAGACTGTCCAGCCAGTGAAGATCACCGAAGCTTCTAAGCCAGGTGAACTGTCGTTTGGCCAGTTGGCGTGTAGCGATAATGCCCCGCTCCTGCATTTCCATCGAGCTCAGCTTGCCATCCAGATGATCCCAGACCTGGCGATAACCCACCGCACGTATAGACGGCAGGCCCGCATGCAAGTCACTTCTGGCACGCAGTGCTCTGACCTCGTCCACGAAGCCCTGTTCCAGCATTTGCCGAAAACGCAGGGCAATACGGTCGTGCAGCACCTTGCGATCCGTTGGCGCGATCGCCAAGCTGGCAACAGTATAGGGCAATTGACCGCCGCCCGGAGCGCCTGCGTCGGCACTTTGCGCAGATTGGCGCGCGCGGTGCTCGGTCATGCTGGAACCGCTTACCCGGTAAACCTCCAGCGCACGGATCAGGCGCTGGGGGTCGTTGGGGTGGATGCGCGCCGCCGATACCGGGTCCACGCGCGCCAGCTCGTCGTGCAGGGCCTGCAGGCCACCGGCCTGGGCCATGGCTTCGAGCTCCTCGCGCACGGCAGCGTCGGCGGCCGGCATGTCGGCCAGGCCGTCCAGTAATGCTTTGAAATACAACATCGTGCCGCCAACCAGCAACGGGATGTTTCCACGCGCGGTGATCTCGGCCATCGCCTGCAGGGCATCGGCGCGGAATTCAGCTGCCGAGTAGGCCTGGGCCGGGTCGAGGATGTCGATCAGGCGGTGCGGATGGGCGGCCAGCAGCGCTTTGGAGGGCTTTGCGGTGCCAATGTCCATGCCGCGGTAGACCAGCGCCGAGTCGACGCTGATCAGCTCGCAAGGCAGCACCTTGCTCAGTTCTATGGCCAGGTCAGTCTTGCCGGCGGCCGTGGGGCCCATCAGGAATATCGCAGGGGGTAACGCACTCATCGCAATCAACGGCCACGCAGGAATAGTTTGTCCAGATCATCCAGGCCCATCTGGGTCCAGGTCGGTCGGCCATGGTTGCATTGGCCGCTGCGCTCGGTGTTTTCCATATCGCGCAGCAGGCCGTTCATTTCCGGGATGGCCAGGCGCCGGTTGGCGCGGATGGCGCCGTGGCAGGCCATGGTGCCCAGCAGTTCATTCAGGTGCGCCTGGATGCGGTCACTGGTGCCGTATTCCATCAAGTCGGCCAGCACGTCGTGCACCAGGCGGTTGGCCTCGGCCTGCTTGAGCAGCGCCGGGATCTGGCGGATGGCCAGGCTTTCCGGGCCCAGGCGCTGCAGCTCGAAGCCCAGGCGCTGGAACCAGCCGGCGTGCTCTTCGGCGCAGTCGGCCTCGCGCTGGCTGACGGCGATGGACTCGGGCACCAGCAGCGGCTGGCCGCTGAGGCCTTCGCTGGCCATGGCTACTTTCAGGCGCTCATACATGATGCGCTCGTGGGCGGCGTGCATGTCCACCAGCACCAGCCCCTGGGCGTTTTCAGCGAGGATATAAATGCCCTTCAGCTGCGCCAGGGCGTAGCCCAGCGGCGGGATGTCGCCCTGCCCCTCGGGCAGGCTTGGCGCGGCAACCCCGGTTTGCTGGGGCAACGGCGCATAGAATTCGCGGTAGGCGGCCTGGGTTTCCGCCGTGGGCGCGGGTTGCGCCGGGCGCGGCACGTACTGGTAGCCTGCGCCCGAACTGCTGCTGTAGCCACGGCTGGCGGGCTCCTGCTGCTGTTGCTCAAGCAGGTTGGCAGCCAGGCGCATCTCGCCCTGGGGGCCGAACTCACCGGCGGCCAGGCCGCTGGGCCGGGCTACCGGCTCTACCGTGGCGGCCGTGGGCAACTGGTCTTCGGGGCGCACGTCGGCCAGGGCACGGTGCAGGGTGCCATACAGGAAGTCATGCACCATGCGCCCGTCACGGAAGCGCACTTCGTGCTTGGTAGGGTGCACGTTGACGTCGACCACCGTCGGATCGACCTCGAAGAACAGCACGAAGGTCGGGTGGCGGCCGTTGAACAGCACGTCGCGGTAGGCCTGGCGTACCGCGTGGGCCACCAGTTTGTCGCGCACCGCACGGCCGTTGACGAAGAAATACTGCAGGTCGGCCTGGCTGCGCGAGAAGGTCGGCAAGCCCACCCAGCCCCACAGATGCAGGCCGTTGCGCTCGATCTCGATGGGCAGCGCCTGTTCCAGGAAGCCGGGGCCGCAGATGGACGCCACGCGGCGCGCACGGGCGATCTCGTCGTTGGCTTCATGCAGGCTGAGGATGGTCTTGCCATTGTGGCGCAGGTGGAAGGCCACGTCGAAACGCGCCAGCGCCAGGCGCTTGATCACTTCCTGCAGGTGGTCGAATTCGGTCTTTTCGGTCTTGAGAAACTTGCGCCGCGCCGGGGTGTTGAAGAACAGGTCGCGCACTTCCACCGAGGTGCCCACCGGGTGCGCCGCTGGCTGCACGCGCGGGGCCATGTCGCGGCCTTCGGTTTCCACCTGCCAGGCCTGCTCGGCGTCACGGGTGCGCGAGGTCAGGGTCAGGCGCGCCACCGAGCTGATCGATGCCAGGGCCTCGCCACGGAAGCCCAGGCTCATTACCCGTTCCAGGTCTTCCAGGTCGCGGATCTTGCTGGTGGCGTGACGCGCCAGCGCCAGCGGCAGGTCGTCGGAGGCGATGCCGCCGCCGTCGTCGCGCACGCGCAGCAGCTTGACGCCGCCCTGCTCGACTTCCACGTCGATGCGCCGGGCACCGGAGTCCAGGCTGTTTTCCAGCAGCTCCTTGATCACCGAGGCCGGGCGCTCGACTACCTCACCGGCGGCAATCTGGTTGGCAAGCCGCGGGCTGAGCAGCTCGATGCGTGCAGACGACGTCATTGCTGGGCCGCCAGTACAGTGGCCGGGATATTCAAGGTCTGGCCTATCTTCAGCTCGTCAGTGGTGAGGTTGTTGGCGCTGCGCAGGGTAGCCACCGACTGGTTGTAGCGCACGGCCAGCATCGGCAATGTCTCGCCGGGGCGCACTACGTGCTCGGTAGGGCCCTGGGCCAGCTTGCCGCTGTCACGCAGCCAGGCAATGTAGGTGCCCGGCGGCGGGTTCTGCTGGAAGAATTGGCGCACGCCACTGGTAATGGAGCGGGCCAGCGCCTGCTGGTGGCTGGAGCTTTGCAGCTTGGCCGCTTCGCCGGCGTTGGAGATGAACCCGGTTTCCACCAGGATCGACGGAATGTCCGGCGATTTCAGCACCATGAAACCTGCTTGTTCGACCCGCGCCTTATGCAGGGGCGTCACGCGGCCGATGTTGCTCAGCACCTTCTGGCCCACATTGAGGCTGGAGCTGAGCGAGGCGGTCATGGACAGGTCCAGCAGCACGCCGGCGAGCATCTTGTCCTTGTCGTCGAGGCTTACCGCACCGGCACCGCCGATCAGGTCGGAGCGGTTTTCACTGTCGGCCAGCCAGCGCGCGGTCTCGGAGGTGGCACCGCGCTCGGACAGGGCAAACACCGAGGCGCCCACGGCCGCCGAGGAAGGCGCGGCGTCGGCGTGAATGGAGACGAACAGGTCGGCGCCCTTCTTGCGGGCGATCTCGGTGCGCTGGCGCAGCGGGATGAAGTAGTCGCCGGTGCGGGTCAGCTCGGCGCGGAAGCCCTTCTCGCCGTTGATCTGGCGCTGCAGTTCGCGGGCGATCGACAGGGTGATGTCTTTTTCGTGCTGGCCGCGCGAGCCCGAGGCACCCGGGTCTTCGCCGCCATGGCCGGCGTCGATGGCAACAATGATGTCACGCTTGCCGTTGGGCACCGGCGCCAGCTTGATGGCCGGCTGCACAGGCGTCACCGGCACCGCCGGGGTAGTCGCCACGGTCGGTTCAGGTGGCTGCGGCGCGGCGTCGGCGGCGTTGTCGAACAGGTCTACCACCAGGCGGTTGCCGTACTGCTGGTTGGGCGCCAGGGAGAAACTTTTCGGGGTGACGGCCTTCTTCAGGTCGATGACCACGCGCAGGTCGGTGGGCGTGCGCTGGGCGGAACGCACCGAGGTGATTGGCGTGTTGGCGATAGGCAGGTTCAAGGACCCCGCCAGGGTGGCGCCATTGATGTCGATTACCAGGCGGTCAGGCGACTGCAGCGTGAACAGGCTGTGTTCCACCGGCCCCGACAGGTCGAACACCAGGCGCGTGTTATCCGGCGCTCGCCACAGGCGAACGCTCTTGACCTGAGAAGCCGCAAACGCGTCGACGACAACTGTCGCCAACAGCAACCCCACGAACGCGACCAGCGCGCGAATGCGCATACAGACACCCACCCAAAATTATTTGATTTCCTGTGCCAGGACGGCACACCACGACTCGCCACGCGCGCCCTGTGGCGTCAGAGTCAGTGAACGGCCGCCCGCGTGGGGGCGTATGGTAATGGTCAGGTCAGGCTTTGGCAAAAAGCCCGCGCCACGCTGAGGCCACTCGATCAGACAGAGAGCGTCACCTTCAAAGTAATCCCGAATGCCAAGAAATTCCAGTTCTTCGGGATCTACAAGGCGATACAGATCAAAATGATAGGCCCGAAAGCTCGGAAACTCGTAAGGTTCCACCAGCGTGAAGGTCGGGCTTTTCACCGCGCCCTCATGCCCCAGGCCGCGGATCAGGCCCCTGGAGAGCGTGGTTTTGCCCGCGCCCAGGTCGCCTTCGAGGAAAATGACCCCCACCGCCTGGGTAATCTTCGCCAGGCGCCCGCCAAACTCGACCATGGCGTTTTCATCGCCCAGAAACAGCTCTACTTCAGACACGGGGACAACTCCTCAAACAACTGACGAATGGCTGGAATCAGATCGGTGGCCGCCAGCCCGCGGCCATTCACACCTTGCAGTTCACCGGCGCGGGCATGCAGCCACACGCCCAGGCAGGCGGCATCATACGGGGCCATGTGCTGGGCCAGAAGCGCGCCCAGCAGGCCGGCCAGCACGTCGCCCAGGCCGGCGGTGGCCATGGCCGGGTGGCCGTGGGCGCACAGGGCCAGGCGGCCGTCGGGGGCAGCGACCAGGCTGCCGGCGCCCTTCAATACACAAATTGTTGAAAACTTTTTCGCCAAGGCCAGCGCCGCGTGGGCACGGTCGGCCTGCACCTGGGCGGTGGTCACGCCCAACAGGCGCGCGGCCTCGCCGGGGTGCGGGGTGATGATGGCCCCCGCCGGCAAGTGCACCAGGCCCTGGGCCAGCTGATTCAATGCATCGGCATCCCACACCTGGGCTTTAGCGGCGGTGGCGGCGATGGACAGCAGGCTGCTCCCCCAACTGGCCTGACCCAGCCCGGGGCCAACCACCAGCACGTCAGCCTTGTCCAGCGGGTCCAGCAGCTGGTTGGACGAATGCACGCCCAGGGTCATCACCTCGGGCAGCCGGGTCAGCGCTGCGGCCACGTGCTCGGCGCGGGTGGCCAGGGCAACCATGCCGGCACCGCTGCGCAGCGCCGCCTCGGCGCTCATCAGGGTGGCGCCGCCAGTGCCGTGGTCACCGCCGATGACCAGCACCTGGCCGTACTGGCCCTTGTGCGCGGTCATCGGGCGCGGCGCCGGGCGGGGCAGCGAGGCCGGGCTCAGGCGCCTGGCTACGGCAGGGCTGGCGGCGACGATGGCGGCAGCGGCCTGCAGGTCATCAAATACCAGCTGGCCGACATGGTCGGCGGCCTGGCCGCTGAACAGGCCGAACTTGAGGCCGATGAAGGTCACGGTCAGGTCGGCGTGCACCGCGTGGCCCAGCGCCTGGCCGGTGTCGGCACTCAGCCCCGAGGGGATATCCACCGCCAGCACTGGCTGGCCGCTACCGTTGATCGCCTCGATGGCTTCGGCGTAGGGCGCGCGCACGGCGCCCTTGAGCCCGGTGCCCAGCAGCGCGTCCACCAGCACACCTCGCAAGGCCACGCCTGGCAGCCACGGGAGGATGTCCACTTGGGCCGCCCTGGCCTCGGCCAGCGCGCTGGCGGCGTCGCCACCCAGCGCCGAGGTGTCGCCCACGGCGAACACCGTCACCGCCCAGCCGGCGCGGCGCGCCAGGGCGGCGACAAGTAAACCGTCGCCGGCATTGTTGCCATGGCCGGTCAACACGGTGATCTCGCCAGCCTCCGGCCAGCGTCGGCGCAAGGCGCGCCAGGCCGCGTGGGCGGCGCGCTGCATCAATTCAAAACCGTCGGTACCGGCCGCAATCAGGGCAGCATCCAGCGCGCGCACCTGGGCCGCGCTGTACAGCAAGTCGGGCATATCGTCGTCTGGCAGTGGCATGATTGAACGTTCGCTGGCGATGTCTGGCAGAATTATACCTACCTCAGCTCCGGTTTCCCTCTTCGCATGTCCGCCCTTACCGTCGATCTCCCCGCCCTGGCCCACTCCATCAAGGAATGGGGCCGCGAACTGGGCTTCCAGCAAGTCGGCATCGCCGGCCTGGACCTGGGTGAACACGAACACCACCTGCAACGCTGGCTGGACGCCGGCTACCACGGCGACATGGAGTACATGGGCGCCCACGGCAGCAAGCGCTCGCACCCCGACCAACTGGTGCCCGGCACCCTGCGCGTGGTGTCGCTGCGCATGGACTACCTGCCCGGCGACACCTCCATGGCGCAACTGCTGGCGCAGCCCGAAAAGGCCTATATCTCGCGCTACGCCTTGGGCCGCGACTACCACAAGCTGATCCGCAAGCGCGTGCAGCAGCTGGCCGACCGCATCCAGCAGGAAATCGGCCCGTTCGGCTTCCGCGCCTTCGTCGACAGCGCGCCGGTGCTGGAAAAGGCCATCGCCGAACAGGCCGGCCTCGGCTGGCTGGGCAAGAACACCCTGATCCTCAACCGCAAGGCCGGCAGCTATTTCTTCCTCAGCGAGCTGTTCGTCGACCTGCCGCTGCCGGTGGACGAGCCGCACGCCACCGAGCACTGTGGCCGGTGCAGCGCCTGCCTGGACATCTGCCCCACCAACGCCTTCGTCGGGCCTTATGTGCTGGACGCTCGTCGGTGCATTTCATACCTGACCATCGAGCTGAAGACCGCCATACCCGAGGATTTGCGGCCGCTGATCGGCAACCGTGTGTTCGGCTGCGACGACTGCCAGATAGTCTGCCCGTGGAACCGCTTCGCGCGGCCTACCGGCGAAAGCGACTTCAAGCCACGGCACAACCTCGACAACGCCGGGCTGGCGGAGCTGTTCCTGTGGGACGAGGCGAAATTCCTCAGCAGCACCGAGGGCTCGCCCCTGCGCCGCGCCGGCTACGAGCGCTGGCTGCGCAACCTGGCGGTGGGGCTGGGCAACGCGCCGTCGACCATTCCAGTGCTGGAAGCATTGGCGGCGCGGCGCGATTACCCTTCGGAGCTGGTGCGCGAGCATGTGGAGTGGGCGTTGAAGCAGCACGCTGCACGCGCCTGACCGCGGCGCCCGGGACGCGGCCTGGCGGCCGCTGCTACAGGGGGCACCTGCGCATCAGAACTTGATGAAATGCTTGCGGTAGTGCTGCAGCTCGGCGATGGACTCGCGAATGTCGTCCAGGGCCAGGTGGGTGCTGCCTTTCTTGAAGCTGTCCTTCACCTCTGGCGCCCAGCGCGCGGCCAGTTCCTTGAGGGTGGAAACGTCCAGGTTGCGGTAGTGGAAATAGGTTTCCAGGCCGCGCATGTGGCGGTACAGGAAGCGGCGGTCCTGGCAGATGCTGTTGCCGCAGATCGGCGACTTGCCCTTGGGCACCCATTGCTCCAGGAAGGCGATGGTCTGGGCCTCGGCCTCGGCCATGCTGACCTTGCTGTCACGCACGCGCTGGGTCAGGCCCGAGTTGCCGTGGGTGCGGGTGTTCCACTCGTCCATGCGCGCCAGCACTTCGTCGCTGTGGTGAATGGCAATGACCGGCCCTTCGGCCAGGGTATTGAGGTCGCTGTCGGTGACGATGGTGGCCATTTCGATGATGACGTCGCTGTCCGGGTCCAGGCCGGTCATTTCCAGGTCGATCCAGATCAGGTTGTTTGCGTTTTGCATGTGGGGGGCTCCTCGGCTTGACTGCGCAGTTTAGCTCAGCCGGGCATGCTAAACTCGTCGCCGTTTTAATTACCCCTGCACGGAACACTCATGGCCAAACGCCAGCTCAACCGTCGCCAGAACTGGCGCATCGAAAAAATCCAGGGCGAGCGCGCCGCTCGCGCCGCCAAACGCGAATCCCACACGCTGGAAGCGCTGGAAGGCGGCGACCTGGGCCCTGAGCAGACTGGCCTGGTCATCGCCCACTTTGGCGTGCAGGTGGAAGTCGAGGCCCAGGAAGGCGAGCTGGCAGGCCAGGTATTCCGTTGCCACCTGCGGGCCAACCTGCCGGCGCTGGTGACCGGCGACACCGTGGTGTGGCGTGCCGGCAACCAGGGCATCGGCGTGATTGTGGCGCAGCTGCCACGCACCACCGAACTGTGCCGGCCCGACAGCCGTGGCCAGCTGAAGCCGGTGGCGGCCAACGTCGACCTGATCGTGATCGTCTTCGCGCCGATGCCCGAGCCCCACGCCAACCTCATCGACCGCTACCTGGTGGCCGCCGAGCACGCCGGCATTCGCCCGCTGCTGCTGCTGAACAAGGCCGACCTGATCGACGAGCAGAACGCCCCGGCACTGAATGCGCTGCTGGCCGTTTACCGCCAACTAGGCTACCCGCTGCTGGAAGTGTCCGCGCACCATGGCGATGGCATGCAGCAGCTGCAAGCGCAGTTGGACGGGCACATCAGCGTGTTCGTGGGCCAGTCGGGCGTGGGCAAGTCGTCGCTGGTCAACAGCCTGCTGCCTGAAGTGCAGACTCGCGTTGGGCCGCTGTCGGAGCTGTCCGGCCAGGGCACCCACACCACCACTACCGCGCGGCTGTTCCACTTCCCGGGCGGCGGCGAGCTGATCGACTCCCCCGGTATTCGCGAATTCGGCCTGGGCCACGTGAGCCGGGCAGACGTGGAAGCGGGCTTCATCGAGTTCGACGACCTGATTGGCCGCTGCCGCTTCCGCGACTGCAAACACGACCGCGAGCCGGGCTGTGCGCTGCTGAAGGCACTGGAGGACGGCCGCGTGCAGCAGCAACGGATGAACAGCTACCGCTCGATCATCGCCAGCCTGCCCGAAGACACCTACTAAACCGCCCCCGTAGCAGCGGCCCAAGGCCGCGTCCGAACGCACCGCGCATTCCCAGGCATACCTCGCGGCAGCTGCTACGCGGGTTCGGCGTAGCCGCTGCCGAAGGCTGCGCTGGCCCGTTTCCACGCTGAAAATCTTCAGTGCACGCCGGCACCAGCGCAGCCTGGCGGCAGCGGCTACAGCAGTCGCGCACACCGCCTCCGTAGCAGCGGCCCCAAGGCCGCGTCCGAACGCACCGCGCATTCGCGGGCATACCGCGCCGCAGCTGGACGCAGCCTGCGGCAGCTGCTACGGGAATGCTGTTTTTGTGGGAAATTTCTGTGGGATTTTTTACCGAACGATGTAGGAACGGTCTCTTTTTCCTGCCATCTATTGCCCCTTGAAACACTTCTGAACGATTGTCAGCCCCGCCACTCACCACGACGGAAAGGGACTGCTATGTCGACCTATCACCTGTTCATCAGCCATTCCTGGCGCTACTCGGATGCCTATGAACGCCTGCAGGAACTGCTGCAGATGGACGCCGCCTTCACCTTCCAGGGGCATAGCGTGCCGGCGCCCCACCCGGTGATCGAACTCGATGAACACGCCCTCGAACAGGCCATCATCGAGCAGCTGCAACCCTGCTCGGCGCTGGTGATCATGGCCGGGGTGTACCCTACCTTCGGCAAGTGGATAGACAAGGAAATCGAAGTGGCCCGCCGCCTAGGCAAACCCATCATCGCCGTCAAGCCATTCGGCCCCGAGCGCATTTCGCCCACGGTGCGCAACGCCGCCCATGCCGAGTGCGGCTGGAGCACCCGCACCATCGTCGGCGCCATCACCCTGCATGCCTGAAACGCACGACGCCCGCCGCGACGGTGGTCGGGGCGGGCGTTGCAGGGGTTGCCGGCGTATTACTTGCCCGGTTCGTCCAGTTTCAGCGTGCCATCTTCAAACAGGTTGAGCCGCTGGCGCAGTTCATGTGCCTGCACCGGCGCCGCCGGGTCGACGACCGCGGCGCCCGGTTTGCCAGCGGCGCCGGGGGCAGCAGGGGCGGCAGGTTTACCAGGCGCCGCAGGTGGCGCATCCGGCTTGGCCTCGCCTTCGATCTCGCGCTGGGCCTTCTTGGTCAGCACCACGATGTCGATGCGGCGGTTGACCGGGTTCAGCGGGTTCTTGCGGTCGAACAGCGACGAAGAGGCATAACCCACCACTCGCGCCACCTGGTCATCCGGGTAGCCGCCGCCTTCCAGCGCACGCCGTGCGGCGTTGGCGCGGTTGGCCGACAGCTCCCAGTTGCCGAAGTCGCCCTGGCCGGCATACGGCTGGGCGTCGGTGTGGCCACTGACGCTGATCTTGTTCGGCACCGCCTTGATGGTGTCGGCCATGGCCAGCAGGATGTCTTCGAAATACGGCTTCAGGCGCGCGCTGCCGGTGTCGAACATGGGCCGGTTCTCGGCGTCCATGATCTGGATGCGCAAGCCTTCCTGGGTGATCTCGAAGAGGATCTGGTCCTTGAACTTCTGCAGCTGCGGGTTCTGGTCAACCTTGTTCTGCAGCTCCTGCAGCAGCAGGTTCAGGCGTTCCTGGTCGATTTTTTCCGCGGCGGCCTCGGCGTCCTTTTCGCTCAGCGTGTCGGGCGTCTGCGGCTGCGGCGTGGAGCTCTCGATCTGCGGGTTCAGGGTCTTGTCCGGCGCCAACTGCGGCGTACCACCCATGTCGATGATGTAGGGCGAACCACTTTCGGTGAAGCCCACCGGGTCCTGGAAGTAGCCGGAAATGGCCAGCTTCTGCTCCGGCGTGGCCGAGGACAGCAACCACAGCACCAGGAAGAAGGCCATCATCGCCGTGGCGAAGTCGGCGAAGGCAATCTTCCAGGCACCGCCGTGGTGGCCGCCGGCGAAGCGCTTTACGCGCTTGATGATTATCGGCTGGTTATTTTCCATGACTCAGCGACCGCGAACCGCTTGTTCCAGCTCGGCGAAGCTTGGGCGGTGCGCCGGGAACAGCACCTTGCGGCCGAATTCCACGGCCAGCGACGGCGGCATGCCCGAGGCGGAAGCCACCAGCGCGGCCTTGATGGCCTCGTACACGTTCACTTCTTCCTTGGCATCGTGGCCGATGGCGGTGGCCAGGGGGCCCATGAAACCGTAGGCGGCCAGAATACCGAAGAAGGTACCCACCAGCGCACCACCCACGTGAGCACCGATGGTGGCCTTGTCGCCATCACCCAGCGAGGCCATGGTCACCACGATACCCAATACTGCGGCGACGATACCGAAGCCGGGCATGCCGTCGGCGATACCGGTCACGGCGTGGGACGTGTGCTCGAGCTCTTCCTTCATGCTCTGCAGCTCCATGTCGAACAGGCCTTCCAGCTCGTGGGGGGCCATGTTGCCGGAGGACATGATGCGCAGGTAATCGCAGATGTAGGCGGTCATGCGCTCGTCTTTGAGCACGGTGGGGTACTTGGCGAAAATGGGGCTGGCAGCCGCGTCCTCGATATCGCTCTCGATCGCCATCATGCCTTCGCGACGGCTCTTGTTGAGGATCTCGTAGACCAGGCCCAGCACTTCCATATAGAAGCTGTGCGAGAACCGCGACTTGAACATGCCCAGGGACTTCTTGATGACCTTCATGGTCATGTAGCCCGGGTTGGCCTGGAGGAAGGCACCAAACGCCGCACCACCGATGATCAGCACTTCGAAAGGCTGAATCAACGCTGCGATCTTACCGTGGGACAGAACGTACCCGCCGAGCACACTCGCGAATACGACGATGATGCCGATAATTTTAGCCATAGATTGGAAGCACTTACATGTCGTGGTCAGGGGTGAGGGCGCAAGATTCTAAATCTCTTGTTCTACTTATCGGCAGATCTGCGCCAGACTATAGCCTGAAAAGGTGAAAAGCCAGTTCGGTCCCAACAGCATGCCAATTGAGCCCAACGTGCCTACCAAGACTCCCCGTACCCTTCCAGACTGGCTCAAGCTGCTCGACAGCGTGCGTTTGCCCATCCCGTTGGCAAGCCATGAGCGGGTGCAGGCTGCTCTGCGCGACAGCCGCAGTTCGCTGCGCGACATTGCCGAGCTGATGCAGGATAGCCCAGCGCTGGTGCTGAGCGTGATTCGCGAAGCCAACCACCCGGTGCACCAGAGCCTGGCCGAGCCGGTGGAAAGCCTGGAAATTGCCCTCAACCGCCTGGGCCTCAAGCGCACAGAAGAGCTGCTGGAGCGCCTGCCCACCGCACTGCCCGAAGACATGCCCCGGGGCTTGCGGCAGTTGCTGCTGATCAGCCAGCACGCGGCCCAGCAGGCCAACGGCCTGTTCGCAGCACGGCTGGCGCGGCTGTGGCAGGAGATCCATTGGGGCAGCCTGCTGTTCCTCTCGCCCCTGTGGCCACTGGCGGTCACCCACCCCAACCTGCTGGAGGAGTGGGAGCTGCGCGTGGTGCACAAGGGCGAAGCGGTGGCCAAGGTCGAACTGGAACTGTTCGGCGTGCGCCTGCTGAACCTGTGCCAGAGCCTGGCCCAGCTGTGGCGCCTGCCCGCCTGGGTGCACCACGGCTACAACCTGCTGCTGGACGAGCAGCGCGAATTCGTCAAAGTGCTGCACATTGCCCGCGACGAAGAACACCGCCTGCGCCAGCAGCAACGCCTGGACGACGACCCCGGCCTGCGCCGCTGGCTCAACCAGCCGGCCAACACCGTGGTGCTGGCCAACGGCCTGGCCCTGGCCGCCCAGGAAGCCTGGGACACCCCGCACATACTGCGCTGGCAATACCTGACCTGCATGTACCTGCAAATGCCGCTGGACGCTTTGCAACAGCAGGTGCACCAGCAGGCCGTGCAGAACGCCCGCCACTACGCCGCCCCCGGGCTGTGGCACCCGGCCGAAGCGCTGATCTGGCCCTGGGGCACCCGCCGCGTGCACCGCGGCCTGTTGCCGGCCGCGCCGCCCAGCGCCGATGACCTGGCCACCTGGCGCAAGCACTGCACCGAGTTGCTGGCCGAGCCCAGCCGCTTCGCCAACGCCATGCACCTCACCACCTTCGCCCGCGACGCGCTGGTGGCGTGCGGCATGCGCCGGGTGATGCTGCTGATGCTCGACAAGACCCAGACCAACCTGCGCGTGCACCAGATCGCCGGCCTGCCCGCCGAGGCCGCCGGCCTGAACCTGCTGATCAGCCAGAGCACCGTGCTGCAGCGGCTGTTGAGCAAGCCGGCACAGATCCGCCTCACCCCGCAGAACAATGCGCAGTTCTCGGCGCTCATCCCTTCCAGCCTGCGCGGCCTGTTCAAGGGCGAGCACCTGCTGCTGCGCTCGCTGGCCAGCAATGAGCGGGTGGTGATGCTGCTGGTGGCCGATCAGGGCGGCGGGCCGTTCGCGGAAATCTCCGTGCAGGCCTTCGCCAGGACTGCCCAGTGCATCGAGCGCGCGCTCACTGTGTTCAGCAAGCGCGGCGCCTGAAGCATGCGCTACAATCGCTCCCCACTTTTCAATCTGGAGACCTCACATGGCTGATTTCTCGGGCCTGCCGCTGGTGATCGAAGCCGCCCAGCTGCAAGAACGCCTCGACGCTCCAGAGCTGATTCTTGTCGACCTGACCAGCGCCGGCCGCTATGGCGCAGGGCACATTCCGGGCGCGCGCTTCGTCGACCCCAAGCGCACCCAGCTGGGCCAGCCACCGGCGCCGGGGCTGATGCCCACCCAGCCCGCGCTGGAAGCGTTGTTCGGCGAACTGGGGCACAACCCCGACGCCGTCTACGTGGTGTATGACGACGAGGGCGGCGGCTGGGCCGGACGCTTCATCTGGTTGCTGGACGTGATCGGCCACCGCCAGTACCACTACCTGGACGGCGGCGTGCTGGCCTGGGAAGCGGCGCAATTGCCCCTGAGCAACACGGTGCCGGCCGCCCATGCCGGCAGCGTTGCCTTGACGCTGCACGACGAGCCCACCGCCACCCGCGAATACCTGCAAAGCCGCATCGGCGCCCCTGACCTGGCTATCTGGGACGCCCGTGGCCCGCTGGAATACAGCGGCGAGAAAGTACTGGCGGCCAAGGGCGGGCACATTCCGGGCGCGGTCAACTTCGAGTGGACCGCCGGCATGGACAAGGCCCGCAACCTGCGCATCCGCACCGACATGCCGCAAATCCTTGAAGACCTGGGCATTACCCCGGACAAGGAAATCATTACCCACTGCCAGACCCACCACCGTTCCGGTTTCACTTACCTTGTGGCCAAGGCGCTCGGTTACCCGCGCGTCAAGGGCTATGCCGGTTCATGGGGCGAATGGGGCAACCACCCCGACACGCCCGTAGAAGTTTAAGGACATTCGATGAAATCCCGCTTGTTTATCCTCAGCCAGTACCTGTTGCCGCACCACCTGCTCTCCCGCCTGGCCGGCTGCGTGGCCGAATGCCGCGTGCGCTGGTTCAAGAACGCCTTCACCGCCTGGTTCGCCAAGCGCTACCAGGTGGACATGTCCCAGGCCCTGGTCGAAGACCTGACCGCTTATGAGCACTTCAACGATTTCTTCACCCGCGCGCTGAAGCCCGACGCCCGCCCGCTGGACCCGACCCCAGGCGCTATCCTGAGCCCGGCCGACGGCGCCATCAGCCAGTGGGGTGCCATCGAGCACGGCCGCATTTTCCAGGCCAAGGGCCACAGCTTCAGCGCCCTGGAGCTGCTGGGCGGCGACCCGGCCAATGCCGCGCCGTTCATGGGCGGCGAGTTCGCCACCATCTACCTGTCGCCCAAGGACTACCACCGGGTGCACATGCCCCTGGCCGGCACCCTGCGCGAAATGATCTACGTGCCGGGCCGCCTGTTCTCGGTGAACCAGACCACCGCTGAAAACGTGCCGGAGCTGTTCGCCCGCAACGAGCGCGTGGTGTGCCTGTTCGATACCGAGCGCGGCCCGATGGCCGTGGTGCTGGTGGGCGCGATGATCGTGGCCTCGGTGGAAACCGTGTGGGCCGGGCTGGTAACGCCGCCCAAGCGCGAACTCAAGACCGTGCGCTACGACGAAGCCGCCCGCGCGCCCATCCACCTGGAGAAAGGCGCCGAGCTGGGCCGCTTCAAGCTGGGCTCTACCGCCGTAGTGCTGTTTGGCCCGGAACAGGTCAAGTGGGTGCACGAACTGGGCGCCGGCTCGGTGGTGAACATGGGCCAGCGCATCGGCCAGGGCGTCGACAGCGCCGCCTGATGTTCGTGTAGCCGCTGCCACAGGCAGCGGCTACAACGCCAAGGGCGTGCAGTCTTCGGCGCAACAGGTGACAATAGGCCGCCCAAGCTCGACTGACTCAACGGGAACCGCTCGATGTCCGCCACCCCGCCACCTCTTTTGCGCGCCCCCACGCCCTCGCAGGCCAGTCTGACGTTCTGCGAAGCCACGCCACGCGACCTCAAGCGCTGGATTGCCGCGCTGCCCAAGGCCAACCTCGGCGAAACCGCCCGCCAGCTGTACCAGGGCCTGATCGAACTGAACCAGTTGATCACCCCCAGCGAAAACCGCCTGCAGCTGCTGGAACTGCTGCGCCCGGAAGTCTATTTCGTCTGCAACCACCTGGAACGTCACTTCCTCAACCAGTCGGTGGTGCTGGACGAGCGCGCCCGCAAGATCGCCAACCTGTGCCAGGCGCTGCAGAACCTGTTGGCCGTGGGCTACAAGCAGATAGTGTTGCGCGTCTCGGCGCGCCTCAAGGACCGCAACCTGCTGCTGGCCACCGCCATCCAGCGCGCCATGCATGCGCTGAAGGGCCCGCTGGTGCGCGCCAGCCTGCTCTACTGCCCGGTGCCCGAGGGCCTGTGGCTGGAGCTGCACCAGCTGTATCAGGTAGCCAGCAGGTTCCAGCTGCACCGCACTTTCGTCACCGACGACCTGGTCAGCCAGGCCCACCACCAAAGTATCGAACAGACCTACGCCACCGCCCTGCTGATGGGCAGCTCACGTTGCAACCAGATGCGCCAGCAGGCCATCGTGCAGCTTGCCAACGTGCTGGAGCCGTGGAGCGCGCTGACCCGCGTGCTACCGGCCAGCGCCACCGAGGCGCAGTTCGCCGTTGCCTCCGACGTCGATGCCCCGCCGCGCTATAAAAGCCTGTTCCCTGCAGGCCAGCTGCCGCAGATGGTGGGCCTCGATCCGCACCCGCTGGTCAAGGCCATCACCGCGTGGCTGCACCTGCCGGTGGACAAGCGCGGCCAGTCGAACCTGCTGGTACCGCCGGGGCTTACCGTGGACATGCTGCAGCACCTGGCTGCGGCCTGGGGCGACGTCGCCGAGCGCACCTTTCAGCGCACCCCGGGCCAAGGCAGCATGAGCGTGTGCATCGGCATGAGCACCCTGCACTACTACCTGGGTGGTGAACGCAGCTTCGCCGAACTGCTCAAGCGCCCCGAAGCAGGCATGAGCGCCAACTTCAGCGCGGGCACGCCCAGCGCGAAGAGCGACAGCTGGACCCTGGCCTTCGACGCCGCCGGTAGCGGCACCAGTGACGCCATGCTGCCCTACGAGGAAATCGAGTACCCGGCCATGGACCTGGAAGGTGGCGCCAGCGCCGCCGCGCGCGACTACCCGGTGCATGAACTGCAGATCGTCAACCACAGCCCCGGCGGCTATTGCCTGGCCTGGCTCAAGGATGTGCCCGCGCAGTTGCAGGCCGGCGAGCTGGTGGGCATCCAGGACGCTCCAGCCCAGGGCTGGAGCGTGGCGGTGGTGCGCTGGATCCGCCAGGTACGTGGCGGCGGCACGCAGATGGGCATCGAGTTGATCGCCCCGCACGCCAACCCCTGCGGCCTGCAATTGCTGCGCGGCAACGAGCAGAACAGCCAGTACGTGCGCGGCCTGCAGCTGCCGGAGATCCGCGCCATCGACATCCAGGCCTCGTTGATCGCCCCGCGCCTGCCCTTCCAGGAAGGCCAGAAAGTGATGATCAACACCCACGGCGAGGAAAACCGCGCGCACCTGGGGCGCAAGGTCAGCTCTACCGGAAGCTTCAACCAGTTCGAATTCAGGCTATTGGAGAAAGCGCCAGTGGCGGCGCAGGCGGGCAGCGAGTTCGAATCGCTTTGGAAGGATTTGTGACGGACGCAGCCTGCGGCAGCTGCTACGGAGGGCATCCTGTAGCAGTGGCCGCAGGCCGCGTCACCGTCACGCCTGGCTGTCGCGCACGCCCAGCAGGTAAAGCACGCCATCCAGCCCCAGGGTGGTGATGTTGTGGCGCGCCGACTGCTTCACCAGCGGCTTGGCGCGGAACGCCACGCCCAAACCGGCCTTGGCCAGCATCGGCAGGTCGTTGGCACCGTCACCCACGGCGATGGTCTGCTCGAGCGTCAGCCCTTCCTGCTCGGCCAACTGCACCAGCAGGTCAGCCTTGCGCTGGGCGTCCACGATCGGCTCCACGGCGACACCGGTGCACTTGCCGTCCACTACCTGCAGTTCGTTGGCAAACACGTAGTCGATGCCCAACTTGGCCTGCACCTGCTTGGCAAAGTAGGTGAAGCCGCCTGACAGGATCGCGGTCTTGTAACCCAGGCGCTTGAGCTCGGCAAACAGCACCTCGGCGCCTTCGGTCAGGCGCAGCGAAGCGCCGATGGCGTCCAGCACGCTGACATCCAGGCCCTGCAGCAGCGCCATGCGCTCCTTGAAGCTGGCGCGGAAGTCCAGCTCGCCACGCATGGCGCGCTCGGTGATCTCCGACACCAGGTGGCCGACGCCATGGGCCTTGGCCAACTCGTCGATGACCTCGGCCTGGATCAGCGTGGAGTCCATGTCGAATACCGCCAGGCGGCGGTTACGGCGGTAGACGTCGTCCTGCTGGATAGCGATGTCGGCGTCCAGCAGCATGGCTGCGGCCAGGAAGTCACGACGCAGCGCGGCCAGGTCGGCCGGCACGCCGCGCGCCAGGAACTCCAGGCATGCCTTGCCTTCGGCGGCCGGGGCAGCCAGGCCGACGCGAGCCGACAGACGGTCGATGGCTTCGATGGCCAGGCCATGGCGGCCGGCGATTTCAGTGACGGCTTGCACCTGGGCTGCGGTGATTTCGCGGCTCATCAGGGTCAGCACGTGGCGGTCGCCGGTGCCCGCTTCTGCCCAGCTCAGGTAGTCCTGTTCCGACAGCGAAGTGAACTGCACGTGCGCGCCGGCAACGCTGGCAATGCGCTCGCGCACCGCCGCCAGGCGGGGCGCATCGTCGGCACTGGCGACCACAGCCAGCGCCAGGGCGCCATGCTGCAACGCCTGGGCGATGTCCAGAATGCGCACGCCATCCTCGGCCAAGGCACCGGTGATGGCCGCCAACAGGCCAGGACGGTCGGAACCGGTGATGTTAATCAGGACGATTTCGCGCAAAGGGCACCCCGTTCGTGGAAAAAAATCGCATTCTACCTACTTTCAGTGACCATCGGGCACAGGCAGCGCTTTGCCGCTCTGGGGCCTGTCGCTATACTGCGCAGCAACTTCACGGACATAAAGAGCCGCGCTCAGTGAACCGGCCCACGCCAGTAAAAACCGACAATTTCTTCCTGCTGATCTTCCGTGCCCTGCGTCACCGCCGCGCACCGATTGCTCTGCGTATCGCCAGCCTCAACGTGTTGCTGGTAGCCCTGGCGCTGGTGGTCTACGCCTGCGTGATGGGTTTGCAGTTCAAGCAGGCCATGCATCAGCAGGCCGACGCCCTGGGTCAGAGCCTGACCACCCAGACCGCGACCTCGGCCACCGAGCTGTTGGTGTCCAACGACATCCTCAGCCTCAACGTGCTGCTCAATAACCTGGTGAAGAACCCGCTGGTGGCCCACGCGGCCATCTACAGCGTCGACAACCGCATCCTCGCCGAAGCCGGCAGCCGCCCCAAAAGTGGCCTGCTGGGCGAAGCGGGCGGCTTGTACGAGACCAAGATCACCTTCCAGGACGTGACCGCAGGCCACCTGCGCATCAGCCTGGACATGACCCAGTTCCAGCAGCCGATGACCATCAGCCTGGAAAGCATGGGTATTCTGGGCGCCATCCTGCTGGTGGTGACCCTTATCCTCAGCCTGCGCCTGGGCCGCAACCTGTCCACCCCGCTGCTGCAACTGCGGGTGTGGCTGCGCGAAATCGACGAACACACCCCGGCTACCCAGCGCCAGGACGAGATCGGCGACCTGGCCCGCGACCTGCACCAGCGCTACGCCCCCGAGCCTGCACCGGTGCCGGAAGTGGAAGAGCCCGAGTTCGATGAAGAGGAAGACGAAGGCCCGGCCTTCGAGGTGCGCAACCTGCGTGACGCCCGCTTCGATGAAAGCACCCCGGTGCCGGTGAAGCCCGCCCCCAAGCGCGTGGTTCATGCCGAAGAAGATGAAGACGAAGATGGCGAAGATCCCTTCGCCGACCTGCGCGACACCGCGCCGGTAGCCGTCAAGCAAGCTGCCCCGGCGCCCGTGGCACCGAAGGAACCCCAGCACAGCGCGGTACTGGCCGTGCAGCTGGGTGGCCAGGAACAATTGCGCCGCCTGCCGCGTGCACGCCTGCTGGAACTGCTGGAGCGCTACCGCGCCTGCCTGGACCAGGCCGCTTCGCTGTATGAAAGCGAGCTGCACACCCTCAACGACGGCAGCACGCTGATGCTGTTCAACAGCGACAGCAGCGGCGAGGACTACCTGACCAACGCCATCTGCTGCGGCGAGCTGCTGCGCGCCCTGGGCCACCAGCTGCAGATCGAGGTAGCCGACAGCGGCATTACCCTGCAACTGCAGCTGGGCCTGGTGCTGGGCGACGACTTGGCCGGCATGAGCCAGATCGACCTGCTGCTGACTGAACCTGCCCAGGACGCCCTGGCCCTGTCGCAGCACAGCCGCAACCTGCTGCTGGTGGAGCGCCGTATCAGCGACGACAGCCTGGTGCGCCAGCGCGCCCGCATCCGCCCCATCGCCAGCCCCGAGGGTGCCTGCTGCGTGGAGCGCCTGCTGGAGCCCTACCCGTCGCTGCTTGAGCGCCAGCTGGCGCGAATGCACGAAACCCGCGTTTAGGGCCATGACGCGGGCGGGGGGGGCGGCGGGCCCCCCCCCCCGCCGGCCGCCCCCCCCCGGCCCCCCCCCCCAACCGGGGTTTGTGGCCCTGTCGGCGCCGGGGGGCGGCTGAGCCGCCCTGTCGCCGCGGCCGCAGGCCGCGTCCAACCCAACAAGCACCCACAAAAAAGCCCGCATCGCTGCGGGCTTTTTCGTTAGAAGCGGAACACTTCCATGTCGGTGCGAATCGGCGAAGCGATCGGCATCTTCGGTTTGTCCGGCTCTTCCTTGGCCACCGGCTTCGCCGCAGGCTTCTTCTCTTCCACCAGCGCAGGCTGGTTGGCCAATGGCTTCAGCGCCACGCTCAGCTGCTCGGCCAGGCGCTGCAACAGCACGCCCTGGGCTTTCACCTGGGCCGCAGTGCCGCCGGCATGCTTCTCTTCCAGGTGAACGATGCGGTTGTCCCGCACCTGGCCACGACGGTCGAGCAGACGCCATTGGGCATCGAGAATGGCCGGCTGCGAGTCACCCGAGTCCAGACGGGTGATCGACAGCAGCACCTGCACGTCCGGCGTGCCGGTGTTGGTGGCAGGCGCCAGGGTCACGCGCTGGCTGTCCAGGCGCCACGCCAGTTGGCGCAGCAGCAGTTGGTCGATGTCCGAAGACAGGCTGCCGGCCCAGCGACCATCGGTCGCCGCGCTGAGGCTGCCATCAGGCTGGCGCTGCAACAGGGTTTCGCGTTGCAGGTAGTCGGCCACGGAAACCGGGCCCAGCAGTACCGACATGCCGGAGCTCTGCTTGGGTTGGCCGGGGTTGCCACTGTCGAGCTGGTAAAGCGCGACCGGCTGATGAGCGGCGCAGCCCGCCAGGGCCAATACACCGGTCAGCAATAAAACAGGAAGGCGCAAAAAAGTCATCATTCCATCCAGGCGGCAGCCACAAGGCTCACCGCAGTGATACTCAACGAATTCGTCTGGGTACTCAGCCACGCCGGCACCTCAAGAGGACATATCATCCGCGAATATGCGCTACGACTCCAGCGCTTAAGCGTCGAACTGCGCTTAAAAAGCGCCACCAGCCGCTCTAGCGTGCTGTCTGGGAGCAATTCCCAGACAGCACCATCGCGTCAGCCAGCGTTTTCCACCAACAGGGCATCCACCCGTTGGAAGCCACGCGGCAGCTTGTTGCCGCGCCGCCCACGCTCGCCCTTGTAATGCTCGAGGTCATCGCCCTTGAGCGACAATGTACGCTTGCCGGCTTGCAATACAAGCGTTGCGCCATCGGAAATCACCGCCAAATCAGTGACGTATTCCTCACGGCTAGCCACGCGATCACCCGGAATGCCGATGATTTTGTTGCCCTTTCCCTTGCCCAGCTGGGGTAGGTCGGCCACTTTGAAAATCAGCAGGCGCCCTTCCGTTGTGACAGCAGCCAGCCAGTTGTTCTCGCGGTCCGGCACCGGCCGCGGGGCCAGCACCTTGGCGCCATTGGGCAGGCTGAGCAGCGCCTTGCCGGCCTTGTTCTTGGCCTGCAGGTCTTCGCCCTTGACCACGAAGCCGTAACCGGCGTCCGAGGCAATCACGTACAGCGCATCGTCGTCGGGCAGCAACACACACTCAAAGGTTGCACCCGGCGGCGGGGTCAGCCGCCCGGTCAGCGGCTCGCCCTGGCCACGGGCCGATGGCAGCGTGTGCGACGCCACCGAATAGCTGCGGCCGGTGGAGTCAATGAACACCGAGAACTGGTTGGAGCGGCCAATGGCCGACACCTTGAAGCCATCGCCCGCCTTGTACGACAGGCCGGTGGCGTCGATATCGTGGCCCTTGGCGCAACGCACCCAGCCTTTTTCCGACAGCACCACGGTAACCGGCTCGGTCGGCATCAGCTCGTTTTCCGACAAGGCCTTGGCCTCGGCACGGGCCACGATAGGCGAACGACGGTCGTCGCCGTAGGTTTCGGCGTCCTTGATCAGTTCGCTGCGCACCAGCTTGCGCAGTTTGCTCTCGCTGCCCAGCAGGGCCTGCAGCTTGGCTTGTTCCTTGGCCAGCTCGTCCTGCTCGTTGCGGATCTTCATCTCTTCCAGGCGCGCCAGCTGCCGCAGGCGGGTCTCCAGGATGTATTCGGCCTGGGTCTCGGTCAGGTCGAAGCGTGCGATCAGCGCAGCCTTGGGGTGTTCCTCGGTACGGATGATGTGGATAACTTCATCCAGGTTGAGGAACGCCACCAGCAGGCCTTCCAACAGGTGCAGGCGGCGCTCTACCTTGTCCAGGCGGAACTTGAGGCGGCGGCGCACGGTGTTGATGCGGAATTCCAGCCACTCCAGCAGCAGCGCGCGCAGGTTTTTCAGCTGCGGGCGGCCGTCCAGGCCAATGATGTTGACGTTGACGCGGTAGGTGGATTCAAGCTCGGTGGTGGCGAACAGGTGTTGCATCAGCTCGTCGAGGTCGACCCGGTTGGACCGGGCGATGATGACGATGCGGCACGGGTTCTCGTGGTCCGACTCGTCACGCAGGTCGGCGACCATCGGCAGCTTCTTGGCCTGCATCTGCGCGGCGATCTGCTCCAGCACCTTGGCCCCGGAAACCTGATGCGGCAGCGCGGTGACGACGATGTCGCCGTCCTCGATGCGGTACACCGCACGCATGCGCACCGAGCCACGGCCGGTTTCGTAGATTTTCAGCAGTTCGGCACGCGGGGTGATGATTTCTGCTTCGGTCGGGTAGTCCGGGCCCTGGATGTGCTCGCACAGTTGCTCGATGGTGGCCTTGGGCTCATCCAGCAGGCGCACGCAGGCCGTGGCCACTTCGCGCAGGTTGTGCGGCGGCACGTCGGTGGCCATGCCCACGGCGATGCCGGTAGTGCCGTTGAGCAGGATGTTCGGCAAACGCGCTGGCAACACCGCTGGCTCATCGAGTGTGCCGTCGAAGTTCGGCACCCAGTCCGCGGTGCCCTGGCCCAGCTCGCTGAGCAGCACTTCGGAATAGCGCGACAGGCGCGCCTCGGTGTAACGCATGGCCGCGAACGACTTGGGGTCGTCCGGCGCACCCCAGTTGCCCTGGCCGTCCACCAGCGTGTAGCGGTAGCTGAACGGCTGCGCCATCAGCACCATGGCTTCGTAGCAGGCCGAGTCGCCGTGCGGGTGGAATTTACCGAGCACGTCACCCACGGTACGGGCCGACTTCTTGTGCTTGGAATCGGCATCCAGCCCCAGCTCACTCATGGCGTAGACGATACGACGCTGGACCGGCTTGAGGCCGTCGCCGATGTGCGGCAGGGCCCGGTCCATGATCACGTACATGGAGTAGTTGAGGTAGGCCTGTTCGGTGAAGTCAGCCAGCGAGCGGCGTTCTACGCCGTCCAGGCTGAGATCAAGGGAGTCGCTCATGCGGGCCTCATCATTGTGTAGTCTGGCGCAACAGCATGGTGCCGCCGCGCTGGGAAAATTCGAGTTGTTTCAGGGCGCTCATGCCGAGCAGCACCTGTTCGCCATCCATGTCCGGGATGGCCACGGCGCGCACGTCCCTGAGGACAATGTCGCCCAATTGCAAGCTGGCCAGCCGCGTGCGGAAGCCCTGGGCCTGGCCGTTGGCGGTGTTCACCGTGATCGGGTAGCCATAGGGCAGCTTCAGCTGTTCGGCCAAGGCCTTGCTGACCGCCACGTCGGTGGCGCCGGTGTCGAGCATAAACTGTACCGGCGTGCCGTTGATCATGCCGCTGGCCACGAAGTGCCCCTGCCCGTTGCTGGCCAGGCGCACCTCGATGTAACCCTGGCCGTGCTCGCTGGCGACCACCGGGTTGGGGTTCTCGCGGGCCTGCTGGAAATGCCCGAAAAACCGCGTGGCCAGGAACAGCAGCGCAGCCCAGGCCAGGATCAGGAAGATCCGCCCGGCACGCTTGCCAGCAGGTTGCGTGCTCACGGGGCAGCGTTCCAGCCGCCCGCAGGCGCGGCAAAGCGCCAGACGATAGGGCGCACCTCACCGTCGGCACGGGCGCCATCGTTGTTGTCGATGCCTACCCAGGCGCCGGTGTCGTCGACGATCAGCGCTTCGGCCAGGCCGTATTTCTGCGCGTACTGGCGGTTGGGCAGCAACGCCTCGTCGGCGAACGACCAGCAGTGCTCGACCTTGGCCGTTTGCAGGTCACGGCGGCAGATCTGGTAGATGTTGCGCTCCAGGGTATACAGCTTGCCCTTGTACAGCGACAGGTCGGCGAAGTCGCGGGACACCCGGTGAGCACCCGGCAGCTTGTCGGGCTGCATTTCGGTGCCGCCCTCGTTCAGCAGGATGCAGCTGCCCTTGCAGCCCCAGGTGCCGTCCGCCTGCTTGTACACCGACAGCAGGCCGCGGTGCTGGCGCTCGGCGGCCAGCCACAGGTGGTCGCCTGCAGCGTTGATGGCCAGGCCTTCGAAAATGGCGTTGAAGTGGCGCAGCATGCCCTTGGCGTTGGCTTCGCGGATTATCGCGGGGTCGATCTTCAGCCAGTTCGGCTTGCCATCCACAGGCACCTGCAGCACGGCGGCAAAGCCTTCGCTGACCAAGTAGCGGTTGCCCTGGGCATCGCAAGTAATGCCTTCGAAGTCGAGAATGCCGCCGCGGATCACCGCGGCCGCGTGGGCCGTGGCGCGCAGCATCATCGGCAGGCCGGTGTCCGCCGGTGGCGGCGGCACGTCGATGAGCACGTTCTCGGCTTTCCACACGGTGTCGCTGGTGTCGAGCCGGTAGATGATGCCGTCGTCGCGATCCGATTCCGTCCACAACCGGCCACCGCAGGCGGCGATGCCCGACAGGTTGCCGCCAACCATCCCGTCCACCGGGTGCTCGGCCAGCAACTTCAGCTCCTCCACCGGCGCAGCGTGGGCCAGCAGCGGCAGCACGGTCAGCAGCAGTGCTGCCAACGCATGCCGCATCAGGCCAGTACCTCGGCCAGGTTGCCCTTGGATTCCAGCCACGACTTGCGGTCGCCGGCGCGTTTCTTCGCCAGCAGCATGTCCATGATTTCCGAAGCCTGGGCGAAGTCGTCCAGGGTCAGCTGCACCAGGCGGCGAGTGTTGGGGTCCATGGTGGTTTCGCGCAACTGCGGCGGGTTCATCTCGCCCAGGCCCTTGAATCGGGTGACCTGCGGCTTGCCGCGTTTCTTCTCGGCCACCAGGCGGTCGAGAATGCCGTCGCGCTCGGCCTCGTCCAGGGCGTAGTAGATCTCCTTGCCCAGGTCGATGCGGTACAGCGGCGGCATGGCCACGTACACGTGCCCCGCATCCACCAGCGGGCGGAAATGCTGCACGAACAGCGCGCACAGCAAGGTGGCGATGTGCAGGCCGTCGGAGTCGGCGTCGGCGAGGATGCAGATCTTGCCGTAGCGCAGCTGGCTCATGTCCGCGGCGCCCGGGTCGACGCCAATGGCCACGGCGATGTTGTGCACTTCCTGGCTGGCCAGCACTTCGCTGCCGTCCACTTCCCAGGTGTTGAGGATTTTGCCGCGCAGCGGCAGGATGGCCTGGAATTCCTTGTCCCGCGCCTGCTTGGCCGAGCCGCCGGCGGAGTCACCCTCCACCAGGAACAGTTCGGAGCGCATCGGGTCCTGGCCCGCGCAGTCCGCCAGCTTGCCCGGCAGCGCCGGCCCCTGGGTAATGCGCTTGCGCTCGACCTTCTTGCTGGCCTTCAGGCGACGGCCGGCGTTGCTGATGGCCAGTTCGGCCAGCTGCATGCCCAGCTCGGGGTGGGCGTTCAGCCACAGGCTGAAGGCGTCCTTGACCACGCCGGAGACGAAGGCCGCAGCCTCACGGGAGGAGAGGCGCTCCTTGGTCTGGCCGGAGAACTGCGCGTCCTGCATCTTCATGGACAGCACGAAGGCGATGCGCTCCCAGATGTCTTCCGGGGCCAGCTTCAGGCCGCGCGGCAGCAGGTTGCGGAACTCGCAGAACTCGCGCATGGCGTCCAGCAGGCCCTGGCGCAGGCCGTTGACATGGGTGCCACCCTGCGCGGTGGGGATCAGGTTGACGTAGCTTTCCTGCACGCTGTCGCCGCCCTCGGGCAGCCACAGCAGGGCCCAGTCCACTGCTTCCTTGTTGCCGGCCAGGCTGCCGCAGAACGGCTCGTCAGGCAGGCGGCTGAATTCGGTGACCGCATCCACCAGGTACGAGCGCAGCCCGTCCTCGTAATGCCACTCGACCTTCTCGCCGCTGCCCTTGTCTTCGAAGCTGACCAGCAGCCCCGGGCACAGCACGGCCTTGGCCTTGAGCACGTGCTTGAGGCGGCTGACCGAGAACTTCGGCGAATCGAAATACTTCGGGTCCGGGGCGAAATACACGCTGGTGCCGGTGTTGCGCTTGCCCACGGTGCCGATCACTTCCAGGTCGGTGGCCTTGAAGCCATCGGCGAAGGTCATCTGGTACTCGTTGCCGTCGCGCTTGACCTTGACCCGTACCTGGTTGGACAGGGCGTTGACCACGGAAATGCCCACGCCGTGCAGACCGCCGGAGAACTGGTAGTTCTTGTTGGAGAACTTGCCGCCGGCGTGCAGCTTGGTGAGGATCAGCTCAACACCGCTGACGCCTTCCTCGGGGTGGATATCCACAGGCATGCCGCGGCCGTCGTCACTCACTTCCAGCGAGTGGTCGGCGTGCAGGATTACCTGGATCGACTTGGCGTGGCCGGCCAGCGCTTCGTCGACGCTGTTGTCGATGACTTCCTGGGCGAGGTGGTTCGGCCGCGTGGTGTCGGTGTACATGCCCGGGCGTTTGCGCACCGGGTCGAGGCCCGAGAGGACTTCGATGGCGTCTGCGTTATAAGAGCTAGCGCTGGGATTGGCCATGGGTTCTCGTCGTCAGTCGTTCATGAAAAATAAACAGCTCAAAGCTGGGAAAAATCAATGCCGTGGTACAGCCCGGGCGCGATCCCGGCAAAATTCAGCAGGCTGGGCAATTGTGCGCCGAAGCCTTGGTAACCGTGGTCGCCGCCGGCCTGGATGCGCAGTGCGCAGGCCCGGTAGAACCGCTCGGCCTGGCGGTAATCAAGGGTTTCATCGGCTGTTTGCAGCCACACTTGATAACGCTGGGGGTCTTGCGGGGCCGCCACTTCCAATGCCGCCAGGGCATCGACGTGGTCCAGGGTCAGTTCCCAGCTCTCACCGGTATACAGGTTTTGCTGGGTGCCGAGGAAACCGTCGAACAGACGGTGCGGGTTGACCACCGGGTTGATCAGCAATGCCTTGAGGCCGTGGCGCTCGGCCAAGTGAGTGGCATAGTAGCCGCCCAGCGAGCTTCCCACCAGCAAGGGCGCGCCCAGCTCGGCGATGGCCGCCTCCAGCTGGCCGATGGCCTCGCGTGGGTGATGGTGCAACGCCGGCACCCGCAATTGCCCTTCCAGGCCCATGCGCTGCATGACCTCGGTGAGCGTGCTGGCCTTCTTCGACGCCGGCGCGCTGTTCAAACCGTGGATATAGAGAATGGAACCCGTCACGCCGACACCTCCCTTGCAAAAGGCGCCCAGTTTACAGCGCCTTGGTGACGTTTAGGCAGGTTCAGGCAATTGGCAACAATATATTCCGCCCCCGTAGCAGCTGCCGCCAGGCTGCGTCACCGCCTCGAACTGCTGCCTCTGGCACGCTGCGGTGCCAGCGGACGCGGCCTTCGGCCGCTGCTACAGGGTCAGTAACCTTCGGCACCCATGTCGGGGGTGAACTCGAAGCCTTCCAGCCGCGAAACCCCTGTTTCAATCTTCCCGTCCGGCAGCAGCCGCAACCACCGGTACCCCGGCGCCAGCTCGTCCAGGGCGAAATCCTCGCTGCCTGGCTTGAACTGAATGCAGGTGGACGGCGAGGCGATCAGCCGTACGCCGTTGCGCTCGCGCTCGAAGTCCTGGTGGATGTGGCCCCACAGCAGCGCGCGCGCCTGGGGGAAGCGGTCGAGCACCTCGAACAGTGCGTGGGGGTTGCGCAGGCCGATGGGTTCCATCCATGAACAGTCAATGGACACCGGGTGGTGGTGGAAGCAGATCAGGTGGTGACGCTCCGGCGCCTCGCTGAGGGCCTGGGCCAGCAATTGCAGCTGGTCGTCCGCCAGATAGCCAGGTACCGAGCCGGTCACCGAAGAATCAAGCAAGGTGATGCGCCAGTTGCCCAGGTCGACCACCGGCTGCAGGTAGTCGCGGCCCTGCGCGGCCTGCTCCATGGGCACCGGCTCGTCGTGGTTGCCGGCGAACCAGCGCTTGGGCGCCTGGATGGGCGCGGTCAGCGCCTCGAAACGCTGGTACGACTCCAGGCTGCCGTCCTGGGACAGGTCGCCGCTGGCCACCACCAAATCAATGCGCGGCTGCTCGGCCAGCACCTTCTCGACCACCCGCGCGAGGCTGTCGGCGGTCTTCAGGCCCAACAGGGCGCCGTCGACGTCGGCGAACAGGTGGCTGTCCGAAATCTGCACCAGCAGCACGGCTTCGTCGGTGGTAGGGGTGGGTGCGCTCGGCAAGGCCGTCTCCTTCAGGGGGTACCAGCAAGGATTATGGTGGGGATGCGGGCGGGGGGCAAACGCGGGGGCGGGATGTGGCTCACATCTGGGGATAAAAAACGTAACCGTGATCAGGCTTGGAGGTGCACGGCGCAGGTTTCGTCTCGTCCTTGAGATCGAGGGCGTTGCTACCGCACATACTCATACTCATGCCCACACGCCAGGCAATGGCTCAACCATTCCCCCAGGAACAGGTTCAACTGCGCCTTCTCGTCGGGCTGGTGCATGCTGGCATTGGGGTACGGGTACACGCTGCGGAAGCGGCGGGCGTGTTCGGCGCTGACCACTTCGGCCATGCGCGCGTCGTGGTACACCTGCACTTCCAGCTGCGGCACCGGCAGCCACGGCAGGCTGTGTTCCTGGCGTACGCGCAAGGTGGTGGTGTAGGGGCAGGCGAGCAGCACTTCCAGGGTGAGCACGCCCAGCATCTGCTCGCCCTGGGTCATGGCCACTTTGCGCGAATGCTGTTCATGGCGCATGTTCGGCAACAGGCGCATCAGGCGCGCGTAGTTTGCCTCGCAGGCTGCCTGCAGGCCGACCAGGTCGACACGGTAGCGGTCGCGCAACAGGTTCACTTCCACAGCCCCCTGACTTCCTCGCGGTTCAACGCCAGCCACTGCAGGGCGATGATCGTTGCCGCGTTGATGATCTTGCCATCACGCACGGCCTGCAGGGCGTCTTCATAAGCCCATACGGTAACGCGGATGTCCTCGTTTTCTTCCTTCAAGCCGAACAGGCCACCCACCCCTTCGCTGTTGCAATGCCCCAGGTACAGATGCACGAATTCGGTGCTGCCGCCTGGCGAAGGGAAGTATTTGGTGATGGGCCAGAGCGACTGCAGCACAAGCCCAGCTTCCTCCTCGGCCTCGCGGTGCGCAACTTCTTCCGGTTGCTCGGCCTTGTCGATCAGACCGGCAACCATCTCCACCAGCCAGGGGTTGGCGGTTTTCAGCATGGCGCCGACGCGGAACTGCTCCAGCAGCACCACTTCGTCACGCTTGGGGTCGTAGGGCAGCACGCACACGGCGTCGTGGCGCACGAACACTTCGCGGGTCATGTCCTTGCTGGTGCCGCCATCGAACAGCTCATGGCGCAGGTGCAGGCGGTCCAGTTGGTAGAACCCCTTGTAGCAGTTCTCGCGCTCGAGGATCTCGACCTTGGTCGGCTGTGCCCTGTCTGTCATGTAAAACCTCGTCATCGTCCGTGCAGCTTCGCGCCATCCTAACTGCGATGCCAGCGCTTTGCAGCCCCTTTCAAGACCCCGCCGCGCCCGGCAAGATAGGCGGCAGGGCCGCGGCCCGTTACTATTGAGCTTAGTGGCGAACTGAAGGCGATGCCGAGAGTCGAAGCACGACAACATTTGCCCGCAACCCCCTTCCTGACCGTCAAGGAACACCATGTCGCTTCTGAAATTCACGTCCATGGCCGCCGTGGCCCTGACACTGGGCGCTTGCCAAAGCCTGTTTCAGCCAAGCATGAACAAACCGCTGGACACGCGCCGCGATGCCTTCGAGCACGTGAAACCTGGCTGCACGGCGCCAGACTGCCCGCTGTTCAACCTGGACGTGATCCATTTCCCCAGCGAGCCCGCCCTTGACCCGATCATGGAGCGCGGCATGCTGCAATTGACCCGCACCGACGCCAATGCCCAGTTGCCCACCTCGCTGAAAGCCTACGAGGACAGCTTCCTGGCCCATGCGCCCAACCGCTACGGCAGCTACCTGCAATCCAAGGTACGCGACCAGCATGACGGGCTGGTGATCGTGGAAGTGTCGAGCTACCTGGACACCGGCGCGCCGGAAGGCATCCCCGGCCGCGACTTCATCAACTGGTCGCGCCAGCAGCAGAAAGTGCTGACGCTTGCGGACATGCTGGTGCCCGGCGAAGAGCCGGCGTTCTGGAAAGCCGCGGAAGAGGCCCACCGCGGCTGGCTGGCCGACAATGGCCTGGCCAGTGACCCCAAGTTCGTCAAGGACTGGCCGTTCAAGCACACCACGCACATCGCCCTGACCTCGGCGGGCATCATCCTCAAGTATGACGTCAACACCATCGCCCCCTACGCTTTGGGGCAGGCCGAGATCAAGGTCGACTACCAGCGGCTCAATGGCGTGATCAAGCCGGCACTGTTTCCCGGCCGCGGCTGACCGCTGCCAGCACCGCGTGCAGCAACCCGGCCAGCAGCAATGACGGCAGGGTGGCGCCGCCCTCGGGGTAGAGGTTGGCCAGCACGTGGTAGGTGGCGATGCCGCCCACCCAGGCCACCAGCGCGGTCCAGCGCAGCGGCACGGCCTGGGCCTGGGCACTGCGCTTGCGCAGGATGAAATGGTCCACCAGCACCACGCCGAACAGCGGCGCGAACACCGAGCCGATCAGCAGCAGGAAGTTCTGGTACTGCGCCAGCGGCGCAAAGCAGGCAATCAGCGTGCAGACGATGCCGATGGCCAGCGCCAGGTGTTCGACCTTCAGGCGCACCAGCAGGCCGGTGGACACCGCCGCCGAGTGGATGTCGGCGAAGGCGTTTTCCGACTCGTCCAGCAGAATCAGCAGCAACGGGATACCCAGGCCCGCACCGGCCAGCGCCAACAGCAGCGCGTTGGTCTCGCCGCTTGGGGCGAAGGCCAGGGTATAGGCGACGCCCAGGCTCATCAGCCAGAAGTTGCCGATGAAGAAGCCCAGCACGGTGCCGCCGAACACGCCCTTGGCCGCACGGCCGAAGCGCGAGTAGTCGGCGATCAGCGGCAACCAGGACAACGGCATGGCGATGGCAATGTCGAAGCCCACCGCGAAACTCATGCTGCCGTCGCCGGCCTTGGCCCACAGGGCGCCCAGGTCGGCCTTGGCGAACAGGTTCCAGGTCAGCCACAGGCAGGCGGCCAGCAGCAGCCAGATGCCCCATTTGCGCAAAAACTTGCGCACGAAGGTCAGCGGGCCGCTGACCGCCAGCAACGTGGCCAGGGCGCCGAACACCAGGGTCCAGAGCATCGGGTTGGTGAGCGCGCTGCCCTCGCCAAACGCCCGCGCGCCGAGCAGGCTGGCGGCGTCGCGCATCACGATAATCTCAAACGCGCCCCAGCCCACCAGCTGCAACAGGTTGAGCAGCGCCGGCAGCGCTGCGCCGTATTGGCCCAGGCTCAGGCGCAAGGCGGCCATGGACGACAGGCCGGTGTCGCTGCCGATGACGCCGACAGCCGCCAGCAGTACCACGCCTACCGCAGTGCCCAGCAAAATCGCCAGCAACGAACCCGACAGGCCCAGGCCCGGCGCCAGCAGGGCACCGGTCTGCAGCACCATCAGGCCGATGCCGAGGGAGAACCACAGGGAAAACAGGTCCCGGGCGCCGAACACGCGCTGGGAGGAAGGGACAGCAACGTCCGGGGAATAATGGCTGGGTGTGTTCAATTTGGATCTCGGAGGAGATGGGTTGTTATGCACATTGGGACTGTGGGAGCTGGCTTGCCAGCGAGCTTTTCAAAGCCGCCGAAAAGCTCGCTGGCAAGCCAGCTCCCACAGTTATTCGTGAAGATTCAACGCAGTGTCAGACCTTCTGGTACAGCTGGCTGCCTTCCTGCTTGAAGCGCGCCGCCTGCTCGCGCATGCCCTCCTCCATGGAGATATCCACAGCCTCGATCTTCTGGTTGGCCGCGTATTCGCGCACTTCCTGGGTGATTTTCATCGAGCAGAACTTCGGCCCGCACATGGAGCAGAAATGCGCCACCTTGGCCGAGTCCTTGGGCAGGGTTTCATCGTGGTAGGCGCGCGCGGTGTCCGGGTCCAGGCCCAGGTTGAACTGGTCTTCCCAGCGGAACTCGAAACGCGCCTTGCTCAGGGCATTGTCGCGGATCTGCGCGCCGGGGTGCCCCTTGGCCAGATCGGCGGCATGGGCGGCGATCTTGTAGGTAATGATGCCGGTCTTGACGTCATCCTTGTTCGGCAGGCCCAGGTGCTCCTTGGGCGTGACGTAGCAGAGCATGGCGCAACCGAACCAGCCGATCATCGCCGCACCGATGCCCGAGGTAATGTGGTCGTAGCCTGGCGCGATGTCGGTGGTCAGCGGGCCCAGGGTGTAGAACGGCGCCTCGTCGCAGCATTCCAGCTGCTTGTCCATGTTCTCCTTGATCAGTTGCATGGGCACGTGGCCAGGGCCTTCGATCATGCACTGCACGTCGTGCTTCCAGGCGATCTTGGTCAACTCGCCGAGGGTTTCCAGCTCGCCGAATTGCGCTTCGTCGTTGGCGTCGGCAATCGAGCCGGGGCGCAGGCCGTCGCCCAGCGAGAAGCTGACGTCATAGGCCTTCATGATCTGGCAGATTTCGTCGAAGTGGGTGTAGAGGAAGTTCTCTTTATGGTGCGCCAGGCACCACTTGGCCATGATCGAGCCGCCGCGGCTGACGATGCCGGTGACGCGCTTGGCGGTCAGCGGCACATAGCGCAGCAGCACGCCGGCGTGGATGGTGAAGTAGTCCACGCCCTGCTCGGCCTGTTCGATCAGGGTGTCGCGGAACAGCTCCCAGGTCAGGTCCTCGGCCACGCCGTTCACCTTCTCCAGCGCCTGGTAGATCGGCACGGTACCGATGGGCACCGGCGAGTTGCGGATGATCCACTCGCGGGTTTCATGGATGTGCTTGCCGGTGGACAGGTCCATCACCGTGTCCGAGCCCCAGCGGATGCCCCAGGTGAGCTTGGCCACTTCTTCCTCGATGGAGGAGCCCAGGGCGCTGTTGCCGATGTTGCCATTGATCTTCACCAGGAAGTTGCGGCCGATGATCATCGGCTCAAGTTCGGTGTGGTTGATGTTGGCCGGAATGATGGCGCGGCCGCGGGCGATCTCTTCACGCACGAACTCGGCGGTGATCTCCTTGGGAATGCTGGCGCCGAAGCTGTGGCCCTTGTGCTGCTCTTTCAGCAGGCCGGCGGCGCGCGCCTCGGCCAGCTTCATGTTCTCGCGGATGGCCACGTATTCCATCTCGGCGGTGATGATGCCCTGGCGCGCGTAGTGCATCTGGCTGACGTTGGCACCGGCCTTGGCCCGGCGCGGGTTGCGCACGTGGGCGAAGCGCAGCTTGGTCAGTTCTTCATCGTTGAGGCGCTGCTGGCCGAAGTGCGAGCTCAGGCCGCCCAGGCACTCGGTGTCGCCACGGTCGTCGATCCACGCCGAACGCACGTCGGCCAGACCCTTGCGCACGTCGATCACCACGTTGGGGTCGGTGTAGGGGCCGGAGGTGTCGTACACGGTGACCGGGGCGTTGATCTCGCCACCGAAGTCCGTTGGCGTCACGTCCAGGCTGATTTCACGCATGGGCACGCGGATGTCGGGGCGCGAGCCCTGCACGTAGACTTTTTGCGAACGGGTGAACGGCTTTACCGATTGCGCGTCGACCTGGGCAGACTCGCTCAGGTGGGCAAGGTTTTTTTCTTGTTTACTCATCACAGGCTCTCCAGACAGCATCCAGCAGTGGAATGTCGGGAGTGGAACCTGAAAAAGGCACGGACTGCACCTGGGGCGGTGCTGTGCTTTGGCCGTCGCAAACTGCTCACAAAATGAACAATTTCCCGGACGAAGCACAAGAGGACTCGCCGGGAGGACGAGAAATCTTGTTCCCTACGCAGGCGCTAACCTGATCAGGTTCAACGGGATCCGGATTAACCGATCTCAGCCTTTCACTCAAGGCACCCCGACAAGAACCCGGCCAGTCTAGACGCGCAGCCGGCCAAACGACAAGCCTTGCGTGATGGGGCGGGATAAATGGCGGATATGCCGGATTGTTGCAGCACGCCCGTGCAACTACACTCGCACAGCGTTTAATTACAAGGATTGAATCATGCTGCGCAAAATTGCACTGGCGATTGCGGTGTCAGGTGCGTTCAACGCAATGCCACAGGCAGCAGAGATAGCGCCCCTGGCCAGCCGCACGGATCTGGTCAGCGTGTATCGGGAAGCCGTCAACAACAACGCCGACCTGGCCGCGGCCCGCGCCGACTATGCCGCCCAGAGCGAAGTGGTGCCCCAGGCCCGCGCCGGCCTGCTGCCCAACCTGTCGGCGGGCAGCGACATCACCAGCGTGCGCACCCAGCTAGACGAGCCTGCGCAGACCACCAACCGCAGCGGCACCAGCTACCAGGCGACGCTGGCCCAGCCGATTTTTCGCGCCGACCGCTGGTTCCAGTTGAAGGCAGCCAAGGCCGTGAACGAGCAGGCCGCCCTGCAGCTGTCCGCCACCGAGCAGAACCTGATTCTGCAGACCGCCGAGGACTACTTCAGCGTGCTGCGCGCCCAGGACACCCTGGCCGCCACCAAGGCCGAGGAGGCAGCGTTCAAGCGCCAGCTGGACCAGTCCAACGAGCGCTTCAACGTAGGCCTGTCGGACAAGACCGACGTGCTGCAATCCCAGGCCAGCTACGACACCGCCCGCGCCAACCGCATCGTCGCCCAACGCCAGGTGGACGACGCCTTCGAGGCGCTGGTGACGCTGACCAACCGCGACTACAACTCGGTGCAGGGCGTGGTGCACACGCTGCCGGTGCTGCCGCCCAGCCCCAACGATGCGAAGACCTGGGTCGAGACCGCCTCCCAGCAGAACCTCAACCTGCAGGCCAGCGCCTACGCCGTGACCAGCGCCGAGGAAACCCTGCGCCAGCGTAAGGCCGGCCATGCGCCTACCGTGGACGCGGTGGCCAAATACGAGAAAGGTGACAACGACCTGCTGGGCTTCAGCAACCCCAGCGCCTTCCCCGGCGTGACCTACCACGGTGATGTGGAGCAGCGCACCGTCGGCCTGCAGGTGAATATTCCGCTGTATAGCGGCGGTCTCACCAGCTCCCAGGTGCGCGAGGCGTACCAGCGCCTGAGCCAGAGCGAACAGCAACGTGAAGGTCTGCGCCGCCAGGTGGTGGAGAACACCCGCAACCTGCACCGCGCGGTGAATACCGACGTGGAACAGGTGCAGGCGCGCAAGCAGTCGATCATCTCCAACCAGAGCGCGGTGGAAGCCACGGAAATCGGCTACCAGGTGGGCACGCGCAACATCGTCGACGTGCTGGACGCGCAGCGGCAGCTGTATTCGTCGGTGCGCGACTACAACAACAGCCGCTATGACTACATCCTCGACAACCTGCGCTTGAAACAGGCCGCCGGCACGCTCAGCCCGCAGGATTTGCAGGACCTGGCGCGCTGGCTGAAGCCCGACTACAACCCGGACAAGGACTTCCTGCCGCCGGATTTGGCCAAGGCCGCGCAGGAGTTGCTCAAGCCTGTGAAGAAATAGTTCGCGTAATGCGCCGGCCGCAGCCCTGTAGCAGCGGCCGCCAGGCCGCGTCAGGGGCGCAACAACCAGTTCAACCCTACCAGCAACCGCTCCAACGCCCCCTGGTTGGCCTGCATCACCGCCAACCCCGCCTGGCCGATGCGTTGGGCATCCTGCGGCAGCTCGATCAACTGCCGCACCGCCAGCGCCAGCCCGGCCGCGTCGTCCACCTCGATCAACGCTCCCGCCTGGCGCAGCATGGCGGCGATCTCCAGGAAGTTGAACAGGTGCGGCCCGCTGAGCACCGGCTTCGCCAGCGCCGCCGGTTCCAGCAGGTTGTGGCCGCCATTGGGCACCAGGCTGCCGCCCACGAACGCCATGTCGGCCAGGGCGTAGAGGAACAGCAACTCGCCCATGGTGTCGCCCACCAGCACCTGTTGCTGCGCAGTCACCGCCGCGCCGCTGGAGCGACGCACGCTGTCGAAGCCCTCGGCCACGCTGAGTTCGAACACGCTGTTGAAGCGTTCAGGGTGGCGTGGCACCAGTATCAGCAGAGCGTCGCCGTGGCTCGCCAGCAGTTGCCGGTGGGCAGCGAGAATCACCGCGTCCTCGCCCTCGTGGGTGCTGGCGGCGATCCAGATCGGCCGGCCGCCGGCCTGCCATTCCTGGCGCAATTGCGCTGCGCGCTCCAGCAGGTGGCCATCGACCTTCAGGTCAAACTTGATCGAGCCCGTCACCTGCACACATTCAGGTCGCGCGCCCAGCTGGCGGAATCGTTCGGCCTCGGTCTCGGTCTGCGCGGCGATCAGGCTCATCTCCGCCAGCATCGGCGCGGTCAGCTTGGCGAAGCGTGCATAGCCACGCGCCGAACGCTCCGACAACCGCGCATTGGCCAGCGCTACCGGAATGCCGCGCAGGGCGCACTGGTGAATGTGGTTGGGCCACAGTTCGGTTTCCATGATGACGGCCAGGCGCGGCTGCACCGTGTCGAGGAAACGCGCCGCAGCCCACGGCAAGTCATAGGGCAGGTAGCAGTGCTGCACCCGCGGCTCGTTGCCGAACAGCGCCTGGATACGCTCGGAACCGGTAGGGGTCATGCAGGTGATGGTGATGGGCAGCTCGGGATGGCGAAGCAGCAGCTCGCGAATCATCGGCGCGGCAGCGATGCTCTCGCCCACCGACACCGCGTGCACCCAGATACCGCCAGTGCGCATGGCCGGCAGGTTGCGCGCGAAACGCTCGCCGATACGCTTGGCATAGGCCGGCGCCTTGCGTGCACGCAGCCACAGCCGCAACGCTACCAGTGGCAGCCCCAGGTGAAACAGCAGGGTGTAAAGAGTTCTGTTCATGGCGGCGGAGTTTACTAGCAGCGCGGCCGCTTAACCAATGGCCCGCAGGTGCCAGGTAAAGCACTCGGCCAGGTAGCGTGCCGCCGGGCCCAGCGGCTCGTCGCGCCGCCACACCAGCTCCACCACCAGCGCCGGCGGCACCCATTCGCTGTTCAACTCCACCATCTGCTGCTGGTACGCCGGGTACTGCACCACATGACGCGGCAGCCAGGCCCAGCCCAGCCCACGCATCAGCAGTTCAGCCATCACGTAGAAGCTGTCGGCGCGCCAGATCTGCGGGCTGATGGGGTCGCCGCCCGGGTAGCGGCTGCTTTCCAGGGCCACCAGCAGCTGGCGGTGCCGGGCCAGTTGCTGGCGGCTGACGTGCGCGTGGGTGGCCAGGGGGTGGTTGACCGAACACACGGTGACCATCTCGACGCTGCCCAGGGCCCGGCGCTCCAGGGCGGCAGGCATATGCTCATGGTGGAACAGCAGGCCCAGGTCGGCGCGCCGCTCTACCAGCTTGCGCGCCACGTCGCCCGGGGCACTGTTGGCCAGCTGCACTTCGACGGCCGGGTAGCGCCCCGCCAGTTTCTCCAGGCTGTCCAGCACCGGCTGGTAGGGCATGGCCTCGTCCTGGGCCAGGCGCAACTGCGCCTCCTGGCCCCGGTGCAGCGCCAGCGCGCGGCCGTCCAGGCGCTCACACTGGCGCAGCAGCTCGCGGGCTTCTTCCAGAAGCGCCCTGCCCGCCTCGGTCAGCTGCGGCTGGCGGCCGCTGCTGCGGTTGAACAGGGTCACGCCCAGGTCTTCTTCAAGGAGGGCAATCGCACTGCTGACTGCCGACTGGGCACGGCCCTGCTGGCGCGCCACGGCCGAAAACGAACACTGCTCGGCCACCTGCACGAACAGCTGGATCTGCTCCAGATTCCATTGGATGCCCATGGCAACCTATCTCCTGCATAGATAGGTATTCACTTTACCTCATCTGCCCAGCCTCTAGAATGCGAACCAACTTCAGAGGGTTCACACCATGACTGCCTACTACTTCCTCGCTATCGCCATTTGCTGCGAAGTGATTGCCACCACCAGCATGAAAGCCGTGAAGGGCCTGAGCACGCCGCTGCCGTTGTTCCTGGTCATTTGCGGCTATGCCATCGCGTTCTGGATGCTGATCCTGGTGGTGCGCGTGATCCCCGTAGGCATTACCTACGCCATCTGGTCGGGCATGGGCATCGTGTTGGTGAGCATTGCCGCACTGGTGGTCTACGGGCAGAAACTGGACATGCCCGCCATCGCCGGCATGGGCCTGATTCTGTTGGGCGTGGTGGTGATCCAGCTGTTCTCGAAAACCGCCGGGCACTGAGGCTGTATACTGCCGGTCTGTTTTCGCCTGTGAGGTTGCTTGATGTCATCCGCTATTTCCACTGACGTGCTGATTGTCGGCGCTGGCGTCGCCGGCCTGTGGCTCAACGCCCGCCTGCGGCGCCTGGGCTATTCGACCGTGCTGGTGGAAAACGCCAGCCTGGGCGGCGGGCAGAGCCTCAAGTCCCAGGCCATCATTCACGGCGGCGCCAAGTACGCGCTGCATGGCGCCCTGACCGGTGCCAGCGAAGCCATCGCCGACATGCCGCGGCGCTGGCGCGAAGCGCTGGCCGGCACCGGCGAGCTGGACCTGGCCGGCGTGCGCGTGCTGTCCCAGGCCCACTACTTGTGGTCGCCGGGCACCCTCGCCGGCAACCTCACCAGCTTCTTCGCCAGCAAGGCGGTGCGCGGCCGCGTCGACCAGGTCAAGGGCAGCGACCTGCCTGCGGCCCTGCAGGACAAAGCCTTCAAGGGCAAGGTCTACCGCCTGGCCGAACTGGTGGTCGACACCCCGGCGGTCATTGAGCGCCTGGCGCAACTGGGCGGCGACGGCCTGCTGGCCGGCGAACATCTGGAACCGCTGCTGGAAAACGGCCAACTGGCCGGCCTGCGCGTCGACGGCCGCGCCATCCGCGCCCAGCGCGTGGTGCTCAGCGCCGGCGCCGGCACCGCCGACCTGCTGGCCAGCCTGGGCGTGGACCAGCCGGCCATGCAGCGCCGGCCGCTGCACATGATCCTGGCCAAGGGCGCCAGCCTCAAGCCGCTGTACGCCCACTGCCTGGGCGGCGGCACCAAGCCACGCATCACCGTCACCACCCACCCGGCCAGCGACGGCCAATGGGTGTGGTACCTGGGCGGCGATATTGCCGAGGCCGACGGCGTGGCCCGTTCACCCGCGGAGCAGATCGCCACGGCGCAGAAAGAACTGGGCCAGTTGTTGCCCTGGGTCGACCTCAGCCAAGTGCAGTGGGCCACCTTGCGCGTGGACCGCGCCGAACCTGCCCAGTCAGGCCTGGTACGCCCCGACAACGCTTTCCTGGCCGAGCAGGGCGCGCTGCTGGTGGGTTGGCCAACCAAGCTGGCCCTGGCGCCGGACTTCGCCGACCGCGTCATCACCAGCCTTGAACGGGACAACATCAAGCCAGGCAGCCACGAACCGCTGCCGGCCCTGCCCCGCCCGCCCATGGGCCAGACCCCTTGGGAGCAACTGCTGCCATGACCGTCGCCAGCCTGCACGACCTGCACCGCCCGCTGGGCAGCACTGGCCTGAGCGTTTCGCCGCTGGGCCTGGGCACCGTCAAGCTGGGCCGCGACCAGGGGGTGAAATACCCCAATGGCTTCACCATCCCCGATGATGCACAGGCCCGCCTGCTGCTGGACCAGGCTCGCCAGCTGGGCATCAACCTGATCGACACCGCGCCCGCCTATGGCACCAGCGAAACCCGGCTGGGCCCGCTGCTGCGCGGCCAGCGCCAGGACTGGGTGATTGTCAGCAAAGTGGGCGAGGAGTTCGAAGCCGGCCATTCGCACTTCGATTTCAGCGCCGAACACACGCGCTTCTCCGTGGAACGCAGCCTGAAACGCCTGGAAACCGACTTCATCGACCTGGTGCTGGTGCACTCCGACGGCAACGACCTGGCCATCCTCGAACAGACCGGGGTGTACGAAGCCCTGGCGCGCCTGAAGCAGGAAGGCAAGATACGCGGCTTCGGCTTCTCCGGCAAAACCGTGGCCGGCGGCCTGAAAGCGCTTGAGCACGGCGATTGCGCCATGGTCACCTACAATCTCAACGAGCAGGGCGAACGCCCGGTGCTGGACTACGCTGCCACACACGGCAAGGCCATCCTGGTGAAGAAGGCCCTGGCCAGCGGCCACGCCTGCCTGAGCCCGGGCACCGACCCGGTGCGCGCCAGTTTCGAGCTGCTGTTCGCCCACCCCGGTGTCGCCAGTGCTATTGTCGGCACCATCAACCCGTTGCACCTGGCCCACAACGTGGCCACCGCAGCCGCTGTGATACGCGGGAGCTGAAACACACGGAGCCGCCCACGCGGCCGACCCCGACGCAAGAAGGAGCCGACATGCCGCGTACCCTGATAAGAAAAAACCCCAGCAACTTCAAGACCCTGCCGCTGTTCGTCGAAGCCACGCCCGAAGGCCTGAGCTACCAGAGCATCGGCATGCCGCTGAACTTTGCGCAAACCCTGCAGCGCCGCCGCCAGGTGGCCGTGGAAGACCCCCAGCGCTTTTCCCTTGAGCTCGCCAACCTGGGCGTGTCGGTGCGCCTCACCCTGACGTGGCAAAACCGCGACTACTGGATTCTGGTGCGCCAGCGCCGCCAGGACCGCGGCGACGTGGTGCTCAAGCTCATCTCCGGCTACGTGCCCGCGCACGAGCTGAACCTGCCGCTGCTCACGGCCATCCAGGAAGTGGCGGAAGAGTGTTTACTGGAAACCAGCGAAGGCTGGCTGATCGGCAAGTTCAACGACACCTGGCTACCCACGCCGTACACCGGCGCCCTGCACTACCGCGAGAAAATGCCGTTCAAGCTGCGGCCTTTGTCTGGCGCGGCGCTGCCGGTGCGCACCGGCAGCCTCAACCTGATAGAGCGGCCACGCGCCTACGTGCACCTGCCCACGGCGTCGCTGCAGCTGGTGTACGACCTGCGCCTGGAAGTGCCCAAGGAAGTGAAGTCGCTGAGCCTGTTCCACGTCGACGAGCGGCTGGAGAAGGACCAGTTGGTGGCGCGCCTGGACCGCAGCAAGCCGGACCTGTACCTGATGCCGGTGGACGACGGCAAGCCCGCCGCCGAGCTGTACACCCTGAAGAAAGGCCAGTTGCACCCGGCAAGCACACGCGGCGTGCACCTGGCCGAAAGCTTCGCGCAACAGCAAGGCTGGGTGGTGCACGATGAGCGGATTCGCTGGAAGGACTGGCTGCACCAGCAAGGGCTGGCGCCCGTGCATCAGCCACGCACGGGGCTGCGCAAACTGACTCACAAGGCGCGGGCATTGCTGCGCCTGGCGCGCGGCAATCTGCATAAAACCTGAGCAGACACACAACCCCGTAGCCGCAGCCTGCGGCAGCGGCTACGCGGGGCGTCAATTGCTGCGGATTTTCTCGACGATGGCGGTGGTCGAGCTGTTTTCCACCAGCCCCAGCACCTTCACGGTGCCGCCGTAGGCGCTGACGATGTCGGCGCCCACTACCTGGTCCACCGAGTAATCACCGCCTTTCACCAGCACGTCGGGGCGCACGTGGGTCAGCAGGTTTTCCGGGGTGCCTTCGCTGAAGCTGATCACCCAGTCCACCGCGCCCAGGCCAGCCAGCACGGCCATGCGCCGGTCAACGCTGTTGATCGGCCGGCCCGGGCCTTTCAGGCGGCTCACCGAGGCGTCGTCATTCACCGCAACGATCAGACGGTCACCCTGGGCGCGCGCCTGCTCCAGGTAGGTCACGTGGCCGGCGTGCAGAATGTCGAAGCAACCGTTGGTAAAGACGATTTTCTCGTTGTGCGCGCGGGCGTCCTCGATCGCCAGTTGCAACTGGTCGAGGCCCAGCACGCCGCGCTCCGAACCTTCCTCGCGCTGAATGGCGCGGCGCAGTTCCGGGGCGCTGATGGCGGCGGTACCCAGCTTGCCGACAACGATGCCAGCGGCCAGGTTGGCCAGGGCCACGGCGTGCGGCAGCTCCTCGCCCGCGGCGATGGCGGCGGCCAGGGTGGAAATCACCGTATCGCCGGCACCGGTCACGTCGAATACTTCACGGGCGCGCGCCGGCAGGTGCAGCGCCGGGTGTTCCGGGCGCAGCAGGGTCATGCCGTGCTCGCCACGGGTCACCAGCAGGGCGCCCAGTTCCAGGTCGCTCATCAGCTTGGCGCCCTTGGCCACAAGCTCCGCTTCATCGGCGCAACCACCCACGATGGTCTCGAACTCGCTGAGGTTCGGGGTGATCAGGCTGGCGCCACGGTAGATGGAGAAGTCCTTGCCCTTGGGGTCGGCCAGCACCGGAATACCCTTGGCGCGGGCGGCCTGGATCAGGCTTTGGTGGTTCTTCAGCGCACCCTTGCCGTAGTCGGACAGCACCAGCACCTTGATGCCTTCCAGCAACGCGTCAACCTCGGCGCCCAGCGCCAGCGGGTCGGTGGCAAAGGGTTCTTCGAAGTCGATGCGCAGCAGTTGCTGGTGACGGCTCATCACCCGCAGCTTGACGATGGTCGGCTGGTGGGCGATGCGTTGGAAATGAGCACGCACGCCGGCGGCGTGCAGGCTGTTGGCGAGGCTCTCGGCCGCCTCGTCCTGGCCAGTGACACCCACCAGCGAAGCCGGGGCGCCAAGGGCGGCAATGTTCAGGGCAACGTTGGCCGCGCCACCTGGGCGATCCTCGATCTGCTCTACCTTGACCACCGGCACCGGTGCCTCAGGCGAAATGCGTGAGGTACCGCCATGCCAATAGCGGTCGAGCATGACATCGCCGACCACCAGGACAGGGGCTTGATCGAATCGCGGCATGGACAACTTCATGGGCAACCCACATACAAATAGACAAGGGCGCGATATTAGCACAGCGCGGCGGCTGCCTTCAGAGGGCATGCGACCGGCTGGGCGGCTCAAGGGATCTGCAGGCGGTCCAGCAGCATGGCCGTGGCGTCATCCAGGCCGAGCATTTCGGTGTCGATGTCGCAATCTGCGTCCAACGGCACCTCATAGGGGCTGTCCAGGCCGGTAAAATCCTTGATCTCGCCGCTGAGCGCCTTCTGGTACAAACCCTTCGGGTCGCGGCGCGCGCAGGTGGCGAACGAGGTGCTGACATACACGCTGAAGAATTCCCCAGGCCCGAACAGCGCCTTGGCGGCTTCGCGTTCCGCACGGAACGGCGAGATGGCCGAGACAATGACAATCAGCCCCGCATCCACCATCAGCCGCGCCACTTCGGCGACCCGGCGGATGTTCTCCTTGCGCGCCGCCGCGCTCATGCCCAGGTCATTGCACAGCCCGCCACGCACGTTGTCGCCATCGAGCAGGAAGGTATGCAGCGAGCGCTGGTTGAGTTGCACCTCAAGGGCGTTGGCCAGGGTCGATTTCCCGGCACCCGACAGGCCAGTCATCCAGATGCAGCGCGGGCGCTGGCCCTTGATGGCTGCGCGGGCTGCCACCGGCACGGCCAGGCTGTAGGGGCGGATATGGGGGCGTTCACCACTGCGCAGCAACACTTCATTCATAGCCAAGCAACTCGTAGTCACGTTGATAGGCGCGGCGCACCAGGCGCCGTGTTCGTACACTGCAGAAGTCGCGGGCCAGTGCCTCGACCCGGTTGCGCGAGCGGTTGACCTGCGGCAGGTCGCGGCTCACGCCGAAGCGTTCGCACAGGTGGGCGAAGTCACGCTGGATATGCTCCTGGCGACCGATGAAATCCATCGACAGGTGACCCAGCGAGTCCACCAGGAAATCGGTCTGCGGGGCAAAATGAATCTGCTTGCGCAGGTTGTCCGCATCCAGCCAATGGCTGACGAAAGCGTTGAAGTCGTTGTAGCGGCTGACCATGGCATGGGCCTGGCCATCACGGGAGTTGGGCCGCCCCTTGAGGTAGGCGAAAGCCGAGTAGGCACGCTCCAGCGGGTCGCGCACGAAGGCAAACTTGAAGCTTGCGGCGAACTGCTCGGGGAACTGCTGCTCGTACCAGTACAGCGGGATATGGCCGGGGAACCAGCCGTCGAACAGGGCCGTGCTGACACTGCTGCCAGCGCATTTGGGCACATGGATGAACAGGCAGGCGCGCTCGGCGAAAGGTTGCGGGAACGCCACCGAGCCGGACATGGATTTGTTCACAGCCTGACGGTCGACCACGGACAGGCGCCCCAGCAGGAATGCCCGCTGAGACTTTGGAAGCAACTTCCAGATCATACGTTGCAGCATTGCAGCACCCGAGTGTTAAAGGCGGGGGACCCGTGTGGGTTACCCGCGACAGCGAGGGCAGACAATAGCAACTGGGGGCTGAAGAAATATTTAACCTTGGTCAACAACGTAAAGGGGGCGACACATATGCCGCCCCCCTGGTACCACGCGCTTTACATTGGCCGTCAGGTAATGTCGGCGGTAACCGGCTCGTCGAGGCCCATGGCATGCAGCTTGGCGTAGAAACCGTTATGCGCCAGCAGCTCGTCATGGGTACCGCGCTCGACGATGCGCCCCTGGTCCATGACCAGGATCAGGTCGGCTTTCTCGATGGTGGACAGGCGGTGCGCGATCACCAGCGTGGTGCGCCCCTTCATGACCTGGTCCAGCGCCGCCTGGATATGGCGCTCGGACTCGGTGTCCAGCGCCGAGGTGGCCTCGTCGAGAATCAGCACCGGGGCATTCTTCAGCAGTGCCCGGGCAATCGCCAGGCGCTGGCGCTGGCCGCCGGACAGCAGCACGCCGTTCTCGCCCACCTGGGTGTCGAAACCTTCGGGCAACTGCTCGATGAACTCCTTGGCGTAGGCATCGGCCGCGGCTTTCTCGATATCGGCACGCGGTGCGCCCGCCAGGTCGCCGTAGGCAATGTTGTTGGCCACGGTGTCGCTGAACAGGGTGACGTGCTGGGTAACCTGGGCGATATGGCGGCGCAGGTTGATCAGCTTGAAGTCCTCGACCTCGATACCGTCGATCAGGATTTCGCCCTGGTCGTGGTGGTAGAACCGCGGGATCAGGCTGGCCAGCGTCGACTTGCCGCTGCCTGAACGCCCTACCAGCGCCACCATCTGGCCTGGCTCAACCGTGAAGCTGATGTCGTCCAGCACGCGGCGGTCGGTCTCGGGGTAGGTGAAGCTCAGGTTGCGCACTTCCAGGCGGCCGCTGACACGGTCGCGCTCCACGGTGCCGGTGTCGACTTCCGGGGTCTCGTCCAGCTGTTCGAAGATGCTCTCGGCGCCCGCCACACCCTTCTGGATGGTGGAGCTGACTTCCGACAGTTGGCGAATAGGCTTGGGCAGCAGGCCCGCCAGGGTGATGTAGGCGATCATGTCACCGGCCGAAGCGTCACCACGCAGGAACAGCACCAGGAACATCAGCACGGCCATGGCGGTGTAGATCACCAACTGCAGCATGGGCGTATAAATGGAGCCGGTGCGGGTCATGCGCAGTTGCTTGTCGGTGTTGCTCTGGCTGGCCGCCAGGAAACGCTCGCGCTCGAAGGCCTCGCCACCGAAGCTGCGCACCACGCGGTAGCCCTGGATGGTCTCGGACGCCACGTGGGTGACGTCGCCCATGGCTACCTGGATCTTCTTGCTCTGCTTGCGGAATTTGCCGCTGGCAGTACGCACCATGACCGCGATCAGCGGCAAAATGGCGACCATCACCAGGGTCAGGCGCCAGTTCATCAACAACAGCGAGCCGAACAGGAACACCACGGTCATGCCTTCGCGAATCACTACCTTGACGGCATCGGTGGCCGCCCCCGTGACCATGGTCACGTTGAAGGTGATGCGCGAGATCAGGCGCCCGGAGTTGTTCTGGTCGAAATAGCGGTTGGGCAGCGTCAACAGGTTGTTGAACAGCTCGATGCGCAGGTCCTGCACCAGGCCCAGGGAAACCTTGGCCAGGAAATAGTTGCCCAGGTAGGAGCCCAGCCCTTGCCAGGCCGCGATCAGCACGATCAGCAGCGGCACCGCCTGCAACAGGCGCAGGTCACGCAGGTAAGGGACCGTCGGGAACAACGACGCATTGGGGTTGGTCAGGCCATCCACGAAGTATTTGAGGATGTAGCCCAGCATCGGCTGCGTGGAGGCAAAAATGAGGAAGCCCACGATGCTCAAGGCGAAAATGCCTACGTATGGCCGCATGTAGGACAGCAGGCGGAAGTAGACCTTGAGGCTGGACGGTTCGGCTTTTTCTGAATGACTCATAGAAATCTGCACGTACAAGAGAGCGGAAATACTACCACAGGGTCGGCCGATTAAGCGTATGGGGCCAGGCTGGGGTATGATAGCCGGCTATTTTCAGGGGGCCGGCATGCAAAGACTCGACTACGCGGACTATCAGGTGCTTCGCCAGGGGGCCCGGGTCATCGAGGCCGATGGCCACGGCGAGAAGGTCCTGCTGCTGCCTGACGGCAATTTCCTCAAGCTGTTCCGCCGCAAGCGCGTGATCACCTCCGCCGCCCTGTTCCCCTACGCCCAGCGCTTCGCCAGCAACACCGATGCGCTGCGCAAGCGCGGCATTCCCTGCCCGCGCATCCTGGCGACCTACCGGGTGGCCGAGATCGAGCGCGACGTGGTGCATTACGCCCCGCTGCCCGGCGACACCCTGCGCCAGCTGATCACCGGGCCGGTGCCGCCACCGCGGGCGCTGCTTACCCAGTTCGCCACCTTCGTGGCCGGGCTGCACGAGCGTGGCGTGTATTTCCGCTCGCTGCACCTGGGCAACGTGGTGATGACGCCGGAAGGCGAACTGGGGCTGATCGACATCGCCGACCTGCGCACCTACCCCTGGGCGCTGCGCAAAAGCCTGTGCCTGCGCAATTTCCAGCACATGCTGCGCTACGAGGAAGACCGCGACTGGCTGATGCAGGACGCCGGCCTGCCGTTTTTCCAGGCCTACGCCGACCACGCGCCGCAGCGCTGGAACAGCAGCCAGCTGGCCGAGCGCCTGGGCTGACGCAGGCTGTAGCAGCAACTGTCTTGTGGGAGCTGGCTTGCCAGCGAGCTTTTATGGCCCCAACAGCTCGCTGGCAAGCCAGCTCCCACAGGATGCAGCAGCCTTATGGCCGCTGCTACGGGGCTTCGGTGGGTTTGCGCGGCAGGCACATCACCAGGATCACCGGCATCCACACCGCCAGCCACATGGCGCGGTTGCGCCCGAACAGGGCGAACACATCGAACTGAATGGCCACGCTGGCAAACACCCAGAACAGCAAGGCCGCCATGCCCAGCGCGTGCATGCGCAGGCGGTAGGCCTGCACGCCCACCCAGCCCCACATCACCAGCCACAGGCCAGTGGCGATCACGCCGTAGCGAATGGCGGTATCGAGGATGAAGTTGTGGCAGTGTTCCAGGTCCTGGCCGGGCATGTCCATGCGGTAGTCACCGCTGATGCCGATACCCACCCAAGGGTGCGCCTTGATAAAGCCGACTGCCTGGCGCAGCAATTCCAGGCGCTCCGAATCCCCACGCGCCAGCAGCGACGGGTTGAGCCACAGCACCAGGCCTGCGCAGCCGAGGCCGATCAGCGCCGTCAGCCAATGGAATTTCTTGCCGCCGGCCAGCACGTAGGCGATGGCCACCGCCACCAGCGCCAACATGGCGCCACGGCTGCCCGACAGCACCACGAACGCCAGCGAACACAGGTGCAGCGCCGCCCACAGCGCCCGCGCACGGCCCGAACGTGGCCACCAGGTGAGGCCCACCACCATCAGGCAGGCAATCGAATAAGCCGCCGGGTTGGGGTTGTCCAGGAAGCCGCCAAAGCCGTAGATACGGTCGATGTTACGCAGCGGATAAGCCACCAGCGCCGCCGCCGAATACAGCCCCGCCAACGCCCCCCACACCACGATCATCAATTGCACGCCCCAGGCATTGAAACGCCCCCACAGCGCCCAGCCCAGCATCAGCAGCAGGAACAGCGCCTCGCGCTTGACCATGGTGACCGGCATGTCCAGGTTGTCCATGGGCCAGGCCTGGGTCACCAGTGCCCACGCCAGCAACGCCAGGTAGCCCCACAGTTCCTTGCGTTCGCGCAGTATGACGCCCACCTCGCGGTAATGGCGCACCAGCAGGTACAGGCTGGGCAGGTAGGCGAAGGCCGACAGCAGCCACACGTAGAATTTCATCGTCGGCGTCAGCAACACGCCTGCCACGCTCCAGAACAGGCCAAGGCCCAACAGCAGGCCGGCTATGCCGAGCTTGCCGTGCAACTGCTGCACGCCAGCGCGGATTGGCGCCAGGGCGAAATCGAAATGGTGCTGCCGGGGGTAGACTGTTGCCACGCCTTATTCCTTGGAGAAGCCGAACTTTGATTTGAACAGGTAGCGCCTGAAGCGCTTCCAGGTGATGCGGTCCCAGCTGCGCACCGGCAGGCTGGCGAACAGCTCCCGGGCCATGGGGTGGTCGTAACGCACGGCCTGCTTGAGCGCCTTGTTGATCACCGCCACCCGCGCACGGGCGTAGCCGGGGTGGTCGCGGTAACGATCGATGACCTGCATGTCGTAGGTCAGCTGGCTCTTGTAGGCGGTCTTGGAGATGTTGGTGTCGTGGCGCCGGTAGAGGGTCACCACCTGCGGCAGAATGTCAGTGCTGTAGCCCAGGTGCGCGATCTTCAGCGTCATCTGGAAGTCCTGGATACGAATGCTCGGGTCATAGCCGCCCACGCGCTCGATGGCTTCGCGGCGGTACATGGCCACGGGTGCGCCCACCGAATAGGCCTGCTGCAGCAGGCGGGCAAAATCGAAGCGCTCGATAGTCACGTGGCTGGTGGCCTCGCGCTTAGTCTCGCACCCCTTGGCATCGATGAAGATCACCCGCCCGCCCACGCAGCCGACCTCGGGGTGTGCCTGCAGGTGGCTGACCTGCAGTTTCAAGCGGCCCGGCAGCATCACGTCGTCAGAGTCGGGGGTGATGATGAAATCGCCACGGGCATGGCTCAGGGCGAGGTTCAAGGCTGCGCTGACACCCTGGTTGCTCTGCTCGTAGTATTGGAACGAGTGGGCCTGGGCCAGTGCCTTGATTTTCTCGCCGCTGCTGTCGGTGGAGCCGTCATTGACCACGATCAGCTCAACATTGTCGTAGTCCTGGCGCAGTATGCTCAGCAGGCACTCTTCGATGTAGAGCTCGTGGTTGTAACAAGGAACCAGTATCGATACCAATGGCCATTTCATCTTGATGCTCAGTCCCTTACTGCTGTGGCACAGCCTTCGTCCAACGGTCCCAATCCTTGTAACACCGCGGTGCGCAGGCACCCTAACCGGACACCAGGCGGCGCATCCGCAGCCAGAATTCTCCCAGGCTTCCTTTAAGATTAGATGGACGCAGCGGCGCTTGCATGGCCTCGACGATCTGCTGGCCGATACGCGCGAAGCCGTACCGGCTTTCCACCAGCTCCCTGCCATTGCGTGCGATGGCACCGGCCAGTTCGGGGTTGCCACGCAACACGGCGAGCTTTTCCCGCAACTGGCTGACCGAGGTGTACAACACCAGGTTGTGCATGTCGACGAAGCCCAGCGCGCGGTTCTCTGCCTCGCCTTGATCGTAGGCCAGCAGGACGCAGCCGCACGCCATTGCCTCGAAATTCTTGATCATGTATTCGCCCATGCCCACGTCGGCACTCACGAAGAAGCGAATACGGTTCAGGGTATTCAGATAGTCGTCGCCGGACTTCGTTCGGGTCACCAGCAGATTTTCATGTGCGCCCAGCTCATCCAGCAATGCCTTGCGCCCGCTGTAGGCGACGCTGCCGGTGCTGCCGACGAATGCCAGTTCGATGTCACGGGCAAGCCCCAGGTCACGCAGCAGCGTCTGGTCGTAGCCCTTGGCCACGAACGCGGCATCGAAACCCTCCTGCTGCAGGCGCTGGGTAACCTGGAAACCGGAGCTGATCACCCGCACCCAGGGGATGTTGCGATAGTGCCGGCTGAATTTGCCGGTGTATTTGCAATCGATGTAGTTCTGGTAGGCGTCGTGCTCGAGGATTACCAGGTTGGGCACGCTGCGGATGAACGCCACCTGCCGGATCTCCTGCTTGAAGCGCAGGAAGAACAGGATGCGGTCGTACTGGCTGGCGTCCACTTCGCGTTGGAAATAGCCGCGCAGGTCGCGCTGGTCGGCGCTGTCCAGCCAGCGCAGGTCGCACTCGCAATGGTCGGCCACAGCCTGATAGAGGCGGTCCAGAATCACCCGCTGCTCTTTTTGTACCAGAAACAGGACCTTCATCATTTACTCCGCGACGGCGAACCGATCCAAAACAGCTCATGGCGGCGCACGGCCTTGCGCATGAATTCATTATCGCCATACGGCGGCCAGCGGCGCCCTGCCAGGCACTGCTGCAACCAGCGGCGCAACCGGCGCTTGAACGGCGGGGCTGGCTGCAGGTCGTGCATCATGCCCAGGGCCATGGCCTTGTCCACCTGCGCGGCGGGGGCCAGTTCCAGGCTGAGCGGCACCATAACCTGCGACGCATCAAAAAAAGGTGGAAGGCTGACACCGCTATGCGCATCGCCCATGGGCCAGCGGTCGTTGTCATGCAGGTGGTTGGCATAACCCAACAAAGTGTGCGGTTGCCACCCAGTGCCCTGCAAGGCTTCCAGCACGGCAGTTTGTGAGCAGATGTGATCCGGGTGCGGGTCGATGGCCGCATCGGGCATCACCAGCACCTCGGGGCGGGCCAGCTCGATCAGCGCGCGCAGGTCGGCCAGCAGGTTGTTCCAGCTGGGCACGCCGTCGTCGCCGGGCAGGCTGACGCGGTTGTATTGGCGGAACAGGCGGGTGTCATCCAGCTGCGCCTCGCGGGACGCCACGGGCTGGTCCGGTGCGGCCTGCATGGTGGGCAACTGCAGGCAGAAATAACCCAGTTGCACGCAACGCTCCTGGGCCACGCCGGCCCAGGCGGGCACGGCAATACTGTCCCAGGCGCGCAGGCGGCCCTTCAGCCGCGCAGCATCGGCCACCGGCAGGCCCATGGCCTGGTAGTGCTGGGCTTCGATCTCGCCAGCAGTCAGGGTAACCACCCAGGTGTCCGCCTGGCTGTACAGGCCAAAGGCGGCCAGTTCGGCATCGTCGGCATGCGGGGCGATGACCATCACGCGCTTGTGGCGCAAGTCCGGGTGACGCCACAGCCACAGCTGCGGTGCGCCCAGCAGGCGGCAATGACGGCCACGCAGCTGCAGGTCACCGGCCGCCAGCGCGGCGCCGAAACTGCTCAGGTTCAGGTAGCGCAGGCCGTCGACGCCGCGCTCGAATGCCTGGCGATCAACCTGGCCCGCCCCGCTGATTTCCACCTGCGGGTCGACGAAGCGCCCCAGCCAGCCAGCCTTGACCTTCACGGCCAGCACCAGCGTCTCGCCGCCGTCCAGCGCTTGCGGCTCGGCCAGGCGCAGCTGCCCGCCCGCCAGGGTCACTGCCGGCTGCGTGGCGCTGTCGCCAAAGTTGTATTGGTAGTCGTCGCCAGGGGCGTAGAACAGGTGGTCGGCAAACCAGGCCTCATGAGCCACCCAGGCCAGCACGGCCAACAGTGGCGCCAACCACCATTTGACCAGCACGCCCAAGAGGACCAACACCACCAGCCCTACCAGCAGGGCCAGGCGCTTGTTGCGACGGTGACGCTTGAGGAGCTGCTGTTTTCGGCTCAAATCTGGAATACCGGTACCGGGTTGCACCAACGATCCTTGTACTCGCGGTCAGCGCGGCCGAAGGAGAAGCGCAACGCCTTGCCAAGGGAGCGGGCATCTTCCCACGCAGCCTGGGTATTGAGGAAGCTCAGCACGCTGCCCGGGCTGAACGCCCGCGTCTGCGGGTCGACGCCGCCATTGATGTATTCGACGCTGACCCACTCGGGCGCCTCCACCCGGTACACCAACTGGATAGCGATGGGCGCGTCGTTGAGGAACAGCACCGAACCGATCAGCAGCTCGCGCAGCAGCTCCACCACTTCGGCCATGTGCTCGGCGCCCGTGGCCGGGAACTCCCAGCGGCGCAGGAACAGGTCGCAGTACATGGCGGCGAGTTCCTTGCTGCTGAAGTCGCTGACCGGGCGCACCACCCCGCCTGCCTCTTCCAGCAGGCGCAGTTCGCGGCGCTGGTTGTAGCGAAACTTCTTCGACAGGTCTTCGGGCGTACGGGCCATGGCCAGCGATTCGGCCTGGGGCTTGAGCGTGGCGAAGCGCCCCTGGTTGAGCTCCGATAGGTAGCGCCCGGCATGCCGCAGCGGCGCCTGGGCGTCACTGGCAGCCGGCAGGATCAGCTCGGCATTGCCCAGGTCGAACAGGCCTTTCTTGCCCGCGCGCTTGAGCTCGTCCTTGGACAAGGCCAGCGAACGCCCCCAGGTAGGAATGGCCGCGCGCAGTTCGCCCGCCTGCTCCCAGCCCAAATAGCGCACCGGAATGCCGGCAAGGCCGGCCAGGCGTTCCACCACCAGCGGGTGAGTGGCCACGCTACCGCCAAAACGCTGCCATGCCTGTGCATAAGTGCCAGCGTCGATCTGAGTCCAGCCGCGCTCGCGCCAGCCTTGAAAACGGTTGAGCATCAAGCCTCCGCAGTAATGTCGGTGACTTGCGGCAAGCGCCAGAAAGTCTCGCGTACGGCCTGGTCCGAAAAACGCTCGGCCAGGCGTTGCAGCATAAGGTCGGCACACGCCTGGCGCTGTTCGGCGTCAAGCGTGGACAGGTGCACCAGCGCCTGGGCCAGGTGCTCGGCGTCGCCGAACGGGAACAGAATGCCTACCCCTTCGACCACTTCCCGGGCACCGCCACAAGCCGTGGCCAGCAGCGGCACGCCGGCGGCCATGGCTTCGAGCAGCACCATGCCGAACGGCTCGTTGTCCGAACTGAGGGCAAACACGTCGAAGGCGCGGAAATAGCGCCGCGCCTCCGGCACCTGGCCCAAGAAACGCACACGTTCGCTGATTTTCAGCTCCGCGGCCAGTTCCTTGAGGTCCTGTTCCAGGCGCCCGGTGCCCATGATCACCAGCTGTGCGCTGGCCGGCAGCGTTGGCAGCGCCTGGGCAAAACCACGCAGCAGCGTGGCCTGGTCCTTGTCGGGGTGCAGGCGGCCGACGTTGCCGACGATCCAGGCATCGGCGTCCAGCTTCAACGCTTCACGCGCCTGCGCCGGCGGCAGTTGCTCGGCTTGCAGCGCTGCCACGTCGATGCGGTTGTATAGGGTGCGGATACGCCCGGTCGGCCACTTGGGCAGGCACTGGCGCATGTCGTCGCGCACTGCGTCCGACACGCCCAACAGGCTCAGGCGCTTGCGGAACAGGTGCGCGAACAGCTTGCGCGAGCCACGCTGGTAGTCGCCAAAGGCATGGTGCACGCCGATCACCGGCAAATCGGTGGCCAGCAGGGTGATATAGATGGGCTTGAAACGGTGGGCGATGCAGAAGCTGAAATCGCGACTGGCGGCAATCTTGCGCAAGTCGCGAATGGCGCCCAGCTTCAGGCCACGAATGGCCTTGGAGCTGTATTCCATGAACAGCACTTCATCGCTGGCGCAGCCCGCCGCTACCTGCGGGTCGGCGACCCCGGTCAGGAAGACCGTGGTCACGCGATAGCCGGTACCGGCGAAGAGGCTGGCGTATTGCCGCGCGCAGTCCAGGAACGGCCCGTCATAGCCGTGGCAGAACTGCAGCACATGACGCTCAGCCGAGCGTGTCATAAGCGTTCGCGCCGTCTTTGACCACCAGGATGTCTTCCATGATCAGGTACTGCAGATCGGAACCGAAGAACATGTTCAGGGCGTCGGTAGGCGAGCAGATCATCGGTTCGCCACGGCGGTTGAGCGAGGTGTTCAGCGACACGCCGTTGCCGGTCAGGCCTTCCAGCGCCTTCATCATGTCGTAGTAGCGCGGGTTGTATTCGCGCTTGAGCACCTGGGCACGCGAGGTACCGTCTTCGTGCACCACTTCCGGCACGCGGGTCTTCCACTCTTCGGCCACTTCGAAGGTGAAGGTCATGAACGGCGCCGGATGGTCGATCTTGATCATCTGCGGGGCCACGGTGTCGAGCATCGACGGGCAGAAAGGCCTCCAGCGCTCGCGGAACTTGATCTGGTGGTTGATGCGGTCAGCCACGCCCGGCACGCTTGGGCAGCCGATGATCGAGCGGCCACCCAGGGCACGCGGGCCGAACTCCATGCGGCCCTGGAACCAGGCCACCGGGTTGCCGTCGACCATGATCTGGGCGATCTGCTGCGGCATGTTCTCAAGCTTGCGGAACGCCGGCTTGTTCGGGTGGCGGGCACAGGCGGCGATCACGTCTTCGTTGCTGTACGACGGGCCGAGGTACACGTGCTCCATCTTCTCGACCGGCACGCCACGGGCGTGGGACACGTAGGCCGCAGCGCCCACGGCAGTACCGGCGTCGCCGGAAGCGGGCTGCACGAACAGCTCCTTCACGTCGTTGCGGGCGATGATCTTCTGGTTCAGCTTGACGTTCAGGGCACAGCCGCCGGCGAACGCCAGCTTGCCGGTTTCCTTGAGCACGTCACCCAGGTAGTAGTCGATCATCTGCAGCGACAGCTTCTCGAACAACGCCTGCATGCTGGCCGCGTAGTGGATGTATGGCTCGTCGGCGATGTCGCCTTCGCGCTTCGGCCCCAGCCACTCGATCAGTTTTGGCGAGAAATAGAAGCCCTTGCCCTTCTCTTTATAGCGGCGCAGGCCGATGACGTTGGCGTAGTCGGTGTTGATCACCAGTTCGCCATTTTCAAAGGTGGCCAGGCGCGAGAAATCGTACTTGCTGGCGTCGCCATACGGCGCCATGCCCATGACCTTGAACTCGCCGTCGAGCATTTCGAAGCCCAGGAACTCGGTGATGGCACCGTACAGGCCACCCAGCGAATCCGGGTCGAAGAATTCCTTGATCTTGTGGATCTTGCCGTTTTCGCCGTAGCCGAAGAACGTGGTGGCGTACTCACCCTTGCCATCGATACCCAGAATCGCGGTTTTCTCTTTGAAACCCGAGCAGTGGTAGGCGCTGGAGGCGTGGGCCAGGTGGTGTTCCACCGGCTCGATCTTGATTTTCTTCGGGTCGAAGCCCAGTTGCTCCAGGCACCAGACGATCTTGTTGCGGTAGCGCTTGTAGCGGCGGTTGCCCATCAGCAGCGCGTCGAGGGCGCGGTCCGGTGCGTACCAGTAGCGCTTGGCGTAGTGCCAGCGGGCCTTGCCGAACAGGCTGATGGGCGCGAACGGAATGGCCACCACGTCAACGTCGGAGGGCTTGATGCCGGCCTGCTCCAGGCAGAACTTCGCCGACTCATAGGGCATGCGGTTCTTTGCATGTTTGTCACGAACGAAGCGCTCTTCTTCGGCAGCCGCGATCAGCTTGCCGTCGATATACAGGGCTGCGGAAGGATCATGGCTAAGGGCGCCGGACAGGCCAAGAATCGTCAATGCCAAGGGTCTAGCCTCTTTCAACGGAATATATGCGCCGAGGGCCATGGGGCTGTCGGCGGCGAAAGGGCGAGATTATAGCGCATTCACGGTAGCGGCTGCATATGGGGCTATTGCCAGGGTGTCGCGGCGTTCAGCTTCCGTCCTCAAGCAGCGCCGGCGGCTCGCGCCATTTCAGCAGTTGTTCCTTGTATTCGCGCTGGTAGTAGGCGCACCCGGGCTTGAGCGGGTCCATGTCGCACTTGAAGCGTTGGCGGGCATCGCTGGGGTGCCAGCCAAAGCCCTGGTCGGCCGCCCACTCCATCAGGGCGCAGCCGGTGAGAAGGAAGCCTCCCACGGATAAGAGTATGAATCTACACATCGCGCCACCGCTTGCAGGGGAAGAGGGTGGTATTAGGCGCATGGAAACCTGCGGGACGAAGTCAGCAGATTCCCTCGATCACGAAAGGTGGATCCGATGTAGTTGAACGATTTTTCCTACGTCATGATGCCCAAATGCCTTACCTGCGCCGACGAAGCCGGTAATCCTCCGTATAGCCCGGAAGCTTATGCGCGCACCCAAACCTCGCCCCATCGCCCTGGCACTGGTATGGCTGGACAGGCTCCGGCCACCGATTCGCCGGGTCTACCACCTTGAATTCTGCACACCCCGCCAACAGCGTTATGTTGAGTAGCAATGCACTGCGAACAAGCATGAAGCAATCCTCCAGATAGGGAACCCGGAGCCTATGGCGAACACCGTCCGTTGAAAGCCAGCCATTTCCCATACAACCGTAGGACCACGCCCAAACCTGTAGCAGCTGCCGCCAGGCCGCGTCCCAGGCGCCGCGTTTGTTCAGACACGCCGCGTGCGGCAGACGCAGCCTGACGGCAGCTGCTACGGGACCGGTGGGCTTCAGAGTTGGTAAACTTGTCCGATTCAGTACATACCTTCACTTTCGGACCTTTCCCCCACAATGATCTCTGCCCCGCCTTTCCTGCGCCGTCGCTCCCTGCTCACCGGCCTGCTGTTGGCCAGCCCCCTGGCCCAGGCCGATGCGCCCGAGATTGTGCTCGACTCGGTGGTGGTCAGCGGCGCCCGCAGTGAAAACAGCAGCTTTGACCTGCCCTATTCGGTGGACAGCGTCAGTGCAGAGCAGATTCACGACGGGCAACTGGGCATCAACGCCTCGGAGGTGCTGCAGCGCATTCCCGGGCTGGTGGTGCAGAACCGCCAGAATTACGCCCAGGACCTGCAGATTTCCTCCCGTGGCTTTGGCGCGCGCTCGGCGTTCGGGGTACGCGGGTTGAAGCTGATTGCCGACGGCATTCCGGCCAGCACGCCGGACGGCCAGGGCCAGGCGGCGACGTTCAACCTCGACACCGCCGAGCGCATCGAGGTACTGCGCGGCCCGGCCGCCACCATGTACGGCAGCAACGCCGGCGGCGTTATCCAGATGTTCTCGCGTGACGGCAGCGGCGCGCCGAAGGTGGGCGCCGAAACCGTGATGGGCAGCGACGGCATGAGCAAGAACCACGTGTATGCCGAGGGCGGCATCGACGCCGACACCGGCTTCGTGCTGGACGCCTCGCGCATGGACACCGACGGCTACCGCGACCACAGCGCCGCGCGGCGCGACACCACCTTCGCCAAGCTCAACCTCAAGCCCGACGAGGACAGCAAGCTGGCGCTGATCTACAGCAGCCTGGAGCAGAACGGCACCCAGGACCCGCTGGGCCAGACCTGGGACGCCTACAAGGCCGGCCCGCGCTCGGTGGCCGCTGCTGCGCTGAACTACAACACGCGCAAGAGCATCGACCACCAGCAGGTGGGCCTGAACTACGAGCGTTACATTGGCGACGCGACGCTGCAGGTCACCAGCTACTACGGCACGCGCAGCGTGATTCAGTACCTGTCGATTCCCAAAGGAACGGCGGCGGACACCCGTGGCGGCGGCGTGGTCAACTTCGACCGCACCTTCTACGGCGGCAGCCTGCACTGGATTCAGCCGATACTTTCAGCCCCCGGTGACCTGAAGCTCATCGCCGGCCTGGATTACGACCGCAGCCAGGACGACCGCCAGGGCTACCAGAACTACGTGGGCAGCACCCTGGGCGTGAAAGGCGCCATGGCCCGCGACGAGATCGACACCGCCACCAGCCTCGACCCCTTCGTGCAGGCCAACTGGGCCCTGGGCGACTGGACCCTGCAGGCCGGCGTGCGCCACAGCACCATGCGCATGGACGTGGATGACAAGTTCCTCAGCAACGGCGACGCCAGCGGCAGCAAGGACTACCAGCAGAACACGCCATCGGTGAGCGTGATGTACGCCTTCACCGAGAACCTGCACGGCTACGTCAGCGCCGGCAAAGGCTTCGAAACCCCCACCCAGGCGGAAATGGCCTACGCGCCGGGTAACACCGAGGGCTTCAACTTCAACCTCAAGCCTTCGGAAAGCCGCCAGTACGAAATCGGCCTGAAGGCCAAGGTCGGTGACAGCACCCGCATCAACGCCGCGCTGTTCCAGATCACCACCGACGACGAACTGGTGGTGGCCGAGTCTACCGACGGCCGCACCAGCTACCAGAACGCCGGCCGCACCCTGCGCCGCGGCCTGGAGCTGTCGCTGGACAGCCAGCTGACGCCCACCTGGAGCACCCAGCTGGCCTACACCCACCTCAACGCCACCTACGACAGCGACTTCACCAGCGGCAGCGGCACCACCGCCAAGCAGGTGGACAAGGGCAACTACCTGCCCGGCGTGCCCAAGGACACCCTCTTTGGCGAGTTGAAATGGCAGCCGCAGGACTGGGTCAGCACCGCGCTGGAAGGCATGTACCGCAGCAAGGTCTACGTCGAGGACACCAACCAGGACAAGGCAGCGCCGTCCTACGCGGTGTTCAACCTGCGCACGCGCTTCGAACAGAAGGTCGACCACTGGACCTTCCACCAGATCGTGCGCCTGGACAACCTGCTGGACCGCCAGTACGTGGGCTCGGTGATCGTGGGCGACAGCAACAAGCGCTACTACGAGGCGGCGCCGGGGCGGTCGTGGTATGCGGGGGTTGGGTTGGAATACGGGTTTTAAGCCAATGACGCGGCCTTCGGCCGCTGCTACATAGATCGGCGTAGCAGCTGCCGCAGGCTGCGTCAGGACAAACGCGGCAGGCGCTGGTCCAGCAACTGGGCAAGGGCGCTGTCCGCCGGCCAGTTGCGCAGGAAGCGCGCGCGGTCGCGGGCGTAGGCCGGGGCGAAGCTGGCCTGACTGGCGTGCTGGCACAGGGCATCGAGGTCGATCAGCGCCCAGCGGCCGTTGTCCCAGAACAGGTTGTGGCCCTTGAGGTCGCCGTGGCTGATGCGCTCGCGCGTCAGGTCGGCGAACAGCTGGTCCAGGGCGGTAAGCTCGGCTTCCGGCACCGCCGCATTATCCACATAAGGCGCAAATCGCTCGATCAAGTCAGGCCCGGCCAGGTGTTCGGTGACCAGGTAGGCGCTGCGGCGCAGCCACAGGAAGCGCTTCTCCAGCACGGCTAGCGGCTTGGGCGTGGCAATGCCCAGGAAGGCCAGGCGGTTGCCCTGCACCCAGGAATGCCAGGCACGGCTGGGGCGCCAGAAGCGCTTGAGCCAGTGGGCAAAGTGCTTGATGTTGTAGCGCTTGATCACCAGCGCGCGACCGTCGACCTGCACCTTGCCGACACTGGCGGCGCCACCGGTCTTGTACAGCTGGCCTTGGTCCAGCAGGGCGTCGGCCTGGGCCAGTACCGGCAGCATGGCCGGCTCTTCCTCGCGGCGAATGGCGCGCAGCATGAAGGCGCCACGCTTGACCGCGAACAGGCTGCACTCGCGGCCCACCTTGGCAAGAAAGTCCCTCAGGCGCCAGGCGCGCACCTTGTCCACCTGCTTGAGCAAGGCTTCCAGCGGCAACGCGTGCTCGCCGTTGGCCAGCAGGTAATACACCAGCAGCTCTTCGATGAACGGCTCGAACGGCTTGGGCAGCTGGGCAAAGAACACGCCCAGGTTCTGCAGCACGCGCTGGCGCGACAACGGCTTGCCAGCCTGCTCCACGCAGATGCCGGCGCCATCGATCAGGTACAGCTTGCCGTCGTGGCGCAGCAGGTTTTCCAGGTGCAGGTCTTCCTGCCACAGGCCCTTGGCGTGCATGGCGGCAACCGCGGCCAGGGCCTCGCCCAGTACCTCGGTCTGCGCATCGGCCAGCACCGGCAGGTTTTCCACTGCGGCCCAGGCCTGGGCCAGGCTTTGCGCGCCCTCCAGGTACTCGAACAGCAGCCAGCCGCCCTCGCCGTCCTGCAGCCCTTCGGCCAGCAACTGCGGCGTGGTCAGGCCTTGCGCGGCCAGGTGTTTGACGCCATCGCGCTCACGCTGGAAGTGCCGCGCCGCCTTGGGCCCCACCAGCAGTTTGGCCAGCACCGTGCGCCCACGCCACACGCCGGCGCCCACGTAACGCTGGCCGGGCAGCACGCGCAGCAGACTCAGCAGTTGCAGCTCGGCGCTGCCGGCAGCGTCGGCCAGGGTCAGGCTCAGCGGCAAGGCCGGCGCACGGCCGGCGTTTTTCAGTTCGGCCAGGCGCATCAGCGGCCCTCCTTGTGGCTGCGGCGGCGGGTCAGGCGTTGCAGCCAGTCCTGCACCAGCGGGCTGGCCGCATCCTGGTTCAGGTAGGCGGCCAGGAACACGCGGATGTCGGCCTCGCCCCACATGGGCGCGCGGCGCAGCAGTGGCTCCAGGTCGCGCACGCGGTCACGCCGGCCGAACAGCGCCGGGCGGGTTTTTTCCAGGTCGATCAGTTGCGCCTGGTAGCCGTGGGCACCCTGGCGCAGGAAGATGTGCTTGGGGTAGAAGCAACCATGCACCTGGCCAGCGCCATGCAGGGTGCGCGCCAGCGTACCGCAGGCGGCCAGGATGGCCTGGCGCCGCGACACGGTGGACGCACTCCATTCCTGCAGCAGCGCGTCCAGGTCGCTCCAGCCATCCAACGCGCGGGTCATGAGGATGGCGCACAGGTCGCCTTCCAGCTTGCGCTGCCCGTAATAGGCGGCCTGCAGGGCAGGAATCGCCAGCTGCTGGTAGCGGCGGATATTGCGAAACTCGCGGGAAAAGGTCGGCTCGCCCAGCGGGTGGTGCAAGGTGCGGGTCAGGTAGCCACGCTGGCGCTTGAGGTAATAGCCCTTGCCTTCCAGTTCCAGGCGGAACACCTGGCTGTAGCCACCGCGCGCGGTGTTCGGCTCGTCCACCGGGTCCAGTTGCAGGGTCCACAGCGCGTCGAAACTGTCCAGGCCGTGACGCTGCAGCAGGCCCTGCTCGGCGTCGGCGATGAAGTCGCTCATTCGCGGCCCTCGAAAAACGTGATGATGTGACGGATGCGGCGCTTGTCCGAAGCGTTCAAGTGCTTGCGGTTGCGGTACTGCAGGTAGAAGCGCAGGCGCTGGGTGTTGGACAGTTGGTACTTGGCCACCTTGTCCAGGCACGCCAGGTCCTTGGTGATGCGGTAGCGCAGCCAGAAGCTGACCCAGAACGCGCCGTTGGGGCAGTCGATGAAGAACAGTGTGCTCTTGTCGTCGACCAGCAGGTTGCGCCACTTCAAGTCGTTATGGGTGAAGTGCTCGTCGTGCATGGCCCGCGTGGCGCGCGCCAGCTGGCGGCTGATGCCGTCCACCCAGGCACGGTCTTTCAGGCGCGGGTCGTGGTTGTCGGCCAGCGCCGACATGTCCATGGTGTTGGGCAACTCGCGGGTGATCAGCGCGCCACGGTGGAAGGCCGCACCCTTGCGCTCCAGGCCCCAGCCGACGATCTCGGCGGTGGGAATGCCCCACTTGGCAAAGCGCTTGAGGTTCTGCCACTCGGACTTTACCCGCGGCCGCCCCAGGTAGCGGCGCAGGCCCTTGCCGGCGCCGGTGTAGCGCTTGACGTAGTAGTTCACGCCATCGATGTTCACCCGGCTGACTTCCGACAGCGGGTCGCGCGTAAGGTGTTCGCCCTTCAGCGCGAACACCGCGTCCAATGTGCCGAACTCGGCCTGCAGATGCGCGTATTCCGGCGCAAGGTTCCAACCCGCCATCAGAGCGCATCCCCATAGCGCAGCTTGCGCGCGTAGAGCTTCTCGGCCTTGCCTTCCAGCCAGGCCAGCAGCCGCGCTTCGTCCTTGAGCACCTGGCGCAGCGGCTGCTGGAAGTAACCGCGCAGGAAACGCAGCTTGTCGCGGCGCGTCAGGCCGATGTCCAACGCCGAGAAATACAGCGCGGCCAGATCCTTGTTGCGCCAGCGGCGGGTGATGGCCGGGCGGGTCTGGGCGCGGTGCAGGTCGATGACCGACAGCTTGAAATCGTCCGGCGTCACCGGCTTGTCGGTGTGCAGCAGGAAGTGGCAGATGTAGCAGTCGCGGTGGTTGACGCCAGCGCGGTGCATCATGCCGACCATGCGCGCCACCTCGTCGATCAGCGCGCGCTTGAGGCGCGGCTGCGGCGGCTCGGTGCGCCAGTTGATGCTGAAATCCTCGAGGCTGACAGTAGGCGCCAGTTCTTCGGTGATGATGAACGAATGCTGGTCGGCCGGGTTGCTGTTGCGCTCGCCATAGGCCACGCCGGTCATGGTCGCCACGCCCACTTGTTGCAGGCGTTCGATGGCCTGCCATTCCTGGCCGGCGCCCAGCACCGGGAGCTTGGCGGTGACCAGGTTCTTGACGATTTCGCCCCAGCCGATGCCGCGGTGGATCTTGACGAAATAGCCGCGGCCGTCGACCTCGGTGCGCAGGGTGCGGCGCGCTTCCAGCTCGCGGTACACCTCGCCCTGCAAGGCCTCCACGGCCTCGAAGGGGTCACGCCCGGCCCACAGGGTCTTGAACGGCTCGGCAAGGATCAGCTTCATGAGGCGGCTCCGGCCAGAATCACATCGGCAGCGTGTTGCGGCATGCTGTACAGGTCAGCCGTGTCGGCGAACGCCAGGCCGTTGCGGCCCCAGTCGGCGCGCGCCTGGCCATCGGTGAGCATGCGCGCCAGGTACTGGTTCAGCTGCGCCTGCTCGAACGGCTCGTCCAGCACCAGGCCGCAGTCGGCCTCGGCAATGTAGTGGGCGTAGCCGCACACCGCCGACACCAGTACCGGCAACCCTGCCACAGCGGCTTCCAGCAGCACGGTGCCAGTGTTTTCGTTGTAGGCCGGGTGAATCAGCAGGTCGGCGCCCAGCAGGAAACGCGGGATGTCGCTGCGGCCCTTCATGATTTCCACCTGGTCGCCCAGGCCCAGTGCCGCAGCCTGCAGCTGGAAGAACTTGGGCTCGTCCTGGCCGATGACGAACAGCCGCGTGCGCTTCTTGAGCTCTGGCGGCAGCGCCGCCAGGGCCTTGAGGCTGCGGTCCACGCCCTTGGTCTTGAAGCCCGAGCCGATCTGCACCAGCAGCAGGTCATCGTCGTCCAGCTTGAACTCGGCACGGAACTCGGCGCGGATTTGCGCGGCGTTGGCCGGCGCCCGGCGGTCCAGGGAAATGCCGGGCGGCAGCAGGTGAAAACGCTGCAGCGGGGTGTGGTAATGCTTGATAAACAGCGGCTGCTGCACCTCGGAAATCATCAGGATTTCGGTCTTGGCCTCGGGTGCGAACACCGCACGCTCGAACTCGGCGAAATGCTGGTAGCGGCCCCAAAAACGGTACATGGGGTTGCGCAGGGTCTGGGCCTTGTCTTCGTAGCAGCCATCGGCGGCGTAGTACACGTCCAGGCCTGGCAGCTTGTTGAAGCCGATCACGCGGTCGACCGGGCGCTGGGCCAGGTCCTTTTCCATCCAGGCGCTGAACTTGATGTTGCGACGGTGGTTGGAGAACGCCTTCACCGGCCCCACCAGCACCTCGAAACCGGGCGGCACCTCGCCTTCCCAGATCAGCGTGTACACGCGAATCTGGTGCCCACGCTTTTGGCATTCGAGGGCAATGCGCATGAAATCGCGCTGCAGCCCGCCAAACGGGAAATACTTGTATAGAACAAACGCCAGTTGCATCAACGAAGATCCTCAGCCAGTAACAATGCGCTTAGTCGGCTCGCCACACGCTCGGGATTCAGGCGAGTGAAGCACAGGGGCCACTCGCGTTTAAGATCGAACCGACGCTGGTCTTCCGGCGTCGGTTGATAAGTACAGGTCTTGGACAGGCACGGCGCACAGGCAAAGTCGCTGGCCAGGTGTTCCTGGTCGCGGCCATAGGCACCGGTCAGCCCCGGGTTGGTGGGGCCGAACAGGGAAATGGTCGGCACATCCAGCGCTGCGGCCAGGTGGCCCAGGCCGGTGTCCACCGCCACGCAGGCGCGGGCCGCCACCAACACTTTGGCCACGCCCGCCAGGTTCAATTTGGGCAGTACCACGGCGTTTTTCAAGCCCGTGGCAATCCGCTCGGCACGTGCGTGCTCGGCCGGGTTGCCCCAGGGCAGGCGCACTTCGATGCCGGCATGGCCCAGGCGCTCGGCCATTTCGCGCCAGTAGATCTCGGGCCAGTGCTTGGTGTCCCAGGTGGTGCCATGCAGGAACACCACATAGGGCACGCGCGACTTGCCGTTGCCCAGGCGCTCGGCCGCCAGGCCATATTCACCCTGGCCTGGCGGCAGGTCGTAGCCCAGCGCCAGGGCGAACAGCCGGCGCAGGCGCTCTACCGCATGTTGGCCACGGCCCACGGCCAGGCGCCGGTCGTAGAAACGGCTGGCCAGGGCTTCGCGCGCCGAATCACGGTCCAGGCCGGCGATCGGCGCTTTCACGTAACGGGTCAGCAAGGCACTTTTCAGCAGGCCCTGGGCGTCGATCACCAGGTCGTACTTGCGTTCCGCCAGGCTCTGTTTGAAGCGCCGCCACTGGCCGCTCTTGATGGTTTCCCAGACGTTCTTGCGCCAGCGGCGGATAGCCACCGGGATAACTTTATCCACAGCCGGGTGCCAGGTGGGAATCTCGGCGAAGCCTTCTTCCACTACCCAGTCGAAACGGATGCCCGGGATGGCCCGGGCCGCGTCGGTCAACGCCGGCAGCGCATGGATGACGTCGCCCAGGGACGAGGTCTTGATCAACAGTACCCGCAACTTAATCGACCCCGACCGTCAGTTCGACCGTGGCCGGCCCGTCCAGCTTCTGCAGGGCATCGGATACCCGCTGCGGCTCCAGCAGGCGCAGGCAGTTGTAGTGGCCGAAGCGGCAGGTGCGGTCAAAGCAGGGGCTGCAGTCCAGGCCCAGGCGCACCACTTCCACCTGGTCGGCCAACGGTGGCGTGAAGCCCGGCGAGGTGGAGCCGTACACCGCCACCAGCGGGCGGTTCAGCGCCGCGGCCACGTGCATCAGGCCCGAGTCGTTGGACACCACGGCGTCGGCGCAGCTCATCAGGTCGATGGCCTCGGCCAGTGAGGTCTCGCCGCTGAGGTTCACCGACTCTTCGCGCAGGCCCGGTATCAGGCGGCCACGGATCTGCTCGCCCACCGGGTGGTCTTTTTTGGAGCCGAACAGCCACACCTGCCAGCCTTCGCGGATCTTGATTTCGGCGACCTTGGCGTAGTGCTCGGACGGCCAGCGCTTGGCCTCGCCGAACTCGGCGCCCGGGCACAGCACCAGCACCGGCCGGTCCAGCGCCAGGCCGAACTTGGCCAGGGCTGCGTCGCGGCTGGCCGGGTCGATGCGCAAGGCGGGGCGCGGGTACGGCTTGGGCAGCTCGGCGCCGGGCTCGAAAGCCAGTGCCATGAAGCGTTCGATCATCAATGGGTACCGGGCCTTGTCCAGGCGCCGCACGTCATTGAGCAGGCCGTAGCGCAGTTCGCCGCGCCAGCCGGTGCGTTTCGGGATGCCGGCAAAGAACGGCACCAGCGCCGACTTCAGCGAGTTGGGCAGCAAAATCGCCTGGTCGTACTGGCCCTTCAGCGATTTGCCGATGGTGCGCCGCGTGGCCAGCTCCAGCGCGCCGTGGCCGAGCGGGAAGCTCAAGGCCTGGCGTACTTCGGGCATGCGCTCAAGGATCGGCCGGCTCCACTCGGGCGCCAGCACATCGATCACACAGTCGGGGTGGCGCACCTTGAGGCACTGGAACAGTGTCTGCGCCATCACCATGTCGCCGACCCAGCTGGGTCCAATGATCAGAATTTTCATGCTTTTTCCAGAAACGACCGAGGAGGCAGCAGGCCGTTGGTGTACAGCCTGGCCTCCCCGTCTTGTCTTTTGGTCAGGCGCAGATTGACCGCCTGCGCCCCTTTCAGGCCTTCCAGGCCTCCCAGCCCTGCTACATCAACTCAAGCCCATTTCGGCCCAAATGCGCAGCACTTCCCTACGCTGGGCGACAAACTGATCGCCGCCGATCACCCCGGCCTGCTTCTGCAGGGCCTGGCGGTGAGCGGCCGAGCGATAGGCCTTGTAGGCCTCGCGCAACAGGCTCGCGTCGGTGGCCGGTATCAGCCCGGCCTGTTCGAGCCCTTCCAGAATGCGGATATTATCGGTGTATTTCAGCAACGCCGGATAATCCCTGGACCACGCCAGGGCCGCGTATTGCACCATAAATTCAATATCGACGATACCACCGGCGTCCTGCTTGATATCGAACGGGGCGCCGGCGTCGAAGGCGTTCGCCCCGGTGCCGGCGGCAGTGGCCTTGCTGCCCAGGTTGTCGCGCATCTTGGCGCGCATCTCGCTGACCTCGGCGCGCAGCTTGGGCAGGTCGCGCTCGCGGCCCAGCACCTGCGCGCGCACGCGTTCGAACGCTGCGCCCACCTGCTTGCAGCCCACCAGCACGCGTGCGCGCACCAGCGCCTGGTGCTCCCAGGTCCAGGCTTCGTTCTCCTGGTAGCGGCCGAAGGCGTTCAGCGAACTGACCAGCAAACCCGCGGCGCCAGAGGGCCGCAGGCGCATGTCCACCTCGTACAGCTGGCCGGAGTTGGTCTGCGTGGTCAGCAGGTGAATGATGCGCTGCCCCAGGCGGGTGAAGAACTGCGCGCCGTCGATGGGCTTGGCGCCATCGGTCTCGGCGGTAGGGTCGCCGTCGTGGATGAACACCAGGTCCAGGTCGGAACCGTGGCCCAGTTCGATGCCACCGACCTTGCCATAGCCGACGATGATGAAGCCCGGGTCGCAGGGGCTGCCGTCAGCCCGTTGCGGCATGCCATGGCGCGCCACGGTCTGGCGCCAGGCCAACATGAAGACTTGTTCAAGAATGGCCTCGGCCAGCCAGGTCAGGTAGTCGCTGACTTTCATCAGCGGCAGGCTGCCGGCAATTTCCGAGGCCGCCACGCGCAGGCTGTGGGCCAGTTTGAAGTGGCGCAGCGCTTCCATCTGCTGCTCCAGGTCATCCTCGGGAATGCGCGTCAGGCGCTCGCGCAGCTCGGCGGCCAGCTCCGGTGCCAGCGGCGGGTTGAACAAGCGGCCTTCGTTCAGCAGTTCGTCCAGCAGCAGCGGGTAGCGGGCGATCTGCTCGGCGATCCACGGGCTGGCGGCGCACAGGGTCAGCAGGCGGCGCAGTGCGCCGGGGTTTTCGGTCAGCAGCACCAGGTAGGCGGAACGCCGGGCCACGGCTTCCACCAGCGGCAACACACGTTCCAGCACCAGGTCGGGGTTGGCATGCTCCACGGCCTGGGCCAACAGGCGCGGAATGAACGCGTCCAGGCGCTCGCGGCCAATGCGCTGCATGGCGCGCAGTTGCGGGCTGGCACGCAGGCCGGCCAGCTGCCGCAGGGCTTTGCTGGCGTCGCTGAAACCGGCGCCCTGCAACTGCCGGCAGGCGGCTTCTTCGTCCTGCACGTCTTCCCACAGCGGCAGCCATTCGCCGCCCACTACCACCTCGCCTTCGTCGCCCTCATCTTCATCGGGGTCGGCGATGACCTGGCGGAAGTGCCAGTCGATGCGGCCGCGCCAGTGCATCAGGCGTTCGTGGAAGGCTTTCCAGTCGGCGAAGCCAAGCATGAAGGCGATGCGCGCCTGGTCGGTCTCGCCATCGGGCAGCATCTGCGTCTGGCGGTCGGCGATGGCCTGGATGGCGTGCTCGGTGTAGCGCAGGAACTCATAGCCCTCGCGCAATTCGGCGACTACCGCAGGCGGCAGGTAGCCCTGGCCTTCCAGGGTGGCCAGCACCTTGAGCAACGGCCGCTGTTGCAGGCTGAGGTCGCGGCCGCCGTGGATCAGCTGGAACGCCTGGGCGATGAACTCCACCTCGCGGATGCCACCGGCGCCCAGCTTGATGTTCTCGGCCATGCCCTTGCGCCGCACCTCCTGCTGGATCAGCTGCTTCATGGTGCGCAGCGCCTCGATGGCGGAGAAGTCCAGGTAGCGGCGGTACACGAACGGCCGCAGCATATCCAGCAACTGCGCGCCGGCCTGCTGGTCGCCGGCCACCACCCGCGCCTTGATCATGGCGTAGCGTTCCCAGTCGCGGCCCTGGTCCTGGTAGTACTGCTCCAGGGCATTGAAGCTCAGCACCAGCGCGCCCGCCGACCCGTAGGGGCGCAGGCGCATGTCGACGCGGAACACGAAACCGTCGACGGTCACCGGGTCCAGCGCCTTGATCAGCCGCTGGCCCAGGCGGATGAAGAACTCCTGGTTGTCCAGCGGGCGCTTCACGCCCTCGGTCTCGCCGCCTTCGGGGTAGGCGAAAATCAGGTCGATGTCCGAAGACAGGTTCAGCTCCACTGCCCCCAGCTTGCCCATGCCCAGGATGACCATGTGCTGCACTTCACCGCTGCGCCGGCCCTTGGGAATGCCGAACTGGTCGCAGTGACGTCTATACAACCATTTATATGCTTCATCTATTGCAGCGTCGGCCATGTCGGACAGGTCGCGGCAGGTTTGCACCAGGTCGGCCTGGCGCGTCAGGTCGCGCCAGATGATGCGCACTTGCTGGCGCGCCCGCTGGCGGCGCAGTTGGCGGCCCAGCTCATCGTCAGTGCTGGCGGTGGCCACGGCCGCGGCGATCTGGCCACGCAATTCGCCGGCGGCGAAGCTGCGCGCAAGCTCACCGCTGGCCACCAGGTCCAGCAGCAGCGCAGGCATGGCGCTGGCCTGCTGAATCACGAAGTCGCTGGCAGCGCACACCAGGTCGAAGGCCTGCCACGTGTGCGCGGGCCAATTGGCCAGCTCACCGGCACGTTCGGTAGTGGCCACGGCGGCTTCGAAGGTCTGGCGGTTGCGCGCAACAAGTGGCGTCAAAATGGCCGGCAATTGCACCGGTGTTGGCAGGCTCATGGTCTATCCTTGATCGGCGTGCGAAGGGGGTTGCACGGCACCGGGCGTTTGATTCGCGCCGGTTGGACTGTCGTACAAAAGTTAGAAATAGCTGAAAATTCGTATTTCCTGGCAGAAAGCATCGCACTCAACCTTTCGAGGACTTGTTTTTAACCCACGTTAACGATTTTTCTCACAACAGGACAGGTGGCCAAAAGCCCTCTGCCTGTAGTTTTACTACGATGGTCGCAATGTCAACGCATGAAATGACGAACGATTTGTAGTAAAACTACACGACGCCGGCACAACCCCCGGTAATCCAAGAATCTATATCGTCTGCCCACAAGGCCGTCGCAAACTCAGGCTTCGATTCTGGAAGCCTTTCCGCCCTGGAGCAAGCCATGCAAGACCTCGATCCCGTCGAAACCCAGGAATGGCTGGACGCCCTGGAGTCGGTTCTCGACAAAGAAGGCGAAGACCGCGCTCACTACCTGATGACTCGCATGGGCGAGTTGGCCACCCGCAGTGGTTCGCAACTCCCCTACGCAATCACCACGCCGTACCGCAACACCATTCCTGTCACCCACGAAGCACGCATGCCTGGCGACCTGTTCATGGAACGCCGCATTCGCTCGTTGGTGCGCTGGAACGCCATGGCGATGGTTATGCGCACGAACCTCAAGGATTCGGACCTGGGCGGTCACATCTCCAGCTTCGCTTCCAGTGCGACCCTGTATGACATCGGCTTCAACTACTTCTTCCAGGCCCCGACCGACGAGCACGGCGGCGACCTGATCTACTTCCAGGGCCACACCTCGCCAGGCGTCTACGCCCGCGCGTTCATGGAAGGCCGCATCACCGAAGACCAGATGAACAACTTCCGCCAGGAAGTGGACGGTCAGGGCCTGTCGTCCTACCCGCACCCTTGGCTGATGCCTGACTTCTGGCAGTTCCCGACTGTATCCATGGGCCTGGGCCCGATCCAGGCGATCTACCAGGCACGCTTCATGAAGTACCTGGAGCACCGCGGCTTCATCCAGCCAGGCAAGCAGAAAGTATGGTGCTTCCTGGGCGACGGCGAGTGCGACGAGCCGGAATCCCTGGGCGCCATCTCCCTGGCCGGCCGCGAGAAGCTGGACAACCTGATCTTCGTCATCAACTGCAACCTGCAGCGCCTCGACGGCCCGGTTCGCGGCAACGGCAAGATCATCCAGGAACTGGAAGGCGTGTTCCGCGGCGCCCAGTGGAACGTCACCAAAGTCATCTGGGGCCGTTTCTGGGACCCACTGCTGGCCAAGGACGTCGACGGTATCCTGCAACGCCGCATGGACGAAGTCATCGACGGCGAGTACCAGAACTACAAGGCCAAAGACGGCGCCTTCGTGCGTGAACACTTCTTCAACACGCCTGAACTCAAGGCAATGGTTGCAGACCTGTCCGACGACGAGATCTGGAAACTCAACCGTGGCGGCCACGACCCGTACAAGGTCTACGCGGCGTACCACGAAGCGGTCAACCACAAGGAACAACCTACCGTCATCCTGGCCAAGACCATCAAGGGTTACGGTACCGGTGCGGGCGAAGCGAAGAACACTGCGCACAACACCAAGAAGGTCGACGTCGACAGCCTGAAGCTGTTCCGTGACCGCTTCGACATCCCGGTCAAGGATGAAGAACTGGAAAACCTGCCGTTCTTCAAGCCAGAGCCAAACAGCGCCGAGGCCCGTTACCTGGCCGACCGCCGCAACGCACTGGGCGGCTTCGTGCCACAGCGCCGCGCCAACAGCTTCAGCGTGCCTACCCCGCCGCTGGAAACCCTGAAGGCTATCCTGGACGGCTCGGGCGACCGCGAAATCTCCACCACCATGGCTTTCGTGCGCATCCTGGCGCAGTTGGTCAAGGACAAGGAAATTGGCCCGCGCATCGTGCCGATCATCCCGGACGAAGCCCGTACCTTCGGTATGGAAGGCATGTTCCGCCAGCTGGGTATCTACTCCTCCGTTGGCCAGCTGTACGAGCCAGTCGATAAAGACCAGGTGATGTTCTACAAGGAAGACCAGAAAGGTCAGATCCTTGAAGAAGGCATCAACGAGGCGGGCGCCATGAGCTCGTTCATCGCTGCCGGTACCTCGTACTCCAGCCACAACCAGCCAATGCTGCCGTTCTACATCTTCTACTCGATGTTCGGCTTCCAGCGTATCGGCGACCTGGCCTGGGCCGCTGGCGACAGCCGCACCCGTGGCTTCCTGATCGGCGGCACCGCCGGCCGTACCACCCTGAACGGTGAAGGCCTGCAGCACGAAGACGGTCACAGCCACATCCTGGCCGGCACCATCCCGAACTGCCGCACCTATGATCCTACCTACGGCTACGAGCTGGCGGTGATCATCCAGGACGGCATGAAGAAGATGACCGAAGAGCAACAGGACGTCTTCTACTACATCACCGTGATGAACGAGTCCTACCAGCAGCCAGCCATGCCGGCCGGTGTCGAGGAAGGCATCGTCAAGGGCATGTACCTGCTTGAGGAAGACAAGAAGGAAGCGGCCCACCACGTGCAACTGCTGGGTTCGGGCACCATCCTGCGCGAAGTCCGCGAGGCGGCGAAGATCCTGCGCGAGCAGTTCAACGTCGGCGCCGATGTATGGAGCGTCACCAGCTTCAACGAACTGCGTCGCGACGGCCTGGCCGCCGAGCGCTTCAACCGCCTGCACCCAGGCCAGAAGCCTCGCGCCACCTACGTTGAAGAGTGCCTGACTGGCCGTAAAGGCCCGGTCATCGCTTCCACCGACTACATGAAGTTGTTCGCCGAGCAGATCCGTCAGTGGGTTCCTTCCAAGGAATTCAAAGTCCTGGGTACCGATGGCTTCGGTCGCAGCGACAGCCGCAAGAAGCTGCGTCACTTCTTCGAAGTCGACCGCCACTTCGTCGTGCTGGCTGCCCTGGAAGCCTTGGCTGATCGTGGCGACATCGAACCTAAAGTGGTGGCCGAGGCCATCGTGAAGTTCGGTATCGACCCCGAGAAACGCAACCCACTGGACTGCTGAGGAGAATTTTCGTGAGCGAGATCATTCGCGTACCTGACATCGGCAGCGGTGAGGGTGAAGTAATTGAATTGCTGGTGAAGGTCGGCGACCGCATTGAAGCCGACCAGAGCCTGCTGACCCTGGAGTCGGACAAGGCGAGCATGGAAATCCCTGCTCCCAAGGCCGGCGTGGTCAAGGCCATCAAGGTCAAGCTGGGCGACCGCCTGAAAGAAGGCGACGACGTGCTGGAGCTGGAAGTCGAGGGTGCTGCCGCAGCACCCGCGGCGGCTGCACCTGCCGCTGCCGCCCCGGCTGCTGCGCCACAAGCCGCAGCCCCTGCGCCAGCTGCAGCACCGGCCCCGGCCGCTGCTGCCGCCAGCAAGAACGTGCACGTGCCGGACATCGGTTCGTCGGGCAAGGCCCAGATCATCGAGATCTCGGTCAAGGTCGGCGACACCGTCGAGGCTGATCAGTCGCTGATCACCCTGGAATCCGACAAGGCCAGCATGGAAATCCCGTCGCCGGAAGCCGGCGTGGTGGAAAGCATCAGCGTCAAGCTGAACGACGAAGTGGGTACCGGCGACCTGATCCTGGTGCTGAAGGTTGCGGGCGCTGCCCCAGCCGCAGCACCGGCCCAGGCAGCCGCACCTGCTGCTGCCGCTCCAGCACCAGCCGCCGCCCCGGCGCCGGCCGCTGCTGCCGCGCCTAGCGTGCAGGACATCCACGTGCCGGACATCGGCTCGTCGGGCAAGGCCAAGATCATCGAGCTGTCGGTCAAGGTTGGCGACAGCGTCGAAGTCGACCAATCGCTGATCACCCTGGAATCGGACAAGGCCAGCATGGAGATCCCGTCTCCAGCTGCCGGCGTGGTCGAGAGCATCAGCGTCAAGCTGGACGACGAAGTCGGCACCGGCGACCTGATCCTCAAGCTGAAAGTCGCAGGCGCAGCCCCCGCTGCCGCCCCGGCCCAGGCTGCCGCACCTGCCGCTGCTGCCCCGGCCGCAGCGCCTGCTGCTGCCAAGGCCCCGGCCGCGCCAGCCCCTGCTGCTGCCGCACCGGCTGCGGCGTCGGGCGCCAAGGTTCACGCAGGCCCGGCGGTTCGCCAATTGGCCCGCGAGTTCGGCGTCGAGCTGAGCGCCGTCAGCGCTACTGGCCCACACGGCCGTATCCTGAAGGAAGACGTTCAGGCTTACGTGAAGTCGATCATGACCAAGGCCAAGGAAGCCCCTGCTGCTGCAGCAGGCGCTACCGGCGGCGCTGGCATCCCGCCGATCCCGGTCGTGGACTTCAGCCGCTTCGGTGAAATCGAAGAAGTGCCGATGACCCGCCTGATGCAGGCCGGTGCCACCAACCTGCACCGCAGCTGGCTGAACGTGCCGCACGTCACCCAGTTCGACCAGGCTGACATCACCGAGCTGGAAGCTTTCCGCGTCGCGCAGAAAGCCGTGGCCGAGAAGGCTGGCGTGAAGCTGACCGTGCTGCCGCTGCTGCTGAAAGCGTGCGCCCACCTGCTCAAGGAGCTGCCGGACTTCAACGCGTCCCTGGCCCCGAGCGGCAAGGCCATCATCCGCAAGAAGTACGTCAACATCGGCTTCGCGGTAGACACCCCTGAAGGCCTGCTGGTACCGGTCATCAAGAACGTCGACCAGAAGAGCCTGCTGCAACTGGCTGCCGAAGCTGCGGCCCTGGCTGAAAAAGCCCGGACCAAGAAGCTCTCGGCCGACGACATGCAGGGCGCGTGCTTCACCATCTCCAGCCTCGGCCACATTGGCGGCACCGGCTTCACGCCGATCGTCAACGCGCCGGAAGTGGCGATCCTGGGTGTGTCCAAGGCCACCATGCAGCCTGTGTGGGACGGCAAGGCCTTCCAACCCAAGCTGATGCTGCCACTGTCGCTGTCCTACGATCACCGCGTGATCAACGGCGCCGCGGCTGCGCGCTTCACCAAGCGCCTGGGCGACCTGCTGACCGACATCCGCACCATGCTGCTGTAAACCGCTGTTCGCTGCCGCCTCCCCGCGAGGCGGCAGCCATTTTTTTCGAGCGCCACGCTCGTACCTCAACCCCGCCAATTGGCGGGGCTTTTTTTTGCCCGCAACCAGAACCACCCGGTCACTGACGCCAACAAAACCACCACAAACACTGATTTTCATCCGGAATTGAAGTATCGGATCACACTGCCGATAACGATACAGGCACGGAGCCACTGTATTGCTTGTCAGCCTGAGCGCCATGATGCAACCTTGCCATATGCGCCCGGACCCTGGGGGTTTTACCCGCCCGCGCGCGACCAGCACTCTTGAAGCGAGCTCTCCATGAAAAGCCAACCCGATGCCGCCAGCCGTACGGCGGCCGAGGTAGTGACGCAATTACCGGTGCCTTCGCGCCTCGGTATGCTGCGTTTCGAACGGCTGAATGAGGCCAACTGGGCTCTGCTGTTCCTGGACCCCAACTGCGAGCGCCAATTCGGCCTGCCCGCAGCCGAGCTGTGCGCGCTGGTTGGCTCGCCCTACGCCAGCCTCATGGAGCCCGAAGCTCGCTATCAACTGCACGACGCCATCCAGCTGCAGCTCACCACCCGCGCCCATTACCTGGTGCGCTATACCCTGCATACCTCTGCCGGGCCGCTGGCGCTGCTGGAAGTGGGCGAACCGTACAAGCAGCACAACCGGCAGCTGCTGCGCGGCTACCTGCTGGTGGTCGACGACCTGCTGGGCGAGCTGCTGCCGGGCCAGGGCGACCTGGAAACCCAGAACAACCGCCTGCAAATTGCCCTGGAGCTGAACCAGCGCGCCCAGCAAGAGCAACTGCAGCACCTGGAGCGCGTGCGCGCCCAGCAAGACCTCATCCTGCGCCTGGCACGCCAACGCTACAGCACCAACAACCCGCTGCTCGAAGCCGGCCAGCTGATTACCCGCAGCGCCTGCGAGATCTACGGCATTTCCGGCGCCCGCCTGTGGAACCTGGCAGGTCAGCGCCTGGAGCCCATCGCCGCCTACGACGCGGCCAGCGGCGAGTACCGCCACCCAGACGCCATCGATATCAGCCAGTACCCAAATTACCTGGAAGCCCTGCACACCAGCCGCGCCGTGGACGTCAACGACACCGCCAGTGACCCCCGCACCCTGGAGATGGCCGCCCACCTGCAGGCCCAGGGTATCAATGCGATCCTCGATGCCAGCATTCGCATCGACGGCCAGGTGGTAGGCGTACTGTGCCTTGACCAGACCGGCGAGACGCGCCCCTGGCAGTCCGACGAAATCGCCTTTGCCGGCGAGTTGGCCGACCAGTTCGCCCAGGTGATCAACAACCACAACCGCCGCACCGCCACCAGCGCCCTGCACCTGTTCCAGCGCGCCGTGGAACAGAGCGCCAACGCCTTCCTGCTGGTGAATTGCGACGGTGTGGTGGAGTACGTGAACCCCAGCTTCACGGCCATTACCCAGTACAGCACCGAGGAAGTCCACGGCCAGCGCCTGTCGCAGTTGCCGGCCCTGGAGAACCTCAGCGAAATCCTCTTCGACGCCCCCGGCAGCCTGGCCAACAGCAACAGCTGGCAAGGCGAGTTCAAGAGCCGCCGCAAGAACCTGGAACCCTACTGGGGCCAGCTGTCGATTTCCAAGGTGTACGGCGACAACCGCGAGTTGACGCATTACATCGGCATCTACGAAGACATCACCCAGAGCAAGCTGGCCCAGCAGCGCATCGAGCGCCTGGCCTACACCGACAACCTCACCAGCCTGGGCAACCGCCCGGCGTTCATCCGCAACCTGGATGAACGCTTCGCCCGTGACAGCGACACGCCCATCAGCCTGCTGCTGGTGGACATCGACAACTTCAAGCGCATCAACGACAGCCTCGGCCACCAGACCGGTGACAAGCTGCTGATCAGCCTGGCCCGGCGCCTGCGCAACAGCTTGAGCCCCAGCGGCAGCCTGGCGCGTTTCGCCAGCAACGAATTTGCCGTGCTGCTGGACGACACCGACCTGGAAGCCGGCCAGCAGACCGCCGCACAAGTGCTCAAGACCCTCGACAAGCCGATGTTCGTCGACAACCAGCTGATCAACGTCACCGGCTCCGTGGGCCTGGCCTGCGCGCCACTGCACGGCCGCGACCCGCAAACCCTGATGAAGAATGCCGGCCTGGCGCTGCACAAGGCCAAGGCCAACGGCAAGCACCAGGTGCAGGTGTTCACCGAGGCGCTGAACGCCGAGGCCAGCTACAAGCTGTTCGTGGAAAACAACCTGCGCCGCGCCCTTACCCAGAACGAGCTGGAAGTGTTCTACCAACCCAAGCTGTGCCTGCGCACCGGCCGGCTGCTGGGCATGGAGGCGTTGCTGCGCTGGAACCACCCGGAAAAGGGCATGATCCGCCCGGACCAGTTCATCAGCGTGGCCGAGGAAACCGGCCTGATCATTCCGATCGGCAAGTGGATCGCGCGCCAGGCGTGCCGCATGACCAACACCCTGATCGCCGCCGGCATGGGCCGCCTGCAGGTGGCCATCAACCTGTCACCCAAGCAGTTCTCCGACCCGGACCTGGTGGCATCCATCGCCCATATTCTCAAGGAAGAAGAACTGGACCCGGCGCTGCTGGAACTGGAACTTACCGAAGGCTTGCTGCTGGAAGCCACCGACGACACCCACCAACAGCTGGAACAGCTGAAGGCGCTGGGCCTGACCCTGGCCATGGACGACTTCGGCACCGGCTATTCGTCGCTCAGCTACCTGAAGAAATTCCCGATCGACATTCTCAAGATCGACCGCAGCTTCATCCATGAAATCCCCGACAACCAGGACGACATGGAGATCACCTCGGCGGTGATCGCCATGGCCCACAACCTCAAGCTCAAGGTAGTGGCCGAAGGTATCGAGACTGCCGAGCAGCTGAACTTCCTGCGACGCCACCGCTGCGACGTCGGCCAGGGCTACCTGTTCGACCGACCTATCCCCAGCCATGAGCTGCTGCGCCGCCTGAAGCGCTACCCGCGCGGCCCAATGGCCTGACATCGGCGCCACTCTCGGGCAAACTACCGGGCTATCAATAGATGACCACCCAGGTTATCCACACCTGCCTTCAGGGGAATGGGACATGGTTCTGCGCTCGGAGATTCTTGTGAACAAAAACGTCTTGCCCACCGCCGCCCAGGCCCTGCCTGGCCGCGAAACCGCCATGAGCGTACCTGCCGAGCACTTCGTCAACGGCCGGCCACTGACCGGGCCGTTCCCGGAGGGCATGGAAGTGGCCATTCTGGGCATGGGCTGCTTCTGGGGCGCCGAGCGCCTGCTGTGGCAACAGCCAGGCGTGTACACCACCGCCGTGGGCTACGCCGGCGGCATGACGCCCAACCCTACTTACGAAGAAACCTGCTCGGGCCTGACCGGCCACAGCGAAGTGGTGCTGGTGGTGTTCGACCCCAAGCAAACCAGCTTCGAGGCGTTGCTGAAGCCGTACTGGGAATCCCACAACCCCACCCAGGGCATGCGCCAGGGCGGCGACATCGGCACCCAGTACCGTTCGGTGATCTTCGCCACCACGCCGGGGCAATTGGCGGCGGCCGAGGCCAGCAAGGCGGCGTATCAAGAGGAACTGACGAAGGCCGGCGAAGGTGAGATCACCACTGAAATCGCCGAAGCGCCGACCTTCTACTACGCCGAGGCGTACCACCAGCAATACCTGGCCAAGAACCCCGAGGGCTACTGCGGCCTGGGCGGTACCGGCGTATGCATGCCGCCTTGGTTGAACCGCTGATAGCCTGACGCCGCCTGCGGCAGCTGCTACGGGACTTTCTGTAGCAGCGGCCGCAAGGCCGCGTCACAGGCGCCGCCGCATCACTCGGCGATCAGCCAGTCCATCTGCCAGCTGCCCTTGGTCTGGCCCAGCTTCTCGGCCAGCCACGGCAGCAGCTCACGCAGTTCCTCTTCCAGGCCCCACGGCGGGTTGGCGATGGCCAGGCCCGAACCGTTCAGGCTTTGCGGCGTGTCCACCGGGTGCACCAGCAGCTCCACGCGCAACAGCTTTGGCGCGCCGCTGCCGGCCAGGTCCTGGTAGAAGCGCTTTAGCGCGCGCTGGTCCTTCACCGGGTACCAGATGGCCGCCACGGTCTGGCGCATGCGCCCTACCGCTTCCTTCAGCGCCTTGGCGCAGCGCTGCATTTCGTCCAACTGCTCGAACGGCGGGTCGATGAGCATTACCGCGCGCTTCTCCGGCGCTGGCAGCAAGGCACGCGGCACATGCCAACCCTCGCCCAGGTGCACGGCCACGCGGCGGTCGCCCTTCATGTTCTCTTTCAGCAACACGCCATCGGCCGGGTGCTTCTCGTTGAGCTGCACACGGTCTTGCGGGCGGGTCAGGCGGCGGGCCACCTCGGGCGAACCCGGGTAGTATCGCAGCTCGCCATCGGGGTTCATGTCGCGCACCAGGCCCATGTAGTCGGCGGTCAGCGCCGGCAGGTCATCGGCCTGCCACAGGCGGGCGATGCCTTCCAGGAACTCGCCGGTGCGGCTGGCCTGGTCGCCGCGCAGGTCATACAGACCAATGCCGGCGTGGGTGTCCAGGTAGGCGAAGGGCTGCTCCTTGCGCGACATCAGCGCAAGCAGGCGGCTCAATACCAGGTGTTTGAAGACGTCGGCGTGGTTGCCGGCGTGATAGGCGTGACGATAGTTCATGGCAACTCCTGCAAGGCCGGGGAGTTTACCTCGGCGCGGCCCCGCAACCCAAGGCTGCAGGGCCGCGATCCGATCATTTGCCGGCGTGGTAGGCGGCGCTGGAGGCGTCGAAACGGTCACGCACCGCCAGCGACGGCGCCTTGCCCGCCAGGCTCACCAGCCAGATGGCCAGGCTGGCGAAGGCAAAACCGGGAATGATCTCGTACAGCGGCAGCGGGCTGAACTGCTTCCACAGCACCACCGTCGCCGCACCGACAACAATGCCAGCCAGCGCCCCGTTGCGGGTCATGCCCCGCCACAGCACCGACAGCAGCACCACCGGCCCGAACGCTGCGCCGAAGCCGGCCCAGGCATAGCTGACCAGCCCCAGCACGCGGTTTTCCGGGTTGGCCGCCATGGCAATCGCCACCAGCGCCACCAACAACACCATGCCGCGACCCACCCACACCAGCTCGCGCTGGCCGGCGGCCTTGCGCAGGAAGGCTTTGTAGAAGTCCTCGGTCAGGGCGCTGGAGCACACCAGCAGTTGGCAGCTCAGGGTGCTCATCACCGCTGCCAGGATGGCCGACAGCAGCACGCCCGCCACCCAGGGGTTGAACAGTAGCTTCGCCAGCTCGATGAACACCCGCTCATGGTTGTCGCTGACCGGCCCGGCCACCTCCGGGTGCGCCGCGAAATAGGCGATGCCGAAGAAGCCCACGGCTACGGTGCCACCCAGGCACAGGATCATCCAGGCCATGGAGATGCGCCGGGCTTTGGCGATGGACTTCACCGAGTCCGCCGCCATGAAGCGCGCCAGGATGTGCGGCTGGCCGAAATAGCCCAGGCCCCAGCCCAGCAGCGAGACGATGCCGATGAAGCTGGTGCCGCGCAGCATGTCGAAATGCGCCGGGTCCTGGGCCGCGATGGCCAGAAAAGTGGTGTCCACCCCGCCGGTGGCCAGCACCACGACGATGGGCGTGAGGATCAGCGCGAAGATCATCAGCGTCGCCTGCACGGTGTCGGTCCAGCTTACCGCCAGGAAACCCCCGACGAAGGTGTAGGCGATGGTCGCCGCCGCGCCCGCCCACAAGGCGGTTTCATAGCTCATGCCGAAGGTGCTTTCGAACAGCCGCGCGCCAGCGACGATGCCCGAGGCGCAGTAGATGGTGAAGAACATCAAAATCACCACCGCCGAGATCACCCGCAGCAGCCCGCTACGGTCCTCGAAACGGCTGGCGAAGTAGTCCGGCAGGGTCAGTGCGTCGCCGCAGTGCTCGGTCTGCACCCGCAAGCGGCCGGCCACGAACAGCCAGTTGAGATAGGCGCCGACGATCAGGCCAATGGCGATCCAGCTTTCCGACAGCCCCGACAGGTACACGGCACCGGGCAGGCCCATCAACAGCCAGCCGCTCATGTCCGAGGCCCCGGCCGACAACGCGGTGACCACGCTGCCCAGGCTGCGGCCACCCAAAATATAGTCGGAGAGGTTGTTGGTGGCGCGGTAGGCCATGAAGCCGATCAGCACCATGGCCGCGATGTAGATCACGAAAGTGATCAAGGTGGGGTTGCTCACACCCATGGGGGAAACTTCCTTTTAGTTATTTTTGTGTCGCAACCACCGGGTTGCACCTTTTTGCACGAAGGCCGATGCCCCGGGAAAGGGTTGCACCACCGAAGTGCATTTTGGTGCGATCAGCGGACAGGGCGCAACCGATATGGCCTGCAAGTTGCACCTTGTTACACAACAGCCGGCTCCAGGCGGCACAGCTGCTGTTCTGCTTCCTTTGGGAGCATCCCAGGGGCGCCGCGCACTGCCGTTGTGCAGATTTGCCACACAAAAAAAGCAAGCCGATGACAGGTGCAACTTTTCATCCAAATACGGGTTGCACCTAGTTGCACCCGACCGTGAGCAACGGCTAATCTTGCCGCCGGCTTTATTGCCACACCTACGTGGCCTTGATGAGGACAAGAAATTGGCGACGACCACCCTGGGGGTCAAACTTGACGACCCTACCCGCGAGCGACTGAAATCAGCTGCGCAGTCCATCGACCGCACTCCGCACTGGTTGATCAAGCAGGCGATTTTCAATTACCTGGAAAAGCTCGAGGGTGGCGCCACCCTGCCTGAACTCAACGGCCAGCCACACTCGGCCAACGACGACGCCGGCGACCTGCACAGCGACCACGCCCACCAGTGCTTCCTGGAGTTTGCCGAAAGCATCCTGCCGCAATCGGTACTGCGTGCGGCCATCACCGGCGCCTACCGCCGCCCCGAGCCGGAAGTGGTGCCCATGCTGCTGGAGCAGGCCCGCCTGCCCGCAGCCATGGCCGAGGCCACCAACAAGCTGGCTGCCGGCATCGCCGAAAAACTGCGCAACCAGAAGAGCGCCGGCGGCCGTGCCGGTATCGTCCAAGGCCTGCTGCAGGAATTCTCCCTGAGCTCCCAGGAAGGCGTGGCCCTGATGTGCCTGGCCGAAGCGCTGCTGCGCATTCCCGACAAGGGCACCCGCGACGCTCTGATCCGCGACAAGATCAGCAACGGCAACTGGCAGCCGCACCTGGGCAACAGCCCCTCGCTGTTCGTCAACGCGGCCACCTGGGGGCTGCTGCTGACCGGCAAGCTGGTATCGACCCACAACGAGGCCGGCCTGACTTCGTCCCTGAGCCGCATCATCGGCAAGAGCGGCGAGCCGATGATCCGCAAGGGCGTCGACATGGCCATGCGCCTGATGGGCGAGCAGTTCGTCACCGGCGAAACCATCGCCGAAGCGCTGGCCAACGCCAGCAAGTTCGAAGCCAAGGGCTTCCGCTATTCCTACGACATGCTGGGTGAGGCTGCGCTCACCGAGCACGACGCGCAGAAGTACCTGGCGTCCTACGAGCAGGCCATCCACTCCATCGGCAAGGCCTCCCACGGCCGTGGCATCTATGAAGGCCCGGGCATCTCCATCAAGCTGTCGGCGCTGCACCCGCGCTACAGCCGCGCCCAGTACGAGCGCGTGATGGACGAGCTGTACCCACGCCTGCTGTCGCTGACCCTGCTGGCCAAGCAATATGACATCGGCCTGAACATCGACGCCGAGGAAGCCGACCGCCTGGAGCTGTCCCTGGACCTGCTCGAGCGCCTGTGCTTCGAACCGCAACTGACTGGCTGGAACGGCATCGGCTTCGTTATCCAGGCCTACCAGAAGCGTTGCCCGTACGTGATCGACTACGTCATCGACCTGGCGCGCCGCAGCCGCCACCGCCTGATGATCCGCCTGGTGAAGGGCGCCTACTGGGACAGCGAGATCAAGCGCGCCCAAGTGGAAGGCCTGGAAGGCTACCCGGTGTACACCCGCAAGGTTTACACCGACGTTTCCTACATCGCCTGCGCACGCAAGCTGCTGTCGGTGCCGGAAGTCATCTACCCGCAGTTCGCCACGCACAACGCCCACACGCTGTCGGCCATCTACCACATCGCCGGTCAGAACTATTACCCCGGCCAATACGAGTTCCAGTGCCTGCACGGCATGGGCGAACCGCTGTACGAACAGGTTGTAGGCAAGGTCGCCGACGGCAAGCTGAACCGTCCGTGCCGCGTGTACGCACCCGTGGGTACCCACGAAACGCTGCTGGCCTACCTGGTGCGCCGCCTGCTGGAAAACGGCGCCAACACCTCGTTCGTCAACCGCATTGCCGACACCTCCATTTCCATCCAGGAACTGGTGTCCGACCCGGTCAGCGACATCGAACGCATGGCTACCCAGGAAGGCAGCGCCGGCCTGCCGCACCCACGCATTCCATTGCCGCGTGACCTGTACGGCAGCGAACGCGCCAACTCGGCCGGCATCGACATGGCCAACGAACACCGCCTGGCCTCGCTGTCGTGCGCACTGCTGAGCACCGCCCACAACGACTGGAAAGCCGCGCCCATGCTGGGTTGCGACGCCAGCACCGAAGTGGCCCAGGCCGTGCTGAACCCCTCCGACCACCGCGACGTGGTCGGCCATGTGCAGGAAGCCACCGTTGCCGACGTCGACAACGCCATTCTCTGCGCCATGAGCAACGGCCCGATCTGGCAGGCCACCCCGCCCGCCGAGCGCGCCGCCATCCTGGAACGCGCCGCCGACCTGATGGAAGCCGAGATCCAGCCGCTGATGGGCCTGCTGGCCCGCGAAGCCGGCAAGACCTTCGCCAACGCCATCGCCGAAGTGCGCGAGGCCGTGGACTTCCTGCGCTACTACGCAGTGCAGGCCCGTAACGACTTCAGCAACGACGCCCACCGCCCGCTGGGCCCGGTGGTGTGCATCAGCCCGTGGAACTTCCCGCTGGCGATCTTCACCGGCCAGGTGGCCGCCGCACTGGCCGCCGGCAACCCGGTACTGGCCAAGCCGGCCGAACAGACCCCGCTGGTGGCGGCCCAGGCCGTGCGGCTGCTGCTGGAAGCCGGCATTCCCGAGGGCGTGGTGCAACTGCTGCCAGGCCGCGGTGAAACCGTGGGCGCGCGCCTGGTAGGCGACGAGCGCGTGAAAGGCGTGATGTTCACCGGTTCCACCGAGGTGGCGCGCCTGCTGCAACGCAACATCGCCGGGCGCCTGGACAGCCAGGGCCGGCCTATCCCGCTGATCGCCGAGACCGGGGGCCAGAACGCGATGATCGTCGACTCCTCGGCGCTCACCGAACAGGTGGTCATCGACGTGGTGTCGTCGGCCTTCGACTCCGCCGGCCAGCGCTGCTCGGCACTGCGCGTGCTGTGCCTGCAGGAAGACTCAGCCGACCGCGTGATCGAAATGCTCAAGGGTGCCATGGCCGAATCGCGCCTGGGCAACCCCGAGCGCCTGTCCGTGGACATTGGCCCGGTAATCGACGCCGAAGCCAAGGCCGGCATCGAGAAGCACATCCAGGGCATGCGCGACAAAGGCCGCGCCGTGTACCAGGTGGCCATCGCCGACGGCGAGGAAGTGAAGCGCGGCACCTTCGTGATGCCAACGCTGATCGAGCTGGAAAGCTTCGACGAATTGCAACGCGAGATCTTCGGCCCGGTGCTGCACGTGGTGCGCTACAGCCGCAAGAACCTCGACCAGCTGATCGAGCAGATCAACGCTTCCGGCTACGGCCTGACGCTGGGCGTGCACACCCGCATCGACGAAACCATCGCCAAGGTGATCGACAACGTCAACGCCGGTAACGTCTACGTCAACCGCAACATCGTCGGCGCCGTGGTGGGCGTGCAGCCGTTCGGCGGCGAAGGCCTGTCGGGCACCGGCCCGAAAGCCGGCGGCCCGCTGTACCTGTACCGCCTGCTGTCCACCCGCCCGGAAGACGCCATCGAGCACACCTTCAAGCGTGCCGACAGCGGCAGCGCCCCTGACGTGCGCCTGCGCGACGCCTTGGGCAAGCCGCTGCAAGCCCTGAAAACCTGGGCCGAAAGCAACCAGCAAGCGGACCTGGCCGCCCTGTGCGCCCAGTTCGCCCAACAGTCGCAAAGCGGCATCACCCGCCAACTGGCCGGCCCTACCGGCGAGCGCAACAGCTACAGCATCCTGCCGCGCGAGCACGTCCTGTGCCTGGCCGACCAGGAAGCCGACCTGCTGGTGCAACTGGCCGCCGCCCTGGCCGTGGGCAGCACCGCCGTGTGGCCGGAAGGCGAGATCGCCAAACCGCTGCGCGCCCGCCTGCCCAAGGAAGTGCAAGCGCGCATCCAACTGGTGCCGGAGTGGACCAAGGATGAAGTGGCGTTCGACGCCGTCATCCACCACGGCGACTCCGACCAGCTGCGCGCGGTGTGCCAGCAAGTGGCCAAGCGTGCCGGCGCCATCGTTGGTGTGCAGGGCCTGTCCCATGGCGAGAGCAACATTGCCCTGGAGCGGTTGGTGATCGAACGTGCATTGAGCGTGAACACCGCTGCGGCGGGGGGGAATGCCAGTTTGATGACCATCGGCTGATTGCCACTCAAAAAAAGGCGCCTACCCAGGCGCCTTTTTTTCGCCTGCGTTCCATCATCACCACCATCTATCTTGCTGTTCCCGCCCCCGCCCCGCTTCTACACTCGGCGCATCAAATAAAAGGATGCCGCCATGTCCGAGACCCTCCTCAGCGCCCGCAACCTGGCTTTCGAGCTGTACGAAGTGCTGGACGCCGAAAGCCTCACCCAGCGCGAACGCTTCGCCGAGCACAATCGCGAAACCTTCGACGCCGCGATCAATACGGCGCGCAGCATCGCCGAGAAGTACTTCGCGCCGCACAACCGCAAGGCCGACGAGAACGAACCGCGCTATGAAAACGGCGCTGCGGTGCTGATTCCGGAAGTGAAACCCGCAGTGGATGCCTTCCTGCAGGCCGGCTTCCTCAACGCCGCGCGCGCGTTCGAGGACGGCGGCATGCAGCTGCCGACCTTGCTGTCGCAAGCCTGCTTCGCGCATTTCCAGGCCGCCAACGCTGGCAGCACCTCGTACCCGTTCCTGACCATGGGCGCGGCCAACCTGATCGAGAGCTTTGGCAGCGACGAGCAGAAACGCCGCTTCCTGCAACCGATGATCGAGGGGCGCTTCTTCGGCACCATGGCGCTCACCGAGCCGCACGCCGGCTCGTCGCTGTCGGACATTCGTACCCGTGCAGAGCCTGCCGGCGATGGCAGCTACCGCCTGAAGGGCAACAAGATCTTCATTTCCGGCGGCGATCACCCGCTGTCCGAGAACATCGTGCACCTGGTGTTGGCCAAGCTGCCGGACGCGCCGCCGGGGGTGAAGGGCATTTCGCTGTTCATCGTGCCCAAGTTCCTGGTCAACGACGACGGCAGCCTGGGCCCGCGCAACGACGTGCTGCTGGCCGGGCTGTTCCACAAGATGGGCTGGCGCGGCACCACTTCGACGGCGCTGAACTTCGGCGATAACGGCAACTGCGTCGGCTACCTGGTGGGTAAGCCGCACCAGGGCCTGGGCTACATGTTCCAGATGATGAACGAGGCGCGCATCGGCGTCGGCATGGGCGCAGTGATGCTGGGCTACGCCGGCTACCTGTACTCCCTGGACTATGCGCGCGAACGGCCCCAGGGCCGCCTGCCGGATGCCAAGGACCCGACCACCGCGCCGGTGGCCATCATCAACCACGCCGACGTGCGGCGCATGCTGCTGACCCAGAAAGCCTACGTGGAAGGCGCCTTCGACCTGGGCCTGTACGCCGCGCGGCTGTTCGATGACACCCTGACCGGGGAGACCGAAGAGGTGCGCCGCCAGGCCCACGAACTGCTGGACCTGCTGACCCCCATCGTCAAATCCTGGCCGTCGGAGTTCTGCCTGAAGGCCAACGAACTGGCCATCCAGATTCTCGGCGGTCACGGCTACACCCGCGAGTACCCGGTAGAGCAGTATTACCGCGACAACCGCCTGAACCCCATCCACGAAGGCACCCATGGCATCCAGTCACTGGATTTGCTGGGCCGCAAACTGGCGCAGAACGGCGGCGCCGGTCTCAAGCAACTGATGCGTTTGATCAGCAATACCTGCGAGCGCGCCCAGGCGCATGCTTCGCTGAGTGCCCTGCGCCAGCCACTGGAAACCATGCTGACCGCGCTGCAAGGGGTAACCCTGGGGCTTCTGGGCGACCTGGCCAAGGGGCAGGTCACCGGCACCCTGGCGAATTCGGCGCTGTACTTGAAAGTGTTCGGCCATACGGTGATTGGCTGGCGCTGGCTGGAGCAGGCGATTCGCGCGCAGGAAGGGCTAGACCAAGGCAACGCTGCAGACCGTGAGTTCTATCAGGGCAAGTTGCAGGCAGCGCGGTATTTCCTGACGTGGGAGCTGCCGGCGTGCCATCACGACCTGCATTTGCTGCAGAGCCGGGACGATACTTGCCTGGGGATGGCCGACAGCTGGTTTTAGCCGCGTGATCGATGACGCAGCCTTCGGCAGCTGCTACGGGGCCGCGTGCTCGGTTGTCTGCATCGCGACTAAAGTCGGCTCCTACGCCGTCCGTGGTAGGAGCCGGCCTTGGCCGCGATGCAGGCGACGCGATCGACGAGGTACACGGGGCCGCGTCATGGCCGCTGAAATGCGAACCTTTTTGACATAGGTACAATTGCACAGGTTAGAATCCCTTGGCACGCAGCCTGCATGATGCAGGCTGTTTCGCCATATCAGTTTTAGGGAGTACTGCCTTTGAATGCGACGACCATCAACAGCCTGTTCTTGATCGGCGCGTTGCTGGTAGGTGCTAGCATTCTGGTCAGTTCCCTCTCCTCCCGCCTGGGCATCCCTATTCTGGTGATTATCCTGGCGGTAGGCATGACCGCCGGCGTCGACGGCGGCGGCATCATTTTCGACAACTACCCCACGGCCTACCTCGTCGGCAACCTGGCCTTGGCCGTGATCCTGCTGGACGGCGGCCTGCGCACGCGGGTGGCAAGTTTCCGCGTGGCCCTGTGGCCGGCGTTGTCGCTGGCCACGGTGGGGGTGCTGATTACCACCGGCCTGACCGGCATGATGGCCGCCTGGCTGTTCAACCTGAACATCATCCAGGGCCTGCTGATCGGCGCCATCGTCGGGTCCACCGACGCCGCAGCCGTGTTTTCGCTGCTGGGCGGCAAGGGCCTGAACGAACGGGTAACGGCGAGCCTGGAGATCGAATCGGGCAGCAACGACCCCATGGCGGTGTTCCTCACCGTGACCCTGATCGACATGCTGGCCAGCCACCAGACCGGCCTGCACTGGAGCCTGCTGGGCCACCTGGTGCAGGAATTCGGCATCGGCGCCGTTATCGGCCTGGGCGGCGGCTGGGTGATGCTGCAGCTGGTGAACCGCATCAACCTGGCTGGCGGCCTGTACCCCATCCTGGTGGTCGCTGGCGGCCTGGTGGTGTTTGCGCTGACCAACGCCCTGCACGGCAGCGGCTTCCTGGCGGTGTACCTGTGCGGCCTGGTGATGGGCAACAAGCCTATCCGCAGCCGCCACGGCATCCTGCATATGCTGGACGGCATGGCCTGGCTGGCGCAGATCGGCATGTTCCTGGTGCTGGGCCTGCTGGTCACGCCCCACGACCTGCTGCCCATCGCCCTGCCGGCCCTGGCGCTGGCGCTGGGCATGATCCTGGTGGCGCGGCCGCTGTCGGTATTCGTCGGCCTGCTGCCGTTCAAGGCCTTCCACGGCCGCGAGAAAGCCTTCATTTCCTGGGTAGGCCTGCGCGGCGCGGTGCCGATCATTCTGGCGGTGTTCCCGCTGATGGCCGGCCTGCCCGAGGCGCAGCTGTACTTCAACCTGGCGTTCTTCATCGTGCTGGTATCGCTGCTGGTGCAGGGCACCAGCCTGCCGTGGGTGGCCAAGCTGTTGAAGGTGACCGTGCCGCCGGACCCGGCGCCCATTTCCCGCTCGGCGCTGGAGGTGCACGTCACCAGCGAATGGGAGCTGTTCGTCTACAAGCTGGGCGCCGAGAAATGGTGCATCGGCTCGCCCCTGCGCGAGCTGAAAATGCCCGAAGGTACCCGCATCGCGGCCCTTTTCAGGGGCCAGGAACTGCTCCATCCGTCGGGTAGTACGGTATTGGAAGTGGATGATTTGCTGTGTGTAATTGGCCATGAACACAATTTGCCAGCACTCGGAAAGCTGTTCAGCCAGGCCCCGCAACGGGGCCTGGATTTGCGCTTCTTCGGCGACTTCGTGCTCGAAGGGGACGCAGAACTGGGGCCTGTAGCCGCGTTGTACGGTTTGCAGCTGGACGGCCAGGACCCGCAAACGCCGCTCAGCCAGTTCATCATGCAGAAGGTTGGCGGCGCGCCAGTAGTGGGCGACCACGTGGTGTGGAACAACACAATCTGGACCGTGGCCGTGATGGACGGGAACAAGATCCAGAAAGTGGGCGTCAAACTGCCCGAAGGAAGTGCACCGGGCCCCGGACTCTTCCTCTAAACTGCCATTCTCTTCCGAGCTGTAAACGACTTTTCGACTATGCCCTCACTGCGCTCATTTTTCTCCGCAGCCCTGCTTGGGCTGTGTCTGACTGTCACCGCCGTTCATGCGGCCGACCCACCCACCAGCGAATCGGTGCAGCAAAGCATCGACAAGATCGCCGACCGCAAGCTGTCCGACGCCGACCAGAAAGCCCTGCAACAGGTACTGGAACAGACCCTGACGTTTCTTTCCAACCGCGACGACAGCAATAACCAGCTGCCCGCGCTTAAGAAACAGCTCACCGAAGCCCCGCAGGTGATCGGCGAGAACCAGCGCGAGCTGACCAAGCTCAAGGCCACCAAGGTGATCCCGGTCGCCCAGCGCTACGCCAACCTGTCGGTGCCGCAGCTGGAACAACTGCTCAACGACCGCGGCGCCCAGCAGGGCGACCTGCAGAAGCAGCTGACCGAAGCCAACAGCCTGGCCATCACCGCCCAGACCCGCCCGGAGCGGGCGCAGACGGAAATCAGCAACAGCCAGGCGCGCATCACCCAGATCAACGGCATCCTCAAGGCCGGCAAGGACAACGGCAAGGTGGTGTCCGCCGACCAACGCAACCAGCTGCTGGCCGAGCAGGCCGCGCTGAACGCCTTGATTGCCCTGCGCCGCCAGGAGCTGGCCGGCAACACCCTGCTGCAAGACCTGGGCAACAGCCAGCATGACCTGGTGTTCGAGAAAATCGCGCGCATCAGCCAGGAAATCCAGGACCTGCAGTCGCTGATCAACGAAAAGCGCCTGGCGCAGTCGCAAGAGACCGTGACGCAGCAGTCCATCGAAGCGCAGAAGGCCGGCGGCAGCAGCGTGTTGGCCACGGAGAGCGCCACCAACCTGAAGCTGTCCGACTACCTGCTGAAAAGCACCGACCGCCTCAACGACCTGACCCAGCAGAACCTGCACACCCAACAGCAGCTGGACAGCCTGACGCAAAGCGACCAGGCGCTGGACGAGCAGATCAACGTTCTCAAGGGCAGCCTGCTGCTGTCCAAGATTCTCTATAAACAGAAGCAAGCGCTGCCGCACCTGAAGGTGGACCGCAACCTGGCGGACGAGATCGCCGATATCCGCCTGTACCAGTTCGAGGTCAACCAGCAGCGCGAAGCCCTGAGCAGCCCCACCGCCTACGTCGATGGCCTGATCGCCGCGCAGCCGCCCGAACAGGTCACCCCGCAACTGCGCAAGCAGCTGCTGGACCTGGCGGTTACCCGCAGCGACCTGCTGGAGCGCCTGAACCGCGAGCTGAGCGCCCTGCTCAACGAGTCCATCACCCTGCAGCTGAACCAGAAACAGCTGCTGAGCACCGCCCTGAGCCTGCGTGCCACCCTCGACGAGCAGATGTTCTGGATCCCCAGCAACAAGCCGCTGGACCCCGACTGGCTGGAGGGCGCGCCGTCGCACCTGAGCAAGCAGCTGACCACCCTGCCCTGGGCGTCCAGCCTCAGCGAATTGGCCGACGGCCTGGTGCAGCGGCCGCTGTTCTTCGTGCCGCTGTTGCTGCTGATAGGCGTGCTGCTGTGGCGCCGCAGCTACCTGCACAACCGCCTCAACCGCGTGCACAAGGACATTGGCCACTTCAAGCGTGACAGCCAGTGGCACACCCCCCAGGCGTTGCTGGTCAACGTGTTGCTGGCGATTCCCGTGGGGCTGGGCCTGGCGCTGTGCGGCCTGGCCCTGCAAATAGACGCCCGCGGCCAGAACGCCAGCCTGGGTTCGGCACTGCTGCAAATGGCCCAGGCCTGGCTGGTGTTCTACACCGCCTACCGGATACTGGCGCCCGGCGGCGTGGCCGAGGTGCACTTCCGCTGGCAGAAGCCGCAAGTGGAATTCCTGCGCAACTGGATCCGCCGCCTGGGCATCGTGGTCATGGCCCTGGTGGCCGTGGTGGCGGTGGCCGAGCTGCAGCCTTCGGCGCTGGCCGACGATGTCATCGGCATTGTCGTGGTACTGACCTGCTACGCGCTGATGGCCTGGCTGCTGAGCCGGCTGCTGATCAGCAGCCCCACCCACGGCAACACCTCGCTGTTCCGCAAGCTGGTGGGCGTGGCCTTCACCGCGCTGCCGGTGGCGCTGTTCATGGCGGTGTGTTTCGGCTACTACTACACCGCACTGAAGCTCACCGACCGGCTGATCGACACCCTGTACCTGCTGATGCTGTGGCTGGTGATCGAAGCCGCCTTCGTGCGCGGCCTCAGCGTGGCGGCACGGCGCCTGGCGTACCAGCGCGCGTTGAGCAAACGCCAGGCCGCCAAGGAAAGCGGCGATGGCGAAATTCCCATCGAAGAGCCGACCCTGGACATCGAACAGGTCAACCAGCAGTCCCTGCGCCTGATTCGCCTGGCACTGATGGGCGTGTTCATCGCCGGGCTGTACTGGGTGTGGTCGGACCTGATCAGCGTGTTCGCCTACCTGGACAACATCACCCTGTACGAATACACCAGCGGCACCGGCGCCACCATGAGCATGGTGCCCATCAGCCTGGGCGACCTGCTGGGGGCGTTGATCATCGTCGGCATCACCGTGGCGCTGGCGGGCAACTTGCCGGGCCTGCTGGAAGTGCTGGTGCTGTCGCGGCTGAACCTGGCCCAGGGCAGCGCCTACGCCACCACAACGCTTTTGTCCTACGTGATCATCGGCATCGGTTTCGTTTCGTCGCTGTCCACCCTGGGCGTGAGCTGGGACAAGCTGCAGTGGCTGGTGGCGGCGCTGTCGGTAGGCCTGGGTTTCGGCATGCAGGAGATCTTCGCCAACTTCATCTCCGGCATCATGATCCTGTTCGAACGCCCGGTGCGCATCGGCGACACCATCACCATCGGCAGCCTGTCGGGCACGGTGAGCAAGATCCGCATCCGCGCCACCACCATCACCGACTTCGACCGCAAGGACATCATTGTCCCGAACAAGACGTTCATCACCGGGCAACTGATCAACTGGTCGCTGACCGACACCATTACCCGCGTCACCCTGAAACTGGGCGTGGACTACGGCTCGGACCTGGACCTGGTGCGCGCCCTGCTGCTCAAGGGCGCCCAGGAAAACCCACGGGTGCTCAAGGAACCGGCGCCCAGCGTGTACTTCCTCAACTTCGGCGAAAGCACCCTGGACCACGAGCTGCGCATGCACGTGCGTGACCTGGGCGACCGCAACCCGGTGCTGGACGAAATGAACCGCTACATCAACCGCGAGTTCAAGAAGAACAACATCAACATCTCGTTCCGGCAGATGGAGGTGTACCTGAAGAACACCCAGGGCCAGGAATTCAGGATGGTGCCGGTGGAGAAGGTCGACGAGCAGCTGCTGCCCAACGTGCAGCAACAGCCCAGAACCCGGCCAGAGCCGCCCGACACTCATCTGGACTGACTGGACGCAGCGGCCATCCCCCAGCAGAATGCTCGGACATTCTGCTGGAGATGGCCGTTGAAAGCCCTCGACGAACTGACCTTCGATAACCGCTTCGCCCGCCTGGGCGATGCGTTCTCAACCTCGGTACTGCCCGACCCCCTCGACAACCCGCGCCTGGTGGTGGCAAGCGATGCGGCCATGGCGCTGCTCGACCTGGACCCTACCGAGGCCCACTCCCCCACCTTTGCCCAGCTGTTCGGCGGCCACAAGCTGTGGGCCGAGGCCGACCCGCGGGCGATGGTGTATTCGGGGCATCAGTTCGGCGGCTACAGCCCGCGCCTGGGCGATGGCCGCGGCCTGCTGCTGGGCGAGGTGTACAACGACGCCGGCCAGCACTGGGACCTGCACCTCAAGGGCGCCGGCCTGACGCCGTACTCGCGCATGGGCGACGGCCGCGCGGTGCTGCGCTCGTCGATCCGTGAATTCCTCGCCAGCGAAGCGCTGCATGCCCTGGGCATTCCCAGCAGCCGCGCGCTGTGCGTGATCGGCTCCGACACCCCGGTGTGGCGCGAAACCCAGGAGCGCGGCGCCATGCTGCTGCGCCTGGCGCCCAGCCACATACGCTTCGGCCATTTCGAATATTTCTACTACACCAAGCAGCCCGAGCAGGCCAAGGTGCTGGGCGAGCACGTGCTGGCCATGCACTTCCCCGAGTGCCTGGAACAGCCCGAGCCCTACCTGGCCATGTTCCGCAGCGTGCTTGAGCGCAACGCCGAGCTGATCGCCAAGTGGCAGGCCTACGGCTTCTGCCACGGGGTAATGAACACCGACAACATGTCGATCCTGGGCATCACCTTCGACTTCGGCCCGTTCGCCTTCCTCGATGATTTCGACGCCAACTTCATCTGCAACCACTCCGATGACCAAGGCCGCTACAGCTTCAGCAACCAGGTGCCCGTCGCCCACTGGAACCTCAGCGCGCTGGCCCAGGCGCTGACGCCGTTCATCAGCGTCGAGGCCCTGCGCGAGACCCTGGACATGTTCCTGCCGCTGTACGAGGCCCACTACCTGGACCTGATGCGCCGCCGCCTGGGCTTCACCCGCGCCGAAGACGGCGACAAGGCCATGGTCGAAAGCCTGCTGCGGTTGATGCAGAACAGCGGCGTGGACTACAACCTGTTCTTCCGCCGCCTGGGCGACCAGCCCGCAGCGGCCGCCGTGGCCGTGCTGCGCGACGACTTCGTCGACCGCGAGGGCTTCGACCAGTGGGCTGCCGGTTACCTGGAACGCACCGCCCGCGACGGCGACGACGCCGGGCGTACCGCGCGCATGCACGCGGTGAACCCGCTGTACGTGCTGCGCAACTACCTGGCGCAGAAAGCCATCGACGCTGCCCAGCAAGGTGATTACGAAGAAGTGCGCCGGCTGCACCAGGTGCTGACCCGGCCGTTCGACGCGCAGGAAGGCATGGACGCCTACGCCCAGCGGCCACCGGAGTGGGGCAAGCACCTCGAAATCAGTTGCTCCTCGTGACCGACCACACGCCCGTAGCAGCTGCCGCAGGCTGCGTCCGGCGGTGCTGCTGACGCGGCCTTCGGCCGCTGCTACAGGATTCGCTTACCGGTAGAATCAGCAAAACTGCCAAACCTGGAGCCACCATGTCCGAACCCCTGGTCATCCCCTGCCCGCACTGCAACGGCCTCAACCGCATACCCGCCGAACGCCTGGGCGACTCGCCCAAGTGCGGGCGCTGCAAGGGTGAGGTCATCCTGGCCACGCCGTTCGATCTTGCCCAAGGCGACTACGCCAGCCAGATCAAGGGCGACCTGCCGCTGTTGGTGGACGTGTGGGCGGAATGGTGCGGGCCATGCAAATCCTTCGCGCCGATCTTCCAGCAGGCCGCCGGCCAACTGAGCGGCCGCTGCCGCTTGGCCAAGCTCGACAGCGAGGCCAACCAGCAACTGGCCGGGCAATTGAACATTCGTTCGATCCCCAGCCTGCTGCTGTTCAAGAACGGCCGCGAAGTGGCGCGTCAGAGCGGCGCGTTCCCGTTGCCGCAATTGCTGGCATGGCTCAACAGCCAGGGTATCTAATGGCCAGAAATGCGTGACGCTCGCCCCCTGAAGTTGGGGGGCGATGAAAAGAATCCAGAATTCAAGGTAATGATCGATCCTGGCTTGATTTCAACCACCACCTCTTCAAGTGTCCCCTGTACGTGACGGTGTTCCAGGTCGAAAACTTCTAATCGAACAAATCCGCTTCGTACCGGAGCAGGCAGCGGATCCCCGCCCGGAAACACGATATTCAAGTACACCGGCAGGCCGCCGGGGTGGCTCAGCGAATAGTCGCCGGGCACGCAACCACGTGCGAAAAACAGCTGGAAAACCTGCACCTTACTTGCTTCGCTCCCCGCATTGAACCAAATGAAGCCTGTAGGGGGATCGGTAATGTACAGCACGCTATTGGGCAGCTCGAGCTGTCCGCCAAAATGGCTCGACGTCAATTTTACAGTCGCAACGAGCTCGTCAGCTTTGTCTTTAATCATGTGGTCATGGGCCATGCTGCACCTCACATTGGTTTTGTGCGCTACCGGCTCGACAAACCTAACATGAGGACAGACTTGGGCAACTGTCAGAACTAACAGGTGCACTGCCGTTTCAAGCCGAGGTGTTGGCTTCCAGCAGCTGGTGCAGTTCGACGAACTGCTGGGTCAGCTTGTGCCGTGGGTCCAGGTGGATCAGCGGCATGCTGGCCTGGTGTGATTCGCGCATGCGCACCGAGCTTGTGAGGTACACCGGCAGCACCGGCAGGCCCTCGGCAATCAGCTCGTCGAGCAGTTGCTGGGGCAGGCTGGCGCGGGCCTGGAACTGGTTGACGACGATGCCTTCCACTTCCAGGTCTTCGTTGTGGTCGTCGCGCAGCTCGCCGATCTCGGCGATCAGACCGTACAGCGCCTGCCGGGAGAAGGTGTCGCAGTCGAACGGGATCAACACACGATCAGCGGCGATCAGCGCGGAAACCGCGTAGAAATTCAGCGCCGGCGGCGTGTCGATGTAGATACGGTCGTAGTCTTCGGCCAGCTCATCCAGCAGCTTTCGCAGCTTGTTGATCTTGTGCTTGGCTTCCAGCTTGGGCTGCAGGTCGGCCAGCTCCGCCGTGGCGGTGACCACGTGCAGGTTGTCGAAGGGCGTTTCGTAGATATCCACCGTGTTCTTCTTGGCGAACGGCCCGGAGGACAGGGTCTGCTTGAAGAAGTCGGCGATGCCCATGGGAATGTCTTCGCCCGTCAACCCGGTCAGGTAATGGGTCGAGTTGGCTTGTGCATCCAGGTCGATCAGCAGGGTGCGATAGCCCTCCTGGGCACTGACCGCCGCCAGGTTGCAGGCGATGCTCGATTTGCCAACGCCACCTTTCTGATTGAACACCACGCGCCGCATGGAAAACCTCCGTGTACCAGTGAATGCCCGAGTGTAGATGGCTTGGTGGCACGGCGACCAGCACCTTTGAACGGATATTCCCTGCGCCATGGCCATGGGGATGAATTGGCATCTCAGAAAGGTCCTACTGCCATTTCAGAAGCTGGTATGATCAGATTATGTAGCATTTAAGCTACATTTGAGCATGATCGATTTAACTCATTACGTTTCACCAAACGGGCAGGACCTGTACCAGCAATGGTTCAACCGGCTCAAAGACCCGATTGCAAAAGCGCGAATCGCAACCCGCCTCAACCGCCTCAGCCTAGGTTCCATCGGCGACTGCAAACCGGTTGGCCAAGGCGTGTGGGAGCTACGCATCGACCACGGTCCAGGTTATCGGGTGTACTACGCGCAGGTGCAAAAGCGATTGATTCTGCTATTGCTCGGCGCAGACAAGAGAAGGCAGCAGCAGGACATCGAGAAAGCACTCGACTGTTGGGCCGACTACCAGCGGAGAACACCATGAACCGAACCCGAAGCCATGATGAAAGCATCATTGAGCTGATTCGCAATGATCAAGAGTTCGCCGCCGAATACCTCAGATCGGCATTCGAAGAACTTGACCTGGACGGCGGCGAATCAGCGTTTTTAATCGCGTTACGCCACATCGTCGAGGCCAAAGGTGGCATGAAGGAAATTGCTGAGAAAGCCGGGCTATCCCGCGAAAGTCTTTACCGTGCCCTGTCCCCCGAAGGCAATCCGACCCTGCGCACTATGTGCAGGGTCGTCCACGCAGCCGGTATGAAGTTCGCGTCGATAGCGTGATTGTCAGAGCTGGAAGCGCCCCACCATGTTCTTCAGATCATGGGACAGGCCCGATAGCGACTGGCTGGCTTCGTCGATCTGGCCGGCGCCTTCCGAGGTCTGGATCGACAGGTCGCGGATGTTGACCAGGTTGCGGTCGATTTCGCGCGCCACCTGGGCCTGCTCTTCCGAGGCGCTGGCGATGACCATGTTGCGCTCGTGAATCAGCGAGATCGCCGCAGCGATTTCGTCCAGGGCGGTGCCGGCGGTCTTGGCGGTGTCCAGGGTCGACAGCGCCTGGTCGTTGTTGGCCTGCATGGTCTCGACCACCTTGGCCGTGCCCTGCTGGATGGCCGCCACCATCTGTTCGATTTCCTGGGTGGAGGTTTGCGTGCGGCCGGCCAGGGCGCGTACTTCGTCGGCTACCACGGCAAAGCCACGGCCTGCCTCGCCAGCACGGGCGGCTTCGATGGCGGCGTTCAGTGCCAGCAGGTTGGTCTGTTCGGCCACGCCGCGAATCACGTCGAGGATCTTGCCGATGTCCTGAGAGTGGGCAGCCAGCTCCTTGACCTGTTCGGAGGCGTCTTCAACGCGCTCGCCCATGCGCTGGATGGCGATGATGGTGGTGTCGACGCGCTCGCGGCCCAGCTGGGCGGTGCGGGTAGAAGCACTGGAAGCGTCGGCGGTGGAGACGGCGTTGCGCGCCACTTCTTCCACGGCCGCAGTCATTTCGTTGACCGCGGTGGCGGCCTGCTGGATCTCGGCATTCTGGTTGTTCAGGTCGCCGGAGGTCTGGTTGGTGATGGCGGTCATTTCTTCCGACGCCGCCGCCAACTGGTGCGAAGAATCGCCGATCAGGCGCAGGGTGTCGGTCAGGCTGCTTTGCATGGCCACCAACGAGCGCAGCAGCGCCGCGGCTTCGTCCTCGCCCTCGACGTTGATGCGCCCGGTGAGGTCGCCCTTGGCGATACGGCCGGCGGCGGTCACCGCTTCTTCCAGCGGTTTGACGATGCTGCGGGTCAGCATCCAGGCCAGTACCACGGTCAGCAGGAAGACAATCGCCAGCACCACGATGGTGGTCTGCATGGCGGTCTCGTAGCGGTCCTTGGCGGCGGCGGTGTACAGGCCGGATTCCTGCAGGTTGATTTTCACCAGCTCGTTGAACAGGTTGCCGGTCTGGTCGGACAAGTCCTGGATGGGGCCGTTGAGCAACGCCAGCATGCCTTGGGTGTCGCCCTGGTCAGACAGCGCCTGGTAGCGCGACAGCTGCTCCTGATAGCGGCTTACCACGCTTTGCATCTGTGCGAACGCCGAACGGGCAGCGTCCGGCACGATCGGGGTGTAGCCCTGCAGCGCCTTGTCCAGCTCGCCGCGCAGGAAGGTCATGCGCTCCAGCGCCGGGCGCAGCTGCGCGGGGTCGCGGTTGAGCATCAGGCGGAACGTCAGCACGCGAATACCCAGGGAGTTGTCGCGAATGCTGCCCAGCCAACGGGTGCCGGCGTGGGACACGTCCTCGGTATGAATCACGGCTTCACGCATGTGCGTGATCTGGTTCATGGAGAAGATGCCAAAGCCCAGCATCAACAGGCTGATCAGGCCGAAACTGAGGAAGGCACGGGTCGAGATGCGCAGCTGACGGACGTTCATAGGGACTCCAGGGGGATAACTCGCCCTGAAGTCATCGGCCTGGGGTGCGACAACTTGAACGGACCATTTCGACCATTTATCAAGGGCTTGATTGCCGGGTCACAATGTCCACGAACGCCTTGGCCATGGCCGAGGTGTTGGCCTTGCGCTGCACCAGCCACACCGAGGTGATGGCCTCGGGGTCGAGCAGGGTGCGGTAGACCACACCTTCGATGCGCATGGACTGGTAAGAGGCCGGCAACACCGACACGCCCAGGCCGGCGGACACCAGGCCGATGATGGTCATGGCCTCGCCGGCCTCCTGGGCGAAGTGCGGGCTGAAGCCGGCCTGGGTCGCCAGGTTGATCAGTTGCGCATACAGGCCACTGCCGTAGCTGCGCGGGAAAAACACGAACGGCTCCTGCGCCAGGGCGTTCATGTACAGCCCCGCTTCGCTGCCCTGGGCTAGCGGGTGGTCGGCGTTGAGCACGGCCACCAGCGGTTCGCTGAACAGCTCGACCCAGGTCAGCGACTCCGGCAACGGCAGCGGGCGGATCAGGCCGACTTCGATGGTTTCATCCACCAGGGCTTCGGCCACGCCCACGCTGCTCATTTCTTCCAGGTTCAGGTGCACCGCCGGGAAGGCCTGGCGGAACGCGTAGATGGCCTTGGGAATGCCGGAGTTGAACGGTGCCGACGAGGTGAAGCCGATTTTCATCTCGCCCAGTTCGCCCAACTGCGCTCGGCGCGCCACGTTGGCAGCCTTGTCCACCTGCGCCAGCACCAGCCGCGCCTCTTCCAGGAACAGCCGCCCGGCCTCGCTGAGCGCCACCCGACGGTTGGTACGGTCGAACAGGCGGGCGCCCAGTTCCTGCTCCAGCGCCTGTATTTGCTGGCTAAGGGGTGGTTGCGAGATGCCCAGCGCCTCGGCGGCCCGGCCAAAATGCAGCTCTTCAGCCACGGCTATGAAGTAACGCAGGTGTCGCAGTTCCATGGCGGCCTCGAATAGGTCGTTAAAGCTATCAAATGGGTCGAACAATATATTGGAAAGAATAATTAGCCAGCTATATGCTTTTTCTCATTGCCACTTCTGCCGCACCTTTCGAGGCCCCGCGTGAAAACTGCCGCTGCCGTCCAGCACCAGGAAATACCCCCAACCTCCCTCGCCGATGTTGCCACGCACCTGAGCGAAGCCTACATCGAGAAAGGCACGCCGCTGTTCATGCGCACCGTGCTGGCACTGTTCTCCGGCGGGTTCGCCACCTTCGCGCTGCTGTACTGCGTGCAGCCGATGATGCCGATTCTTTCCAAAGAGTTCGCCATCAACGCCGCTCAAAGCAGCCTGATTCTGTCGGTGTCCACCGGCATGCTGGCCATTGGGCTGTTGATCACCGGGCCCATCAGCGACGCCATCGGCCGCAAGCCGGTGATGGTCTTCGCCCTGTTCGCCGCTGCCCTGTGCACCCTGGCCAGCGCCATGATGCCCACCTGGCAGGGCGTGCTGGTGATGCGCGCACTCACCGGCCTGTCCCTCAGCGGCCTGGCCGCGGTGGCCATGACCTACCTGAGCGAAGAGATCCACCCGCAGCACATCGGCCTGGCCATGGGCTTGTACATCGGTGGCAACGCCATTGGCGGCATGAGCGGGCGGCTGATCAGCGGCGTGCTCATCGACTTCGTCAGCTGGCACACGGCAATGCTGGTGATCGGCGCCCTGGCACTGGTTGCCGCGCTGGTGTTCGTGAAGATCCTGCCCGAGTCGCGCAACTTCCGCCCGCGCAAAATGAACCCGCGCGGCCTGCTGGAAGGCTTCACCATGCACTTCAAGGACGCCGGCCTGCCGTGGCTGTTCCTCGAAGCGTTCCTGCTGATGGGCGCCTTCGTCACCCTGTTCAACTACATCGGCTACCGCCTGCTGGCCGGCCCGTACCACATGAGCCAGGCGCTGGTGGGCCTGTTGTCGGTGGTGTACCTGGCGGGCATCTACAGCTCGGCCAAGGTCGGCGCCCTGGCTGACCAGCACGGCCGCCGCAAAGTGTTCTGGATGAGCATAACCCTGATGTTCGCCGGCCTGCTGGCCACCCTGCTGAGCCCGCTGCCGGTGATTATCGTCGGCATGCTGATGTTCACCTTCGGCTTCTTCGGCGCCCACTCCGTGGCCAGCAGCTGGATCGGCCGCCGCGCCACCAAGGCCAAGGGCCAGGCCTCGTCGCTGTACCTGTTCAGCTACTACGTGGGCTCAAGCGTGGCCGGCACCCTGGGCGGGGTGGCGTGGAACTATGCCGGGTGGAACGGGGTTGGAGTGTTTATCGGCGGGTTGCTGGTGGTGGCGTTGGCGGTGGCGGCGCGGTTGGCGCGGCTGGCGCCGTTGGGGGCTGGTGGGAAGTGAGGTTGATGATCGAGCGCCGCTCTGCGGCGCGACGCAGCCTGGCGGCAGCTGCTACGTGGGCGCCAGCGCCCCGGAGAGAATTGCCTGCGCGTTACATCTGCTCACGCCCCCGCCCAGGCATTTCCTACAAATCCTTTATATGATCCGAGAGTCTTGCAGGACGTTTCCTAAAGGCCGGAAATGGGGTTGTTGAGGGGGAATCGTGGCCGCATAGTGCCGGCGGCCGCGTTTTTGCGGCTTGGATTTAGCAGTCCAGATCACATTTATCTTTCGCAACTCGCTTTCGATTCGAGGCGTTTTCGCTCGCCTTATTTTCGACTATGGCAGCTGCGGACGGGGCACCTGCGGGTGCGCCGGGATGAGTGTGACCGGTCTGCTAACCCGTACGCAGCTGCCACCCAAATTGATTCGCTGGGCGGCCTCAATCACTTTAAAAGAGATTCTCGAATGTCGCGTTTCCTTGCACTCAACAGCAACTTCACCGCCAACCCAGTCCTGCACCTGGACACTCAGGCGCCCATGGCCGACCTGCTCGAATTCACCGAGCTGCGCATGCGCGCCGCCAACAACATGCTCAAGGGCCTGGCCTGCATGAGCGCGCGCAACACCGAGGACGCCGACCTGAGCCACTTCGCCCTGGCCGCCTATTTGCTGCTGGAGCCGGGCTGCGTGGCGCTGAACGTCCTCGATCAGCGCAGCCACGCCGGTGAAACCCTGCGCTAACCCGTAGCAGCGGCCGAAGGCCGCGTCTGGCGAAATGCGGTGCGTCAGGTGTACGCGTGGCGCGTGGGACGCGGCCTGCGGCCGCTGCTACAGGGAGTCTGCATTCGGGGTCAGGGGCGCGCTTCTACCCACATGCGCCGCAGCACCCGCTTGCCCACCGCCTCATGCTTGACCACCGCCAGCACGTGCAGCGCCACCAGCATGCCCAGCAGGGCATTGCAGGCGGCGTGAAGGGTGTGGAAGCGGTGGTCCCACACCGGGTCGAGAATGGGCTGTGGCAAGGTCACCCAGGTGAACACCTGGATGGGCCGGTCCATCATCAGCACGCCGGTCAGCAGCACCAGGGCGGTAACGGCGTAGATGACGTTGTGGATCACCCCGGCCAGGCGCTCGCCCGGGCGGTGGCCGTGGTCACGCAGGTGGCGCAGGCGCAGCCAGGTACGCAGGGCGAACACCGGGATGAACAAAATGGAAAGCGACACATTGAGGCCGGCGATGGTGGCCTTGAAGGCGGGCGAAACGTCGAGCAGCATCACCGAGAAGCCCATCACCAGCGCCCAGAGGATGAACGCTGCGGACAGCCAATGGAGCACCATTTGCGCGGGGGTGTAATTCGTCGATGCCATGATTAGGCCACCTTTCTTGCAGGACGCGGCATGCTACCGCAAATGAAAGATGGAAATGCTTCTTGGTCATGAATTTTATGACGCACGTACTAAAACGCCCGGCACTGGCCGGGCGTTCTGGGTGTGGCGGCAGCGCTTACTGGTGGTACTGCGCCGAGAACTCATGCACCGCGTTGATGAACGCGCCCGCATGCTCCGGGTCCACTTCCGGGGTGATGCCGTGGCCCAGGTTGAACACGTGGCCGGTGCCGTTGCCGTAGCTGGCCAGGATGCGTGCCACTTCGGCGCGGATGGCTTCGGGCTTGGCGTACAGCACGGTGGGGTCCATGTTGCCTTGCAGGGCCACCTTGTTGCCCACGCGGCGGCGGGCTTCGCCCAGGTCGCAGGTCCAGTCCAGGCCCAGCGCGTCGGCACCGGCGTCGGCGATGCTTTCCAGCCACAGGCCACCGTTCTTGGTGAACAGGATGACCGGTACCTTGCGGCCTTCGTGCTCGCGGATCAGGCCGCTGACGATTTTCTTCATGTAGGCCAGCGAGAACTCCTGGTACGCCGCAGCCGACAGGTTGCCGCCCCAGGTGTCGAAGATCTGCACGGCCTGGGCGCCGGCCAGGATCTGGCCGTTGAGGTAGCTGGTGACCGACTGGGCCAGCTTGTCCAGCAGCAGGTGCATGGCGTGCGGGTTGTCGTAGAGCATGGCCTTGGTCTTGCGGAAGTCTTTCGACGAGCCGCCTTCGACCATGTAGGTGGCCAGGGTCCACGGGCTGCCCGAGAAGCCGATCAGCGGCACGCGGCCGTTGAGTTCGCGGCGGATGGTGCTAACGGCGTCCATCACGTAGCCCAGGTCCTTTTGCGGATCAGGGATTGGCAGGGCTTCGATGTCGGCCAGGGTGCTGACCACCTTCTTGAAGCGCGGGCCTTCGCCAGTCTCGAAGTAGAGGCCCTGGCCCATGGCGTCGGGAATGGTGAGGATGTCGGAGAACAGGATGGCCGCATCCAGCGGGTAGCGCTCCAGCGGCTGCAGGGTGACTTCGCAGGCGAACGCCGGGTTCATGCACAGGCTCATGAAATCACCGGCCTTGGCGCGGCTGGCGCGGTATTCAGGCAGGTAGCGACCGGCCTGACGCATCATCCACACGGGGGTGACGTCGACGGGTTGCTTGAGCAAGGCACGAAGGAAACGGTCGTTCTTCAGGGCAGTCATGGGAGCATCCGGCAGATAAGTGCCGGTATTTTCCCAGACTGGAACGCAAAAGGCACGGCGTGCGCCGTGCCTTTTATCTATCGGGGCGATTTGCCACAACCCACCGGCATCACAAACAACCGTGGGAGCTGGCTTGCCGGCGAGCTTTTCAGGGCCTCAACAACTCGCTGGCAAGCCAGCTCCCACAGGAGCCGGCCAGTTTCAGATGGGCTTAGACTTCCAGGTAATCCAGGATCCCTTCGGCGGCGTTGCGGCCTTCGAAGATCGCCGTCACCACCAGGTCAGAACCGCGCACCATGTCGCCACCGGCGAAGATCTTCGGGTTGCTGGTCTGGTGCTTGTACTTGCCCTGTTCCGGCGCAACAACGCGGCCCTGGCTGTCGGTCTGGATGCTGAACTGCTCGAACCACGGCGCCGGGCTTGGACGGAAGCCGAAAGCGATGACCACCGCGTCAGCCGGGATGATCTCTTCGGAACCCGGGATCGGCTCGGGGCTGCGGCGGCCACGGGCGTCAGGCTCGCCGAGACGGGTCTCGACCACCTTCACGCCTTCCACCTTGTCTTCACCGACAATGGCGATGGGCTGGCGGTTGTAGAGGAACTTCACGCCTTCTTCCTTGGCGTTCTTCACCTCTTTGCGCGAGCCCGGCATGTTCGCTTCGTCACGACGGTAGGCACAGGTAACGGCCTTGGCGCCTTGGCGGATGGAGGTGCGGTTGCAGTCCATCGCGGTGTCGCCGCCGCCCAGTACCACGACCTTCTTGGCCTTCATGTCGACGAAATCTTCCGGCGATTTTTCAAAGCCCAGGTTGCGGTTGACGTTGGCGATCAGGAAGTCCAGCGCGTCATGTACGCCCGGCAGGTCTTCGCCCGGGAAGCCGCCCTTCATGTAGGTGTAGGTGCCCATGCCCATGAATACGGCATCGTATTCTTCGAGCAGTTGCTCCATGGTCACGTCCTTGCCCACCTCGGTGTTCAGGCGGAACTCGATGCCCATGCCGGTGAAGACTTCGCGGCGGTTGCTGAGCACGGTCTTTTCCAGCTTGAACTCGGGGATGCCGAAGGTCAGCAGGCCACCGATTTCCGGGTTCTTGTCGAACACCACCGGGGTCACGCCACCGCGCACCAGCACGTCGGCGCAGCCCAGGCCGGCAGGGCCGGCACCAATGATGGCGACGCGCTTGCCGGTCGGCTTGACCTTGGACATGTCCGGGCGCCAGCCCATGGCGAACGCGGTGTCGGTGATGTACTTCTCCACCGAACCGATGGTCACCGCGCCGAAGCCGTCGTTGAGGGTGCAGGCACCCTCGCACAGACGATCTTGCGGGCACACCCGGCCGCACACTTCGGGCAGGGTGTTGGTCTGGTGCGACAGCTCGGCGGCGGCGAGGATGTTGCCCTCCGCCACCAGCTTCAGCCAGTTGGGAATGAAGTTGTGCACCGGGCACTTCCATTCGCAGTACGGGTTACCGCAACCCAGGCAGCGGTGGGCCTGGTCGGCCGACTGCTGGGGTTTGAAGGGTTCGTAGATTTCCACGAACTCTTTCTTGCGCTGACGCAACAGTTTCTTCTTCGGATCCTTGCGCCCGACCTCGATGAACTGGAAGTCATTATTCAGACGTTCAGCCATTTTAAAACCTCATCAACTTCTTCAGGCGCATATCACTGCGGGTTGGCACGGGTGCTGGTAAGCAGCGATTTCAAGCTGGCAGCCTTGGGCTTCACCAACCAGAAACGGCGCAGGTAGTCGTCCAGGTTTTCCCAGACATTCCGGCCCCACTCGCTATCGGTTTCTGCCACGTATTCGGCCAGCACGCGTTCGATGTGGCTACGGTAGGCCTCCATCGCTTCGCCGCTGATGCGCTGGATTTCGACCAGTTCGTGGTTGACGCGGTCAACGAAGCTGTTGTCCAGGTCCAGCACGTAGGCGAAACCACCGGTCATCCCGGAGCCGAAGTTGTAGCCGGTCTTGCCCAACACGCAGACAAAACCACCGGTCATGTATTCGCAGCAGTGATCGCCAGTGCCTTCCACCACGGTGTGGGCACCGGAGTTACGCACGGCGAAGCGCTCGCCCGCGGTGCCGGCGGCGAACAGCTTGCCGCCAGTGGCGCCGTACAGGCAGGTGTTGCCGATGATGGCGCTGTCCTGGGTCTTGAACGGGCTGCCTTTTGGCGGAACGATCACCAGCTTGCCGCCGGTCATGCCCTTGCCGACGTAGTCGTTGGCGTCGCCTTCCAGGTACATGTTCAAGCCACCGGCGTTCCACACGCCGAAGCTCTGGCCCGCGGTGCCGTTGAAGCGGAAGGTCACAGGCGCGTTGGCCATGCCCTGGTTGCCGTAGGCACGGGCAATTTCACCCGAGATACGTGCACCGATCGAACGGTCGCAGTTGCAGATGTCCAGGCTGTAATCGCCGCCGGACTTGGCGGCGATGGCGCCCTTGGCCAGTTCCACCATTTGCTCGGCCAAAAGGCCCTGGTCGAACGGCGGGTTGCGGTCCACTTCGCAGAACTGCGGCTTGTCGGCCGGAATGTGCGAGCTGCCCAGCAACGGGGTCAGGTCCAGGTGGTTCTGCTTGGCGGTCTGGCCTTCCAGCACTTCGAGCAGGTCGGTACGCCCGATCAGCTCGCCCAGCGAGCGCACGCCCAGCTTGGCCAGCCACTCACGGGTTTCTTCAGCCACGTAGGTGAAGAAGTTGATGACCATGTCGACGGTGCCGATGTAGTGGTCCTTGCGCAGCTTGTCATTCTGGGTAGCTACGCCGGTGGCGCAGTTGTTCAGGTGGCAGATGCGCAGGTATTTGCAGCCCAGGGCGATCATCGGGGCGGTACCGAAGCCGAAGCTCTCGGCGCCCAGGATGGCTGCCTTGATGACGTCCAGGCCGGTTTTCAGGCCGCCGTCGGTCTGTACCCGCACCTTGCCGCGCAGGTCGTTGCCGCGCAGGGTCTGGTGGGTCTCGGCCAGGCCCAGCTCCCACGGTGCACCGGCGTACTTGATGGAGGTCAGTGGCGAGGCACCGGTACCGCCGTCGTAGCCGGAAATGGTGATCAGGTCGGCGTAGGCCTTGGCCACGCCGGCGGCGATGGTGCCAACGCCTGCCTCGGCCACCAGCTTCACGGAAACCAGTGCGGCCGGGTTGACCTGTTTCAGGTCAAAGATCAGCTGCGACAAGTCTTCGATGGAGTAGATGTCGTGGTGCGGCGGTGGCGAAATCAGGGTCACGCCCGGAACCGCGTAGCGCAGCTTGGCGATCAGGCCGTTGACCTTGCCGCCTGGCAGCTGGCCACCCTCACCTGGCTTGGCGCCTTGGGCTACCTTGATCTGCAGCACTTCGGCGTTGACCAGGTATTCAGGGGTAACACCGAAACGGCCGGTGGCAACCTGCTTGATCTTGGAGCTGCGGATGGTGCCGTAGCGCGCCGGGTCTTCGCCGCCTTCACCGGAGTTGGAGCGTGCGCCCAGACGGTTCATGGCCTCGGCCAGGGCTTCGTGAGCCTCGGGCGACAGCGCACCCAGCGAGATACCCGCCGAGTCGAAACGTTGCAGGATGGCTTCCAGCGGTTCGATCTCGTCGATCGACAGCGGGCTGTCCAGCTCCTTGACCTTGAACAGGTCGCGGATCATCGACACCGGGCGGTTGTCCACCAGCGCGGTGTATTCCTTGAACTTGGCGTAGTCGCCCTGCTGCACGGCGGCTTGCAGGGTGTTGACCACGTCAGGGTTGTAGGCGTGGTATTCGCCACCGTGCACGAACTTCAGCAGGCCGCCTTGCTGGATAGGCTTGCGCGCGCTCCAGGCTTCGACGGACAGGGCTTTCTGTTCGGCTTCGATGTCGACGAAACGCGCGCCCTTGATGCGGCTTGGCACGCCACGGAAGCTGAGGTTGCAGACTTCCTCGGACAGGCCGATGGCTTCGAACAGTTGCGCACCACGGTACGAAGCCACGGTGGAGATGCCCATCTTCGACAGGATCTTCAGCAGGCCCTTGGTGATGCCCTTGCGGTAGTTCTTGAACACCTCGTAGAGGTCGCCCAGCACTTCACCGGTACGGATCAGGTCGCCCAGCACTTCGTAGGCCAGGAACGGGTACACCGCCGAGGCGCCGAAGCCGATCAGCACGGCGAAGTGGTGCGGGTCACGCGCGGTGGCGGTCTCGACGAGGATGTTGCTGTCGCAACGCAGGCCTTTCTCGGTCAGGCGGTGGTGCACCGCGCCGGTGGCCAGCGAGGCGTGTACCGGCAGCTTGCCCGGGGCAATGTGGCGGTCGCTCAGCACGATCTGGGTGTGGCCGGCACGCACGGCTTCTTCGGCCTGGTCGGCGATGTTGCGCACGGCCGCTTCCAGGCCAACGCTCTCGTCGTAGTTCAGGTCGATGATCTGCCGCTCGAAGCCTGGCAGGTCGAGGTTCATCAGCGAGCGCCACTTGGCCGGCGAAATGACCGGCGAGCTGAGGATCACGCGCGAAGCGTGCTCAGGCGACTCCTGGAAGATGTTGCGCTCGGCGCCCAGGCAGATCTCCAGGGACATCACGATGGCTTCGCGCAGCGGGTCGATCGGCGGGTTGGTAACCTGCGCGAACTGCTGGCGGAAATAGTCGTACGGGGTGCGCACGCGCTGGCTCAGCACCGCCATGGGCGTGTCGTCGCCCATGGAACCCACGGCCTCGTAGCCCTGCTCGCCCAGCGGGCGCAGCACCTGGTCACGCTCCTCGAAGGTGACCTGGTACATCTTCATGTACTGCTTGAGCTGCTCGGGGTTATAGAAGGACGACCCGTGGTCGTTGTCTTCCATGGTGGCCTGGATGCGCAGGGCGCTCTTGCGCAGCCACTGCTTGTAGGGGTGGCGCGACTTCAGGCGGTTGTCGATTGCATCGGTGTCGAGGATCTGGCCGGTTTCGGTGTCCACGGCGAAGATCTGGCCCGGGCCGACGCGGCCCTTGGCCACGACGTCTTCAGGCTTGTAGTTCCACACGCCGATTTCCGACGCCAGGGTGATGTAACCGTTCTTGGTGGTCACCCAGCGCGCCGGGCGCAGGCCGTTGCGGTCCAGCAGGCAGACAGCATGGCGACCTTCGGTCAGTACCACGCCGGCCGGGCCGTCCCACGGCTCCATGTGCATGGAGTTGTACTCATAGAACGCCCGCAGGTCGGGGTCCATGGTCTCGACGTTCTGCCAGGCTGGCGGAATCAGCATGCGCACGCCACGGAACAGGTCGATGCCGCCGGTGACCATCAGCTCCAGCATGTTGTCCATGCTGGAGGAGTCGGAACCCACGCGGTTGACCAGCGGGCCCAGTTCTTCCAGGTCCGGGATCAGGTCGTTGGCGAACTTGGTGCGACGGGCCTGGGCCCAGTTGCGGTTGCCGGTGATGGTGTTGATCTCGCCGTTGTGGGCGAGGAAACGGAACGGCTGCGCCAACGGCCACTTCGGCAGCGTGTTGGTGGAGAAGCGCTGGTGGAACACCGCGATGGCGGTCTTCAGGCGCTCGTCGCTCATGTCCGGGAAGAAGGCGGTGAAGTCCGCCGGCATCATCAGGCCTTTGTAGATGATGGTCTTGTGCGAGAAGCTGCAGATGTAGTGGTCGGTGTCGGCGGCGTTGGCCACGGACGAGCGACGACGGGCGCTGAACAGCTTGATCGCGAATTCCTGGTCGCTCAGGCCTTCACCACCGATGAACACCTGTTCGATCTTGGGCAGGCGCTCCAGGGCCAGGCGGCCGAGCACGCTGGTGTCGATAGGCACTTGGCGCCAGCCGATCAGGTTCAAGCCGGCTGCCAGGATCTCGCGGTTCATGTTCTCGCGAGCGGCTTCGGCGCGGGCGTCGTCCTTGTTCAGGAACACCATGCCCACGGCGTACTGTTTGGGCAGCTCCACGCCGAAGGTTTCCTGGGCGACGGCGCGCAGGAATTGATCGGGCTTCTGCATGAGCAGACCGCAACCGTCACCGGTCTTGCCGTCGGCGTTGATCCCACCGCGGTGGGTCATGCAGGTCAGGGCTTCGATGGCCGTTTGCAACAGGTGGTGACTGGGTTCGCCGGTCATATGGGCAATCAGCCCAAAGCCACAGTTGTCCTTGAATTCATCGGGTTGGTACAGACCTGTTTTCATAGACACTTTCTCACCAGGCTGCCCCCTATGGGGACAAATTTCTTTTCAATTCAACCGCTTACCAACCGCGCCGAACGTACGCCAGCTTTGCAGGGGCAAAAGGGAGGTCATTGTACACAGCGACAGGGTCGCCCACAAATTTGCGCGGCGACTCCGCACAAAATCATGTCGCAATTCTATAAGTTTTAAGCAAGGTGTTGTGGTAGCAACGATGCTTGAGTCTGAAGCTTATCAGCCTGGACTGCAATGGGGGTACCCACAGACAGTCTGGGACACAAAAGCCTGCCGCGTTATGCGCAGCAGGCTTGGGGTCGTATCAGGAGACGCTCAGCGAGGTGGCGGGGATGGTGCCACCGGACAAGGCCCCGACCGCTATCGGGTCAGGGCTTGCGGCATTCAGCGCGTCGATGCCAGGTCTTGTTGGACGCTGGCGACACTTCTAGGCCAAGGTTTACCAGCCTGGACCTTCGCTGGCAAGTTCTTGATTGCCGCAACCGCTGCATCGCGGTTGCTGAAGCTGCCGTAAGTGATCACGTACAGGGGTTTGCCCTGCAGGGTTTTCTTGAAGTAGCGGTACTCGCCGCCCTGCTCTTTCACGTAGTTCTGCGCAGTGGCTTCGCTGCTGGTGCCCAGGATCTGCACCACGTAGTTGCCAGCAGCCTGGCCCTTGTACCAGCCAGCACCAGCGCCACCGGCGGCTGGCTTGGCAGCGGCCACAGGCTCGGGTTTCTTCTCGACGGCCTTGTGCTCGGGCTTCGCGGTAGCCACCTGTACAGGCGCCTTGTGTACGGGCGCAGGGGCAGGTGCCGGGCGTGCGGCGGCCACAGGGGCGGCAGGCGCGGGGGTTGGCACCGGCACTGGCGTGGCCGCAGGGCCTGCAGGCACGCCAGGTGGCGGCGCGGTGGTGGTCACGGTGGGCGGCGCCGAGGAGCCGTGGGCGATTGGCGTGGTTTCCTCGCCATCACCCGAACCTGCGGCTTCGGCCAGCGGGCCGCGCATCACCGGCTGCGACTGGCCGACCAGCGGCAGTGGCATGGGTTTGGAGTTGCCGGCGAATTCGATGGCGGCGTTGCTGCCGTCCTGGTTTGGCTGGGCGTTGCCCGGCGTGCCCTGGCCCAGCGGCAACTGCGCCTGTTCGGTAGCCGGCGCGGTAGGCGCGTTGGCGGACTTGCGGCCCGGCAGCAAGGCGGCCGCAGCCACGGCGATCACCACAACCCCGGTCAGTGCCAGTACGTGTTTTTTCGGCATTTTGAACCCCATAGATGGACGCTTCACCGCCGAGCGGCTAGCGATCATGGCCTCGATCATTGCATCACGGGCGGCCTGGTTGATTGCGCCGGGCCAGCCTTCGGAATTTTCGTGAATGTCGGCAATCTGATCATTGGTAAAGAGTTGGATCCCCTGCCCTGCCCCTTCCAGACGCTGGGCCAGGTACTCGCGGGTTTCCTCGACGCTGTACGGTTGCAGCTCGATAACGTGGAACAGCTCCTGCTCGGCGCTCAGCTGTTCCAGCCCGTCGATCACCGACGCCTCGCCGAACAGGAACACGTGGGGGCGGCCTTCCGGGGTACCGGCTGCCAACGTCAGCAGGGCTTCGAGTGCGGATTCGTCAAGTTGTTCCGCATCGTCCACCAGCAGGTATACCTCCTGGCCGGTCAGTGCCAGTTGCACCACCTGCGCCAGGATGGCCTGGGTATCGGCCTTGGCCAGGTTCAGGTGCTGCGCCACCTGAGCGAGCACGCCGGCGGCGTCGCTGGCGCCACGGGCCGACACCACCACGCTCTGCACCGACTGCTTGTTGGTGCTGGCCACCAGGGCCTGGCGCAGCAGGGTCTTGCCGCTGCCCTCGGGGCCGGTAACTACCAGCAGCAGCTGGCTGTAGCGCGCCAGGTGGTGCAGCTGCCCCAGCACCGGCTTGCGCTGGGCAGGGAAGAACTTGAAGCCCGGCACACGGGCCGCAAAGGGGTCATGGTCCAGTTGGTAGTGGCCCAGAAAGGCCTCATCGGCGTGCAGTGTCATCGAACTCTCTTAACCTCAAAGCGAAGCCGCGATGGCGCGGTAATCCGCCGCCAGCGTGGCTTGTAGAACTTCAGTCGGATAATCGTCGGTCACCACGGCTTCGCCAAGGTGACGCAACAACACCAGGCGCATGCGGCCATCGATCACTTTCTTGTCGACGGCCATATGCTGGAGGAACTGTGCGGGGGTCATGTCCGCTGGCGGCACCACCGGCAGGCCGGCACGCTGCATCAGGCGGATACCGCGGTCGCGGGCCTGCTGGCTGATCCAGCCCAGGCGCATGGACATTTCCAGGGCCATGACGGTACCGGCGGCCACGGCTTCACCGTGCAGCCACACACCGTAGCCCATCTGGGTCTCGATGGCGTGGCCGAAGGTGTGGCCCAGGTTCAGGGTGGCGCGCACGCCGGTTTCCCGTTCGTCGGCATTCACCACCTCGGCCTTGGCCTCGCAGGAGCGCTTGATGGCGTAGGTCAGGGCGGTCTGGTCGACGGCGCGCAGGGCGTCGATATTGTCTTCCAGCCAGCCCAGGAACGGCTCGTCGCAGATCAGGCCGTACTTGATCACCTCGGCCAGGCCCGCCGACAGCTCGCGCGCCGGCAGGCTCTTGAGGCTGGCGGTGTCGATGATCACGGCGTTGGGCTGGTAGAAGGCGCCGACCATGTTCTTGCCCAGCGGGTGGTTGATGCCGGTCTTGCCGCCCACCGACGAATCGACCTGGGACAGCAGCGTGGTTGGCACCTGGATGAAATCGACACCGCGCTGGTAGCAGGCGGCGGCAAAACCGGCCATGTCGCCTACCACGCCGCCGCCAAGGGCGATGATGGTGGTGCGGCGGTCATGACGGGCGGTCAGCAGGCCATCGAAGATGAGCTGCAGGGTTTCCCAATTCTTGTAGGCCTCGCCATCGGGCAAGACCACGGAGGCCACCGAGTAGGCGCCCAGGGCGCGGCTCAGTTGTTCCAGGTAGAGGGGGCCGACGGTCTCGTTGGTGACGATGGCCACCTGACGACCGGCAATGTGCGGTGCCAGCAACTCGGGTTGGCCCAGCAGGCCTTCGCCAATGTAGATCGGGTAGCTGCGCTCACCCAGTTCGACCTTGATTGTCTGCATGTTTCCCCACAGTGAAGCCGGGCCCGTCGCCCTGTCTCAGGATTTATTATTTGTCGACATGCACCCTGGCTGGCAAGCCGGGGCGATGCCGAGAATAGCGCATTTGCGCAGGCACTCCATGACGATTCGCGTCAGCGGGGCGGCAACTGCGCCAGGCGCTCGAGAATGTCGAGCACCACCATGCGTGGCGGCCGCTCGTCGGTTTCCACGATCAGGTCGGCAATTTCCCGGTAAAGCGGGTCGCGCACGGCCAGTAGCGCCCGCAACGTGCCGGCCGGATCGGCGGTGCGCAGCAGGGGCCGGTTGCGGTCGCGGGCGGTGCGCCCTACCTGCTGCTCAACCGAGGCATGCAGGTAGACCACGCGGCCGCCAGCGTGCAGGGCCTGGCGGTTTTCACCGCGCATGACCGCACCGCCACCGGTGGCCAGCACCAGCCCGTCGTAGCCGCACAGCTCGGCCAGCATGGCCTGCTCGCGGTCACGGAAACCGGCTTCGCCTTCTTGATCGAAGATCCAAGGAATGTTCGCGCCCGTGCGCAGTTCAATTTCCTTGTCGGAATCCTTGAACGGTAACCGGAGCTCTTTGGCCAGCAATCGACCAATGGTGCTCTTACCGGCACCCATTGGCCCAACAAGTATCAAATTTCGCACAGAATCAACGACTCACAGCAATCGCCTGGTTATTCATGATACGCGGAGTGAGGAAGACCAACAGCTCGGTTTTTGCCTCAGACACGGTATCCGATCGAAACAGGCGGCCAAGATACGGCACATCACCGAGAAATGGCACCTTGTCTGTCGTTTTAGTTTGGGTATTGGAGAAAACACCGCCAATTACCACTGTTTCGCCATCATTGACGAGGACCTTGGCCTTCACCTCGTTCTTCTTGATTGGCGGCACGCCATTGAGCTCGTTGGCATAGTCGGGCTCATCCTTGTTGACCTTCACATCCATAATGATGCGGTTGTCGGGGGTGATCTGCGGGGTCACCTCCAGCGACAGCGAAGCCTCCTTGAACGACACCGAAGTGGCGCCGCTGGACGAGGATTCCTGGTACGGCACCTCGGTGCCCTTGATGATGCGGGCGGTTTCCTTGTCCGAGGTCACCACCTTGGGCTGCGACACCACCTCGCCGTTGCCGGTGGCTTCCATGGCGCTGAGCTGCAGGTCCAGGGTCAGGTTGTTGGACACATAGCCCAGGCCGATGCCGGAGGTGGCACTGGTGGCGCCCAGGTCGACGAAGGTGTTGGTGCTGGTGGTCTGGGTGCCGGCCACGGTCCACTTGCTGTTGCCCGAACCGTTGGTCGCGCCGCTCCAGCTCACGCCCAGGCTCTTGTCGTAGTTGACGTTGGCTTCGACGATGCGCGCCTCGATCATCACCTGGCGCACCGGAATGTCCAGCTGGGCGACGATGCGGCGCAACTCGTCCAGGCGGTCCTGGGTCTGGTAGGCGATGATGTTGTTGGTGCGGTCATCGACGGTGATCGAGCCACGTTCGTCGGTCTTGGTCTTGGAGTTGGTCACCGACTGGAACAGCTTGGCGATGTCGGCAGCCTTGGCGTAGTTCACCTGCAGCAACTCGCGGCGCAGCGGCGCCAGCTCTTCGATCTGCTTCTGCGACTCCAGCTCCTGACGCTCGCGGGCGGCGATTTCCGCCGCTGGCGCCACCAGCAGCACGTTGCCGACCTTGCGCTTGTCGAGGTTCTTGGTTTTCAGCACCAGGTCCAGTGCCTGGTCCCACGGCACGTTCTGCAGCCGCAGGGTGATGCCACCCTGCACGGTGTCACTGGCCACCAGATTGAGGTTGGTGAAGTCGGCGATCAGCTGCAGCACCGAACGCACGTCAATGTCCTGGAAGTTCAGCGACAGCTTCTGCCCGGTGTACACGAAGCGGTCGGCGTTCTTGCGGGCAATGTCCTCGGCGGTGACCTGGCGCACGCTGACGGTCAGTTTGTTGTCGGTCTGGAACACTGAGTAGTCGAAGGTGCCGCCCGGTTCGATGGTCACGGTGGCGGTGTCAGCCGAGGCCGTGGAGTTGACGAACTGCACGGGGGTGGCGAAATCCTTGACGTCCAGGCGCACGCGCAGCGGGTCAGGCAGCTGGGTCTTGGGGAAAGTCAGGACGATCTTGTTGCCCTGTTCCTGAATGTCGGGGCTGATGCTCGGGTCGCTGAGGTCGAGCACGACATTGCCTTCACCCTGCTCGCCGCGCTGGAAGTCGACGTTGCGGATGGCGCGGCCAGCGGGCTGCGCGTACACCGGGCGCGACGGCGCGGCACTGGCGACCGCAGCGCGCGGCAATGCACCCTGCGGGGCGGCTGCCGGGGCTGGCGCGGTGCTGCCGCCGACGAGACTGCTGGCGCCCTGGCCGATCATCACGAACAGGTTGTTGCCTTCCACGCGGGTACCGTAGGGCGCAAGGTTGGTGAGGTTGACGATCAGCCGGGTGCGGTCCTTGGCCTCCACCACGGTCACGCTGCGGGCGTTGCCCACGCCCAGGTCGCGGGTCTTGGTGGCCAGGCCATTGGTTACACCGGGCAGGTCCAGGGCAATGCGCGCCGGCTGGTCGGTGGTATAGCCACGCGGGGCAGGCACGGGGGCGTCAAAGGTCAGCTTTAGCTCCACCCGGTCCCCTGGCAACGCCGCTACATCCAGTGTTTTCAGGGTGGCCGCCATCAAGGCAGGCGAAAGCAGCGCTATCCATAGCGAAAGACCAAGGGCTGAAAGCATCCTATTCATTATCGATTTTCCACTATGCGTGCGTGACCAGGCCCGTTATGAGCGTTCTTTCAAAGTGATGGTGCGCGGCCGTTCCAGCCAGCCGCCCTCGCCATCGGGGACAATCTCGACCACGTCGACCTGCGAATCGGTGATCGACACGATTCGCCCTTCGTTGCGGCCCAGGTAGTCGCCCACCTTCATGCGGTAAACCCCGCCGGCGCCCTTCATCAGGGCGAACTTGCCGGTTTCGTTGGCCAGCGTGCCGACCATTTCAAATTGTTCGATGTTGAAGCCTTCCAGGAACTGCTTCACCCGCGTGAGATCCGGCTTAACCTGCCTGGCGCCCTTCTGCCGGTGCGCCAGGTCGATCTTGACCGGCGGCTGGAACGGGCTGCGCAAGGCCGAGGCCTGGTAGGTAAACGGCTCGTAGGGCGCGAACTTGGGGATCGGCTCGATAGCCCCCTTCGGCCGGGCGTTGACGCCATCCATGTAGGCTTTCAAATCGTCGAAATCGCCGTTGCCGCAGCCCGCAAGCAGGGCCATGCAACCGATCAGCACAAGGCTGCACACTGCCCTCATTTGGCCGCTCCCTTGTCCTGGGCCGGCCCAGGCCCCTTGTCCTTGTCGCTGTCGTGGTAACGGTAGGTCTTGGCCAGAATGTTCATGCGCAGCAACGTGGTGTTGCCGTCCACCACAGGCTTCACCTCGAAGTCATGCAGGGTAACGATGCGCGGCAGGCTGGAGACGCCGCTGACGAAGGTGCCCAGGTCGTGGTAGTTGCCAGTCACGGTGATCTGGATAGGCAACTCGACATAGAACTGCTGGGTAACTTCGGGCAGCAGCTTGATTTCCTCGAACTCCAGGCCACTGCCCAGGCCGGTACGGGTAATGTCTTCCAGCAGCCCAGGCACCTCGGTGTCGCTGGGCAGCTGGCGCAACATGGCGCCAAAGGAAATCTCCATTTCCTTCATCTGCTGGGTGTAGGCCTCAAGGTTCGCGGCCTGGAACGCCTTGCTGGCGTACTGGTCCTTCAGGGTCTGTTCCTGCGCCTGTGCACGCTCCAGCTCGTCACCCATGTCGCTGACGTGGAAGTTGTAGCCAAGGGCCAGGATCAACACCATCAACAGCACCCCGGCAATGCCCTTCATCGCCGGCGGCCAGGAGCCCAGGTTGTTGAAATCCAGTTCGCTGAAGTTGATCTTGCGCAAGCCTTCCAGCCATTCGGAGACATTCATTTTGCATTCTCCTCGGGGGTCGGAAGGGTCTGACGCACCGTCAGCTGGAAGTTGTTGCTGTTGTTCTGCTGCTGGTCAGCAGCTTGCCTGGCCTTGACTTCAGTCAGGCTGGGCGCCGACATCCATGGCGAGGCTTCCATGTTGCGCATCAGGTCTGATACACGATTGTTGGATTCGGCCGAGCCAGACACGGCAATGACCTTGTCGGTCATCTTCACGTCGGTGAAATACACGCCGTCCGGCACGGTACGCGCCAACTGGTCGAACAGGTGGCCGATGATCGGGCGGTTGGCCTGCAGGTCCTGGATGATCTTCATGCGCTCGACCAGCTGCTTGCGCCGCGCCTTCAGCTCGGCGATCTGCTTGATGCGCTCGTCCAAAGCGGTGATCTGCGTCTGGATGTAGGCATTGCGGGCGTTCTGCTGGTCGATGGCGTGGCTGTAGTACTGGTCCGCCAGCAATATGATGCCGATGCCGCCCACCACCACGCCGGCCAGGGCCAGCAGGAAGCGTTTCTTGCGTTCTTCGCGCAGCTGTTCGCGCCACGGCAGCAGGTTGATGCGCGCCATCAGTCAAAACTCCTCAACGCCAGGCCACAGGCAATCATCAGCGCTGGCGCATCACTGGCCAGGGCGCCGGCGTTGACCTTGCTGCTCAGGGCCATGTCGGCAAAGGGGTTGGCGACCATGGCCGGGGTGCCCAGGCGCTGCTGGATAAGTTGGTCGAGCCCGGAAATGGAGGCGGTGCCGCCGGCCAGCAGGATGTAGTCGACATCGTTGTGCTGGCCGGCCGCGAAGAAGAACTGCAGCGAGCGCGAGACCTGCTGCACCACGGCGTCCTTGAACGGCTGCAGCACCTCGGCCACGTAGTCGTCGGGCAGGCCGCCCTGCTTCTTGGCAAGGCCCGCTTCTTCCATGGACAGGCCGTAGCGGCGCTGGATCTCTTCGGTCAGCTGGCGGCCGCCGAACAGTTGTTCACGGGTGTAGATGATGCGGCCGTTATGCAGCACGCTGAGGGTGGTCATGGTGGCGCCGATATCGACCACGGCCACGGTCAGCGGGCCTTCGCCTTCCATCAGCGTGGGCTCCAGCAGGCCGAAGGCACGCTCCAGGGCGTAGGCTTCCACGTCGACCACGCGCGCGGTCAGGCCGGCCAGGGCCAGGGCCGCCTCGCGCACTTCGACGTTTTCCTTGCGGCAGGCGGCCAACAGCACGTCCACCCGCTCGGGGTTGCGCGCCGAATAGCCCTGCACCTCGAAGTCGATGGCGACCTCTTCCAGCGGGTAGGGAATGTATTGGTCGGCCTCGACCTTGAGCTGGTTTTCCATTTCATCTTCGGAAAGCGCAGCGTCCATCTCGATGGTCTTGGTGATGACGGCAGAGCCGGCGACCGCCACGGCCACGGTCTTGGCACTGGTGCGGGCCTTGACCAGCACGCGTGACAGGGCCTGGCCGACGCCTTCCAGCTCCGCGATGTTCTTTTCCACCACCGCGTTGGCCGGGAGGGGCTCAACCGCGTAGGCTTCGACTCGGAACCGGTTGCCGGAGCGACTGAGCTCCAGAAGCTTCACCGATGTCGAGCTGATGTCGATCCCCAAAAGCGAATTAGCTTTCTTGCCGAAGAGTCCAAGCACGCCCGATTCCCTATCATTATCCGTGACTTACGGACCACTTATAGTACGAAGCATTTAATAGCAGTCTTGACAGAAGCGCAAATAACGCTCTGTGTCTAAAAATGCTTATAATGCCCAGCACTTTTGCCCTTGTCGCCGTGCCTTGCGCGTAACCCATTCTTTTATCTGGAAATCCAAAAGCCTTGATACGCCTGCTGAAGTTTTTCTGGTGGTCCTTCGTCGCCGTTTTCTGTGGCCTGCTGCTCGGCCTGAGCGGTGCCTACCTGTACCTTAGCCCTAGCCTGCCGTCTGTGGACGCACTGAAGTCGGTGCAGCTGCAGATACCGCTGCGGGTGTACAGCAGCGACAACAAGCTGATCGCTGAATTTGGCGAAATGCGCCGCTCTCCGATCAAATTCGCCGAAATTCCGCCGCACTTCATCCAAGCGCTGCTGTCGGCGGAAGACGACAACTTCGCCAACCACTATGGCGTGGACCCCAGCAGCCTGATGCGCGCCGCTGGCCAGCTGTTCAGCAGCGGCCACATTCAGACGGGCGGTAGCACCATCACCATGCAGGTGGCCAAGAACTACTTCCTCAGCAGTGAGCGTAGCTTCTCCCGCAAGGCCACAGAAATTCTGTTGGCCCTGCAGATCGAACGCCAGCTGACCAAGGATGAAATTCTTGAGCTGTACGTGAACAAGATCTACCTGGGCAACCGCGCCTACGGTATCGATGCCGCGTCGCAGGTGTATTACGGCAAGTCGATCCGCGACATCAGCCTGGCGCAGATGGCCATGATCGCCGGCCTGCCCAAGGCGCCGTCGCGCTTCAACCCGCTGGCCAACCCGGTGCGCGCCAAGGAGCGCCGCGACTGGATCCTGGGCCGCATGTACAAACTGGGCAAGATCACCGAGGACGAGTACCAGACCGCCCTGGCCGAGCCGATCAACGCCAGCTACCACGTGCCTACCCCGGAAGTGAACGCGCCATGGATCGCCGAGATGGCCCGCGCCGAGATGGTTGGCCGCTATGGCAGCGACGCCTACACCGAAGGTTTCCGCGTGACCACCACGGTGCCCAGCAACCTGCAGGAAGACGCCAACGCCGCCGTTGCCGCCGGCCTGATCGAATACGACCAGCGCCACGGCTACCGCGGCCCTGAATCGCGCCTGCCGGGCAAGACCCGTGACGCCTGGCTGCAGGAACTCACCAAGCAGCGCCCACTCAATGGCCTGGACCCGGTGATCGTCACCCAGGTCGACAAGGGTGGCCTGAGCGTGCTGAACCGCAACGGCGAGCAGCAGCACGTAGCCTGGGACACCATGAAGTGGGCCCGCCCCTTCCTCAACACCAACAGCCAGGGCCGTGCCCCCGCACAACCTTCGGACGTGGCCCAGGTGGGCGACCTGATTCGCGTGCAGGCGCAGCCTGATGGCACGCTGAAATTCAGCCAGGTGCCTACGGTGCAAAGCGCGCTGGTGTCGCTTGACCCGCAGAACGGCGCCATTCGCGCGCTGGTGGGCGGCTTCGCCTTCGAGCAGAGCAACTACAACCGCGCCGTGCAGGCCAAGCGCCAGCCGGGCTCCAGCTTCAAGCCGTTCATCTATTGCGCGGCACTGGACAACGGCTACACCCCGGCCACCCTGGTGAACGATGCGCCTATCGTGTTCGCCGACGCCAACATGGACAACGTCTGGCGGCCGAAGAACGACACCAACACCTTCCTGGGCCCCATCCGCCTGCGCGAAGCGCTGTACAAGTCGCGCAACCTGGTGTCGATCCGCGTGCTGCAGGCGCTGGGCGTGAACCCGACCATCGACTACATCACCCGCTTCGGCTTCAACAAGCAGGACCTGCCGCCGAACCTGTCGCTGGCCCTGGGTACCGCCACCCTCACGCCTATCGAGATCGCCACGGGCTGGAGCACCTTCGCCAACGGCGGCTACAAGATCTCGCCGTACCTGATCCAGAAGATCGAGAGCCGCAACGGCGACACCCTGTTCGTCGCCAACCCGCCCAGCGTGCCGGCCGACGCTCGCGCCGCAGCCACCGCGCCTGGCGTTGCCGCGCCCGAGCATTCGCTGATCACCGACGCCAGCAGCCCGGCCCTCACCGAGGCGCCAGCCGTGGCCACGCGGGTGGTCGACGGCCGTACCACCTTCATCCTCAACAGCATGCTCGAGGACGTGATCAAGAAGGGCACCGGCCGCCGCGCCATGGCCCTGGGCCGCAGCGACCTGGCCGGCAAGACCGGTACCACCAACGACTCCAAGGACGCGTGGTTCTCGGGCTACAACGCCGACTACATGACCACCGTGTGGACCGGCTTCGACCAGCCTGAAAGCCTGGGCCGTCGCGAGTTCGGCGGCACCGTGGCGCTGCCTATCTGGATGGACTACATGGCCGCCGCGCTGAAGGACAAGCCAGCCCACACCCAGGCCGAGCCGGAAGGCATCGTCAGCCTGCGGGTAGACCCGGTCAGTGGCCGCGCGGCAGCCCCGAGCACGCCGAACGCCTACTTCGAGCTGTTCAAGAGCGAGGACACGCCACCGTCGGTCAACGAGCTGGGCAATGGCAGCGCCCCTGGCAGCCCGCTGCCAGCGGACGAGTCGGCGCCTATCGACCTGTTCTGACGGCCATGACGCGGCCGTGGGGGCCGGGGGGCCCCCAGCGCGGGCCCGCGGCCGGGGGCCCCGCCCCCCCCCCCCCCCCCCCCCCCCCCCCCCCCCCCCCCCCCCCCCCCCCCCCCCCCCCCCCCCCCGTCCCGCCCTCTCATCACCGCACCAATAAAAAAGCCCGACTCAATGAGTCGGGCTTTTTTATTACCAGCTGCTATCAGCCGTTGAACACGTCATCCACGCTTTTCAGCGGGTAGTTCTTCGGGTACGGCAGGGTAGCCACGCCAGTCTCGATGGCGGCCTTGGCCACGGCGTCGGAGATGACAGTGATCAGGCGGGCATCCATTGGCTTCGGAATGATGTACTCACGGCCGAATTCCAGGGAGATGCCGCCGTAAGCGTCGCACACTTCCTGAGGCACTGGCAGCTTGGCCAGTTCGCGCAGGGCGTTGGCGGCGGCGATCTTCATTTCTTCGTTAATGCGCTTGGCGCGTACGTCCAGGGCACCACGGAAGATGAACGGGAAGCCCAGCACGTTGTTGACCTGGTTCGGGTAGTCCGAACGGCCAGTGGCCATGATCACGTCGTTGCGGGTGGCGTGGGCCAGCTCTGGCGAGATTTCCGGGTCGGGGTTCGAGCAGGCGAACACGATCGGGTTGGCGGCCATGCGCTTCAGCTGCTCGGCGGTCAGCAGGTTCGGGCCCGACAGGCCGACGAACACGTCTGCGCCTTCGATGGCGTCGTCCAGGGTGCGCTTCTCGGTGGCGTGGGCGAACACCGCCTTGTACTGGTTCAGGTCGTCACGGCCAGCGTGGATCACGCCGGTACGGTCGATCATGAAGATGTTCTCGACCTTGGCACCCATGCTAACCAGCAGCTTCATGCAGGAGATGGCGGCGGCGCCAGCGCCCAGGCAGACGATCTTCGCGTCTTCCAGGGTCTTGCCGGCGATTTCCAGGGCGTTGATCATGCCGGCCGCGGTAACGATGGCGGTGCCGTGCTGGTCATCGTGGAACACCGGGATGTCGCACTGCTCGATCAGCGCGCGCTCGATCTCGAAGCACTCAGGTGCCTTGATGTCTTCCAGGTTGATGCCACCGAAGGTGATGGAGATACGCTTGACGGTGTCGATGAAGGCTTGCGGGCTTTCGGAGTCGACTTCGATGTCGAATACGTCGATGCCGGCGAAACGCTTGAACAGAACGCCCTTGCCTTCCATTACTGGCTTGGAAGCCAGTGGGCCCAGGTTACCCAGGCCGAGAATGGCGGTACCGTCGGAAATGACTGCTACCAGGTTGCCCTTGCCGGTGTACTTGTAGGCCAGCTCTGGGTCGCGACCGATTTCGCGAACCGGCTCGGCCACACCCGGGCTGTAGGCCAGCGACAGGTCACGGGCGGTGGCGGTAGGTTTGGTGAGCTCGACACTCAGTTTCCCAGGACGCGGCTGGGCATGGTACTCGAGAGCGGCAGTTTTCAAATCTGACATTTTGGCGTTCCGCTTGTGCTATGGACTTTTAGAAGCGCCGAGGATACTCGCCCTGCAAACAGGCGACAAGACTGCCCGGTCACTTGGTTTAGGCGCCTGGCTATTGGACTTTGGCCGCAGGGCCACGGTTGGCGGGGCTTGCGAGTGTCTACAATTAATTTAATTTATGTGAACAATTTGTCGCATCTATTGTTCAAAAATCAGGCAAAAAAAAGGTGCCCCGAAGGACACCTTTCTTTACCAGCTCGATCGTTAGATCAAACCTTGCGAGCGCCGAAACCGCCGAAACGCTTCTGGAAGCGGTCAACACGGCCGCCGGTGTCCAGAGTTTTCTGCTTACCGGTGTAGAACGGGTGGCATTCGGAGCAAACGTCCAGGCTCAGTGGCTTGCACAGAGTCGAACGGGTCTTGATGACGTTGCCGCAGCTGCAGGTGGCGTCAACGGCTTCGTACGCTGGATGAATTTCTGGTTTCATGGTCACTTCCTCAGGCTGCGTGCCGCCATCCAACACCATTGTTGAATACCGCACGTAATTAGGCCGCGTATCTTATCAGACCTTGTCAAACACGCAAGTTATCGCTTGCACCGACTGTCGTCTGGTAGGCTGCGCCCCTGCATTCACCCCCACTTCAGAGAGCCCCCACGCGTGCCCGACGTCATTCTGCGCCTCGCCCTGCCCTCGCCGCTGCGACGCCTGTTCGACTACCGGGCACCGGCCGGCATGCCAGCCAGCGCGTTCACCCCGGGCATGCGCCTGCGCGTGCCGTTCGGGCGCCGCGAGATGATCGGCATGCTGGTGGAGGTCGCCGAGCACAGCGAGGTGCCCGCCGACAAGCTCAAGCCTGCCGTGGCCCTGCTGGACCCGGTGAGCCCGCTGCCGCCGGCGCTGTTCAAGCTGTGCCTGTGGACCGCGCAGTATTATCAGCACAGCCTGGGCGACACCCTGAGCTGGGCCTTGCCGGTGCTGCTGCGCCAGGGCGAGCCGGCCGAGGCGCGCCAGGAACGTTTCTGGCTGGCCGCGCCCAGCGCGCGCCAGGACGACCCGCGCATCAAGAACGCACCCAGGCAGCGCGAGGCCCTGGCCACCCTGGCCCAGCACCCGCACGGCGTGCCGCACCAGTTGCTGAGCAAGCTGGGCCTGAACAAGACCAGCCTCGATTTGCTGCTGGAAAAAGACCTGGTGCAGGTGGAAGTACGCCGCCACGCCCCAGGGGTGCGCCACGAACACTGGTTGGCGCAGCCCGAACTGCCGCTCAACCCCGAGCAGCGCGCCGCCTTCGAGGCGGTGCGCGCCGGCTTCGACAGTTTCCACGCCTTCCTGCTGGCGGGTGTCACCGGCAGCGGCAAGACCGAGGTGTACCTGCAGCTGATCCGCGAAACCCTGGAGGCCGGCAAGCAGGCGCTGGTGCTGATCCCCGAGATCAACCTGGGCCCGCAGACCCTGGCGCGGTTCGAGCAGCGCTTCAATGCGCGCATCGCCCTGCTGCACTCTGCCGTCAATGACCGCGAGCGCCTGGACGCCTGGCTGGCCGCGCGCGACGGCGAGGCCGACATTATTATCGGCACCCGCTCGGCGCTGTTCACGCCCATGAAGAACCCTGGCCTGATCATCATCGACGAAGAGCACGACGGCTCCTATAAACAGCAGGAAGGCCTGCGCTACCACGCCCGCGACCTGGCGCTGGTGCGCGCGCGCCAGGAGAACATCCCGATTCTGCTGGGCTCGGCCACGCCGTCGCTGGAAAGCCTGCACAACGCCTACACCGGCCGCTACGGCCTGCTGAAACTGGAACACCGCGCCGGTGGTGCCAAGCAGCCGAAGTTCCTGCGCCTTGACGTGAAAAGCAGGCCACTGGACAGCGGCATCAGCGGCCCGATGCAGCAAGCCATCGGCCAGACCCTGGCCAACGGCCAGCAAGTGTTGGTGTTCCTCAACCGCCGCGGCTTCGCGCCCACGCTGCTGTGCCACGACTGCGGCTGGATGTCCGAATGCCCCCGCTGCGATGCGCGCACCACCGTGCACCAGCGCTCCGGCGAACTGCGCTGCCACCACTGTGGCCACGTGGAGCGCGTGCCGCGCCGCTGCCCCAAGTGCAATACCGTGGACCTGCGCCCGGTGGGCGCCGGCACCGAGCGTGCCGAGGAACGCCTGAGCATTCTGTTCCCCGATTACCCGGTGCTGCGCGTGGACCGCGACAGCACCTCGCGCAAGGATGCGATGAACCAGCTGTTCGCCACTATCCACAAGGGCCTGCCGTGCATTCTGGTGGGCACGCAGATGCTTGCCAAAGGCCATCACTTTCCACGGGTGACACTGGTCTCGATCCTGGACGCCGACGGTGGGCTGTTTTCCGGCGACTTCCGCGCCAGCGAGCGCATGGCCCAGCTGATTGTGCAGGTGGCAGGCCGCGCCGGCCGCGCCGAAGAGCCCGGGCGGGTGATCATCCAGACCCACCTGGCCGACCACCCGCTGCTGGTGCAGCTGACCGAACAGGGCTACTTCGCCTTCGCCGAGCAGGCCCTCAGCGAACGCCGCGCTGCCGGCCTGCCGCCTTTTGCGCACCTGGCGCTGCTGCGCGCCGAAGCGCACAAGCCGGGCCAGGCCGAGGCGTTCCTGGATGAAGCCTGCAGCGCAGCCGAGCAACTGCTGGAACAATTGCAGCTTTCGGGCATCGAACTGCTCGGCCCGGTGCCGGCCCCCATGGAGCGCCGCGCCGGGCGTTACCGTGCACAGCTACTATTGCAGGCCAGCGCCCGGGCGCCACTGCACCGGCTGCTGGCCAGCTGGCTACTGGCGCTGGAGCAGATGCCCAGCGGCCGCCAGGTACGCTGGTCGCTGGATGTCGACCCGGTTGACCTGTATTAAAGACGGTGGGAGCTGGCTTGCCAGCGAGTTTTTCAATAGGCCCAAAAGCTCGCTGGCAAGCCAGCTCCCACAACTTGCACTAAACAAGGTTGGCAAGCCAACCTTGGCACCGGATAATATCCAGTTTTTCCACCCGCGCTTCCAGGCGCCGCCCGCCCACGCGGTCGAACGAGAAGACCATGAAAGACACCATTCGCCAGCTGATTCAACAAGCCCTCACCCAACTCGTCACGGAAGGTGTGTTGCCTGAAGGGCTGACGCCAGCGATCCAGGTGGAAAACGCCCGCGACAAGAAAAACGGCGACTTCGCCAGCAACATCGCCATGATGCTGGCCAAGCCGGCTGGCCTTAAACCCCGCGACCTGGCCGAAAAGCTGATCGCCGCCCTGCCTGCCGACGCGCAGATCAGCAAGGTCGAGATCGCCGGCCCCGGCTTCCTGAATTTCTTCCAGAACACCCAGGCCCTGGCCGCCCGCCTGGACGCCGCCCTGGCCGACGCCCATCTGGGCGTGCGCAAGGCTGGCGCCACCCAGCGCGTGGTGGTCGACCTGTCGGCCCCCAACCTTGCCAAGGAAATGCATGTCGGCCACCTGCGCTCCACCATCATTGGTGACGGCGTGGCCCGCGTGCTGGAATTCCTCGGCGACACCGTGATTCGCCAGAACCACGTGGGCGACTGGGGCACCCAGTTCGGCATGCTGATGGCGTACCTGCAGGAAAACCCGATCACCAGCGACGAGCTGTCGGACCTGGAGAACTTCTACCGCGCCGCCAAGCAGCGCTTCGACGAGTCGCCCGAGTTCGCCGACCGCGCCCGTGGCCTGGTGGTCAAGCTGCAGGCCGGCGACCCGGACTGCCTGGCCCTGTGGACCAAGTTCAAGGACATCTCGCTGTCGCACTGCCAGAAAATCTACGAACTGCTGAACGTCAAGCTGACCATGGCCGACGTGATGGGCGAAAGCGCCTATAACGACGACCTGGTCAACGTGGTCAACGACCTCAAGGCTGCCGGCCTGCTGGTGGAAAGCAACGGCGCCCAGTGCGTGTTCCTCGACGAATTCAAGAACGCCGAAGGCGAGCCGCTGCCGGTGATCATCGTCAAGGCCGACGGCGGCTACCTGTACGCCACCACCGACCTGGCCGCCGTGCGCTACCGCAGCGGCACCCTGGCCGCCGACCGCGCCCTGTACTTCGTCGACCAGCGCCAGGCCCTGCACTTCCAGCAAGTGTTCGCCGTGGCCCGCAAGGCCGGCTTCGTCACCCACCCGATGGACATGGAGCACATGGGCTTCGGCACCATGAACGGCGCCGACGGCCGCCCGTTCAAGACCCGTGACGGCGGCACCGTGAAGCTGATCGACCTGCTGACCGAAGCCCAGGAACGCGCCTACGCGCTGGTGAAGGAAAAGAACCCGGAGGTGGCCGAGGAAGAACTGCGCGCCATCGCCAAGGTGGTGGGCATCGACTCGGTGAAGTACGCCGACCTGTCCAAGCACCGCACCAGCGACTACAGCTTCAACTTCGACCTGATGTTGAACTTCGAAGGCAACACCGCGCCATACCTGCTGTACGCCTACACCCGTACTGCCGGCGTGTTCCGCAAGCTGGGCAAGAGCTTCGCCGACGTGGAAGGCGAGATCGTGCTGGAAGCCCCGCAAGAGCACGAACTGGCCGCCAAGCTGGCGCAGTTCGGCGAAGTGCTGAACAACGTCGCCGAGAAAGGCACCCCGCACGTGCTGTGCACCTACCTGTACGACGTGGCCGGCCTGTTCTCCAGCTTCTACGAGAACTGCCCGGTACTGGGCGCCGACACCCCGGCCCAGCAACAAAGCCGCCTGCGCCTGGCCGCCCTGACCGGTCGCACCCTCAAGCAAGGCCTGGAGCTGCTGGGCCTGGAAACTCTGGAGCGCATGTAAGTTGGTTGCCAAGAAAAAACCTGCTCCCAAGCGTGGCGCCAGCCGAAATTCCGCTCCAGCGAAAAAGCCGATTCCGGGTTGGGTATGGATGGCGGTCGGCCTCACGGTCGGCGCCTTCATCGTCTTCCTGATGAAGCTGGAGCCGGGGCATGACGACGTCAAGCGGGTGAAACCCGAGCAGGCCAAGGCCGACAAGATCGCCGAGGCCAACAAGACGCCGCCAAGCCCGCAGGCACCGGTGAAGCCCAAGTACGACTTCTACACCCTGCTGCCCGAGTCGGAAGTGATCGTGCCGCCGGAAGCGGTGCCGGAGAAAACCCCGCCGGTGCCGGCGCAACCACCGGTCACCCCGGCGGAAGCGGCGAAGATCGACACCGCGCGCGCCCAGGCGGCGCTGTCGGGGCAGACGCCACCGCCAGCACCGGCGGTGATCAAGCCGGCGGCCACCACGCAGTTCTTCCTGCAGGCCGGCTCGTTCCGCAAGCAGTCCGATGCGGACCGCGTGCGCGCGCAGATCATTCTGCTGGGCCAGGCCGTGGCCGTGGAGTCGGGCACCGTGAAGGACGAGACCTGGTACCGGGTGCTGGTGGGCCCGTTCAGCAACCGCGAGCAATTGACCGTGGCGCAGAAGCAGCTGTCGGGCAGCGGTTTCAGCAACTTGCTGTTACAACAACGCCAGACCCGCCAGTAAGCCCTTCGGACGCGGCCCTGTAGCAGCGGCCGCAGGCCGCGTCCGCCACCACCCTGCAACAACACCGCTCATCCCCCAAGGTTGAAATAGCCAACCGCACCCCCATATGAGTTTCCATCAGGGCATTTTCGCCCCGCTGCGTGGAGACTCTCCCCTTGACCACCATCGTTTCAGTTCGTCGCCACGGCAAAGTCGTCATGGGCGGCGACGGCCAGGTTTCCCTCGGTAATACCGTGATGAAAGGCAACGCCAAGAAAGTGCGCCGCCTGTACCACGGCCAGGTAATCGCCGGTTTTGCCGGTGCCACCGCCGACGCCTTCACGCTGTTCGAGCGTTTTGAAGGCCAACTGGAGAAACACCAGGGCCACCTCGTGCGCGCCGCCGTCGAGCTGGCCAAGGAATGGCGTACCGACCGTTCCCTGAGCCGCCTGGAAGCCATGCTTGCCGTGGCCAACAAGGACGCCTCCTTGATCATCACCGGCAACGGCGACGTCGTCGAACCTGAAGACGGCCTGATCGCCATGGGCTCCGGTGGTGCATTCGCACAGGCCGCTGCCCGCGCGCTGCTGATGAAAACCGACCTGTCGGCCCGCGAAATCGCCGAGACCGCACTGGGTATCGCCGGCGACATCTGCGTGTTCACCAACCACAACCTGACCATCGAGGAGCAGGACCTCGCGGAATAACAAGTTGTTCTGGCGCCCGGCCGCGGCCGGGCTTTCCCACGCTTGTCAGCACCGCTAGAGGACCGCCACATATCATGTCCATGACCCCCCGCGAGATCGTCCACGAACTCAACCGCCACATCATCGGCCAGGACGATGCCAAGCGCGCCGTCGCCATCGCCCTGCGCAACCGCTGGCGCCGCATGCAGCTGCCGGCCGAGCTGCGCGTTGAAGTGACGCCCAAGAACATCCTGATGATCGGCCCTACCGGCGTGGGCAAGACGGAAATCGCCCGCCGCCTGGCCAAGCTGGCCAACGCGCCGTTCATCAAGGTCGAAGCCACCAAGTTCACCGAAGTCGGCTATGTGGGCCGCGACGTCGAGTCGATCATTCGTGACCTGGCCGACGCTGCCCTGAAGCTGCTCCGCGAGCAGGAAATCGTGCGCGTGCAACACCGCGCCGAGGACGCCGCCGAAGAGCGCATCCTCGACGCCCTGCTGCCGCCGGCGCGCATGGGCTTCAACGAAGACCAGAACCACAGCACCGACTCCAACACCCGCCAGCTGTTCCGCAAGCGCCTGCGCGAAGGCCAGCTGGATGACAAGGAAATCGAGATCGAAGTAGCCGAGGCCGTGGGCGTCGACATTTCCGCGCCACCTGGCATGGAAGAGATGACCAGCCAGCTGCAGAACCTGTTCGCCAACATGGGCAAGGGCAAGAAGAAAGCCCGCAAGCTCAAGGTCAAGGAAGCCCTCAAGCTGGTACGCGAGGAAGAAGCCGGCCGCCTGGTGAACGAGGAAGAACTCAAGGCCAAGGCCCTGGAAGCGGTTGAACAGCATGGCATCGTGTTCATCGACGAGATCGACAAGGTGGCCAAGCGCGGCAACGTCGGCGGCGCCGATGTGTCCCGCGAAGGCGTACAGCGCGACCTGCTGCCGCTGATCGAAGGCTGCACCGTGAACACCAAGCTGGGCATGGTCAAGACTGACCACATCCTGTTCATCGCCAGCGGCGCTTTCCACCTGAGCAAGCCAAGCGACCTGGTGCCGGAGCTGCAAGGCCGCCTGCCGATCCGCGTGGAACTCAAGGCCCTGACGCCGGAAGACTTCGAGCGCATCCTGCAGGAGCCGCACGCCTCGCTGACCGAGCAGTACCGCGAGCTGCTGAAGACCGAAGGCCTGAACATCGAGTTCGCGCCCGAGGGCATCAAGCGCCTGGCCGAAATCGCCTTCCAGGTGAACGAGAAGACCGAGAACATCGGTGCCCGCCGCCTGCACACTCTGCTTGAACGACTGCTGGAAGAAGTGTCCTTCAGCGCCGGCGACCTGGCCAGCGCCCACAGCGAAGCGCCGATCCGCATCGACGCCGAGTACGTGAACAGCCACCTGGGCGAATTGGCGCAGAACGAAGATCTGTCTCGGTATATCCTGTAAGGCAAGACCTGCCCGTAGCACCTGTGCTGTGGGAGCTGGCTTGCCAGCGAGCTTTTAGAAGCGAAAAGCTCGCTGGCAAGCCAGCTCCCACAAGGGCGACCTGAACTTCAGAGCCCTGTATCGATGACCAAGCTCCCCACCGCCATCAACCTGCACAAAGCCTCGAAAACCCTGAGCCTCACCTACGGCCCGGACGAGGTGTACCACCTGCCCGCCGAATTCCTGCGCGTGCACTCTCCCTCCGCCGAGGTCCAGGGCCACGGCAAACCCATCCTGCAATTCGGCAAACTGGGCGTTGGCCTGTCCAAAATAGAGCCGGCCGGCCAGTACGCACTAAAATTGACCTTCGACGATGGCCACGACAGCGGCTTGTTCACTTGGGACTACCTGTACCAGCTGTCGATTCGCCAGGAACAGCTGTGGGCCGATTACCTCGACGAACTGCAAAAAGCCGGCAAGACCCGTGACCCCGCATTGTCGGTGGTCAAACTGATGCTCTAGCCCGCGGGTCGGATTTTCTAGAGAGCATTTTCTAATTCTATTTGCTTGAATGCCTTGGCAGCGGTCCTACATCGGTCGCTTGCGATTTCGTACAAAGTCGGGTAACCAATGGAAGTGGCAAGTTCCCTGCATCACTCAGGGCACTGGTCGGGTTCGGACGTTGCGAGAGAAGGTAACCTTCCGCAGGCGCAGGATTGCCGGCAATACTCCGCGATGCATCGCCCGCCCAGTCGTTACACAACTGTTCGCTATCACTGGTCACCCGGGCAGTAGTACTGGCTCGCGGCTGCGCTGTCGGCACAGTCCCACCAGTACTCGTCTCAGGACAACGGAGCGTCGTAGATGAGTAACAAGAACAACGATGAACTGAAGTACCAGGCCTCGGAAAACACCCTGGGCTTGAACCCTGTCATCGGCTTGCGCGGCAAGGATCTGCTCAGCTCTGCGCGCATGATTTTGCGGCAAGCTCTCAAGCAGCCACTGCACAGTGCCAAGCACGTGGCGCATTTCGGTATCGAACTCAAGAACGTGATCTTCGGCAAATCCAGCCTGGTGCCGGAAAGCGATGACCGTCGCTTCGGTGACCCCGCCTGGAGCCAGAACCCCCTTTACCGCCGCTACCTGCAGACGTACCTGGCGTGGCGCAAGGAGCTTCACGACTGGGCGGGCGAAAGCAACCTGTCGGCCCAGGACATTGCCCGCGCCCATTTCGTCATCAACCTGATGACCGAAGCCATGGCCCCCACCAACACCATGGCCAACCCGGCGGCGGTGAAGCGCTTCTTCGAAACCGGCGGCAAGAGCCTGCTCGACGGCCTGTCGCACCTGGCCAAGGACCTGGTGAACAACGGCGGCATGCCCAGCCAGGTGAACATGGACGCGTTCGAGGTGGGCAAGAACCTGGGCACCAGCGAAGGCGCGGTGATTTACCGCAACGACGTGCTGGAGCTGATCCAGTACAGCCCCATTACCGAGCAGACCCTGGAACGCCCGCTGCTGGTGGTGCCGCCGCAGATCAACAAGTTCTACGTGTTCGACCTCAGCCCCGAGAAGAGCCTGGCGCGCTTCTGCCTGCGCAGCAACGTGCAGACCTTCATCATCAGCTGGCGCAACCCAACCAAGGCCCAGCGCGAGTGGGGCCTGTCGACCTACATCGACGCGCTGAAGGAAGCGGTGGACGTGGTGCTGGCCGTCACCGGCAGCAAAGACCTGAACATGCTGGGCGCCTGCTCGGGCGGCATCACCTGCACCGCGCTGCTGGGCCACTACGCCGCCCTGGGCGAGCGCAAAGTGAACGCCCTGACCCTGCTGGTGAGCGTGCTCGACACCACCCTGGACACCCAGGTGGCGCTGTTCGTCGACGAGCAGACCCTGGAGGCGGCCAAGCGCCACTCCTACCAATCGGGCGTGCTGGAAGGCAAGGACATGGCGAAGATCTTCGCCTGGATGCGCCCCAACGACCTGATCTGGAACTACTGGGTGAACAACTACCTGCTGGGCAACGAGCCGCCGGTGTTCGACATCCTGTTCTGGAACAACGACACCACGCGCCTGCCGGCCGCCTTCCACGGCGACCTGATCGAAATGTTCAAGAACAACCCGTTGACCCGCGCCAACGCCCTGGAAGTCTGCGGCACGGCCATCGACCTGAAACAGGTGGACAGCGATATTTTCTGCCTGGCGGGCACCAACGATCACATCACGCCATGGACTTCGTGCTACAAATCAGCACAACTGTTTGGCGGCAAGGTGGAGTTCGTACTGTCGAGCAGCGGTCATATCCAGAGCATTCTCAACCCGCCTGGCAACCCCAAGGCGCGGTTCATGACCAATAGCGAGCTGACGTCCACCCCCGTGCAGTGGCAGGAAGATTCGACCAAGCACACCGATTCCTGGTGGTTGTACTGGGCAGCCTGGTTGACCGAGCGTTCGGGGGAGCTGAAAAAGGCGCCACTCAAGCTGGGCAACAAGGCGTACCCGGCCGGGGAGGCTTCACCCGGGACTTACGTGCACGAGCGCTGAGGCGCCAGGCCCGTCCGAGAACCGCCACGGCACATGGCGTGGCGGCACAACCTATAGGGCTTGATGCATGCAGGAACAGTACATCTTCCGGACCGTGGATCTGGATGGCCAGGCCATCCGCACCGCGGTAAGGCCGGGCAAGCCGCATTTGACGCCGCTGCTGATCTTCAATGGCATCGGCGCCAACCTGGAGTTGGTATTTCCCTTCGTTCAGGCGCTGGACCCGGACCTGGAAGTCATCGCCTTTGACGTGCCCGGCGTGGGCGGCTCGTCCACGCCCAGCTACCCGTACCGTTTCCCGGGCCTGGCTCGGCTGACGGCGCGCATGCTCGACTACCTGGACTACGGCCAGGTGAACGCCATTGGCGTGTCGTGGGGCGGCGCGCTGGCCCAGCAGTTCGCCTACGACTACCCCGAGCGCTGCAAGAAGCTGGTGCTGGCGGCCACGGCAGCGGGCGCGGTAATGGTGCCGGGCAAGCCCAAGGTACTGTGGATGATGGCCAGCCCGCGGCGCTACATACAGCCGTCGCACGTGGTGCGCATCGCCCCGGAAATCTACGGTGGTGCGTTCCGCCGTGACCCGGACCTGGCCATGAACCACGCTGCCAAGGTGCGCTCCTCGGGCAAGCTGGGCTATTACTGGCAGCTGTTCGCCGGGCTCGGCTGGACCAGCATCCACTGGCTGCACAAGATCCACCAGCCCACCCTGGTGCTGGCCGGCGACGACGACCCGCTGATTCCACTGATCAACATGCGCCTGCTGGCCTGGCGCATCCCCAACGCGCAATTGCACATTATCGACGACGGCCACCTGTTCCTGATTACCCGGGCCGAAGCCGTCGCCCCAATCATCATGAAGTTTCTCCAGGAAGAGCGCCAACGCGCGGTGATGCACCCGCAACCGGCGCCGTTTCGCGGCCCCTGAGGGGCCGCTGGTTGTCGCGTGCGTGGCCGGAGTGCTGCCAACGCGATCAACGCAAGCACGATGCACGTCGCTTGCACCCATGTGTTGGTAGAAGGCCCGACGAAGGAGTGTTGACGCATGAAAGAGAAACCAGCCAAGGGGCATACGCCCACCGCTGCCACCTTTATGAACGCCCAGAGCGCGATCACCGGGCTACGGGGTCGCGACCTGGTTTCGACCCTGCGCAGCGTAGGCCGCCACAGCCTGCTGCACCCGGTGCTTACCGCCCGCCACGCGCTACGCCTGGGCGGCCAGCTGGGCCGGGTGCTGATGGGCGACACGCTGCACCAGCCCAACCCCAAGGACAGCCGCTTCAGTGACCCCACCTGGAGCCTTAACCCATTCTACCGCCGGGGCTTGCAGGCCTACCTGAGCTGGCAGAAAGAGGTGAAGGCCTGGATCGACGAGAGCGGCCTGGACGAAGACGACCGCGTGCGCGCGCACTTCGTCTTCGCCCTGATCAACGACGCCATGTCGCCCACCAACTCGCTGCTCAACCCGCTGGCGCTCAAGGAGCTGTTCAATTCGGGTGGCACCAGCGTGATCAAGGGCATCGGCCACCTGCTGGACGACCTGCGCCACAACGACGGCCTGCCCCGCCAGGTCAGCCGCGAGGCGTTCGAGGTGGGCAAGACCGTGGCCACCACGCCCGGCGCGGTGGTATTTCGCAATGAACTGCTGGAGCTGATCCAGTACAAGCCCATGAGCGAAAAGCAGTACGCCAAGCCGCTGCTGATTGTGCCGCCGCAGATCAACAAGTACTACGTGTTCGACCTCAGCCCCACCAACAGCTTCGTCCAGTACGCGCTGAAGAATGGCCTGCAGGTGTTCACCATCAGCTGGCGCAACCCCGACGCCCGCCACCGCGAGTGGGGCCTTTCCACCTACGTGGAAGCCCTGGAGGAGGCGGTGAACGTCTGCCGTTCGGTGACCGGCTCGCGGGACGTGAACCTGATCGGCGCCTGCGCTGGCGGCCTGACCATGGCCGCGTTGCAGGGCGTGCTGCAGGCCAAGCGCCAGGGCCGCCGCGTGGCCAGCGCGACCTACCTGGTAAGCCTGCTGGACAGCCAGATCGAAAGCCCGGCGGCGCTGTTCCTCGATGAACAGGCGCTGGAGGCGGCCAAGCGCCGCTCCTACCAGCACGGCGTGCTGGACGGCCGCGACATGGCCCGGGTGTTCGCCTGGATGCGCCCCAACGACCTGATCTGGAATTACTTCGTCAACAACTACCTGCTGGGCAAGGCGCCACCGCCGTTCGACATTCTCTACTGGAACAACGACACCACGCGCCTGCCTGCCGCGCTGCACGGCGACCTGCTGGACTTCTTCAAGCACAACCCGCTCACCCATTCGGGCGGCCTTGAGGTGTGCGGTACGGCCATTGACCTGTCCAAGGTGACCGCGGACAGCTTTAGCGTGGCCGGCATCAACGACCACATCACCCCGTGGGACGCGGTGTACCGCTCGACCCTGCTGCTGGGCGGCGAGCGGCGTTTCATCCTGTCCAACAGCGGCCACGTGCAAAGCATCCTCAACCCGCCGGGCAACCCCAAGGCCAACTACGTCGAGAACACCCGCCTGAGCAGCGACCCACGGGCCTGGTACTACGACGCCAAGAACGTGGAAGGCAGCTGGTGGCCGGAATGGCTCAGCTGGATTCAGGCGCGTTCAGGCGCCCAGCGCGAGACCCAGATGGCCCTTGGCAGTGCCACGTACCCCACGCTGGACGCAGCCCCAGGCACCTATGTGCTGGTGCGCTGAATTTTGCCCAAGGACTGACAAGAAAACCGGATGAAGACCCGCGACCGTATCCTGGCGTGCGCCCTGCAGCTGTTCAACCAGCAGGGCGAACCCAATGTATCGACCATGGAAATTGCCAATGAAATGGGGATCAGCCCCGGCAACCTCTATTACCATTTCCACGGCAAGGAGCCGTTGATACTGGGGTTGTTCGAACGCTTCGAAGACGAACTCACGCCATTGCTGGACCCGCCCGAGGACCTGCAGCTGAGTGCCGAGGACTACTGGCTGTTCCTGCACTTGATTGTGGAGCGCATGGCCCAGTACCGCTTCCTGTTCCAGGACCTGTCAAACCTGGCCGGGCGCCTGCCCAAGCTGGCGCGCGGTGTGCGCAGCCTGCTCAACGCCATCAAGCGCACGCTGGCCTCGCTGCTGGCCAGCCTCAAGGCCCAGGGCCAGGTTACCAGCGACACCCAGGCGCTGGGGCAACTGGTGGAGCAGATCACCCTGACCCTGGTGTTCTCCCTGGATTACCAGCGCATTCTGGGCCGCGACGGCGAGGTGGGCGTGGTGGTGTACCAGATCATGATGCTGGTAGCCCCGCACCTGCACCCCGAGCCAAGGCATGCAGCGGAACGCATCGCCCTACGCTACCTGGAGGGCTGACGCGGCATCCTGTGGGAGCTGGCTTGCCAGCGAGTTGTTGGGGCCATAAAAGCTCGCTGGCAAGCCAGCTCCCACAAGACAGTTGCTGCTACGGAGGCAAATAAAAACGCCCGGCCTTTGCGGGGCCGGGCGTTTGGTCAGCCTGAAGCGATCAGGACTGCGGGGCGCTCGCCGGTGCCTGGGCGCTGCTTGGCGCTGGCGCGGACGGGGCGGCGGCGCTGTTGGCGGTGGTCGCCGGGGCTGCGCTGGCGGCCGGGGTGGCCGGCTTGGCGGCTGCCGGTTTTTTCACCGCAGGCTTTTTCGCCGCCGGCTTGGCAGCAGGCTTCGCGGCGGCCTTGGCGGCGGCTACCGGTTTGGCGGCAGCCTTGGTGGCGGTCTTGGCCGCTGCCGCGGTTTTCGCCGCTACCGGCTTGGCCACCGCCTTGGTGGCTGCCTTGGCGGTGGAAGCAGCCTTGGCCAGCGGTTTGGCCGCAGGCTTGGCAGCAGCAGTACGGCTGGAGATCGGGGTCACCGATTGGCCGGTGAGCTTCTCGATCTGCTTGGTCAGGGTATCGACCTTGCTGTGCAGCTGCTTCACTTCCAGGCGGCTAGGCACGCCCAGGCGCGAAATGGCGCTGTTCAAACGCTTGTCGAACGCCTCTTCCAGCTCGCCCCACTTGCCCAGCGCGCGGTCTTTCACATCGCCCACCCGTGATTTCGCGGTCTTGGCGGTGGACTTCACCGAGTCGACGCCTTTGTCCACTTCGTCCTTGGCCTGTTGCTCGGCTTTCTCGCCGTCCTTGACCAGGTTCTCGAAAAGCTTACTGCCGTCATTGCTGATCTTCGAGTAAGCGCCCAAACCAGCCAGCCAGATCTGACGCGAGTATTTCTCTACTTCGCCGACCCAGGAGCTGCCTTCTTTCTCAACCTTCTTCTTGCCAGCCATCCTGCTCTCCTTAATGTTTGCGCTCGACACGTTGAAGCAATGCCGTCAGCTCATCGAGCTTAGCAGAGAGTGTTTCAACGTCATGTTTGGACGGAATGCCGATGCGGTTCAAGGCACTGGCCACCCGGGAGTCGAAGGCGCTTTCGATACGGTCAAGCTGCAGCTCGACCTTGCCCTTCACGGACTTGAGCTCGGCCTTGACCTCGCCCTTCACTTCGGCGATTTCGGTGTTGGCGGCCTTGATCTCGGCATCGATCTTTTTCTTGCCGGTCTTTTCCACGTCTTCGCCGGTCTTGATCAGCTCCTTGATGTAGCTGACGCCTTCCTTGCCGGCCTTGGCGTAGGCACCGATGCCTGCCAGCCAGATCTTGCGCGCGTAGGAACGAACCTCACCGGCGGCGTGTTCCGCCGGAACCTGGACTTTCTTCTTCAGGATCGCTTTTGCCATGGTGCACCTCATGCTTGGAAAGAGGGAGGATTGCCCACCCGACCACAGGGCATGAGCACACCTTAATGACAAAAATTAGAATGCTCACCCTAAGCACAGCCCCGCACTTGTCACGGACTTGTCAGGGTTTTGACAAAAATCTCACATATGACGTCGTAGCATGCTTGTCGCTTTTAATTTCGGGCAGCTGACTCAGGCGCCTGATCGCCGAGAGTTGGAACCCACATGACCACCGCATCCCCCGCAGTAGCTCGCCGTACCCGTACCGATTGGGCGGGCCTGGGCTGGCTTTTCCTGTTCTTCTGGTATTTCTCGGGCGTGACCCAGGCGCTGATCCTGGCCGCCGGCACCACTGGTTTCCAGGGTTTCCGTGACGCATTTTTCCTCAGCGCCCTGTGGCTGATCCCGGTGCTGCTGTTCCCTTCACGCACCAAGGTGATCGCGGCGGTCATCGGCATCGTGCTGTTCCTGTGTTCGCTGGGCAGCCTGTTCTACTTCCTGGTGTATCACCAGGAGTTCTCCCAGAGCGTGATTTTCATCATGTTCGAGTCCAACAACGCTGAAGCCGGCGAGTACCTGGGCCAATACTTCCAGTGGTGGATGGTGCCGACCTTCCTGCTGTACGCCGCCGTGCCGGTGTTCATCTGGACCCGCCTGCGCCCCGTGCGCATCAGCACCACCAAGGCCATCGCCGTTAGCCTGGCGCTGATTCTGGGGCTGCTGGTGTGGCCGCTGGTGAAGGCCGTGAAGAAGAAAGGCGGCTTCGAGAACGGCATGGAAAACTTCCAGGGCCGCATGGAGCCTGCGGTGCCATGGCAGCTGGTGATTGGCTACAACAACTACCTCAAGCAGCTGGACGGCATGCAGGACATGCTGGCGCTGGACGCGAAGATCCCGCCGCTGACCAACCTGAAAGACACTGCCGCCGGCCAGCCTTCCACCCTGGTGCTGGTGATTGGCGAGTCGACCAACCGCGGGCACATGAGCCTGTACGGCTACGGCCGCGACACCAACCCCGAATTGAGCAAGATGCGCGACCAACTGAGCATCTTCAATGACGTGGTCACCCCGCGCCCCTACACCATCGAGGCGCTGCAGCAGGTGCTGACCTTCGCCGACGAAGAGCACCCGGACCTGTTCCTGAAGACACCGTCCATCGTCAAGATGATGAAACAGGCTGGCTACAAGACCTTCTGGATCACCAACCAGCAGACCCTGACCAAACGCAACACCATGCTCACCACCTTCTCTGAACAGGCGGACGAGCAGTCGTACATGAACAACAACCGCAACCAGAACGCCCGCCAGTACGACGGCGACGTGATCGAGCCGTTCACCAAGGCCCTGGGCGACAGCGCGCCGCGCAAACTGATCGTGATCCACCTGCTGGGCACCCACGTCAGCTACCAGTACCGCTTCCCGCCAGAGTTCGACAAGTTCAAGGACAATGTCGGCGTACCACCGGCCATCACCGGCGAACGCCTGCAGACCTACAACGACTACGACAATGCCGTGCTGTACAACGATTTCGTCGTGTCCAGCCTGATCAAGAGCTACCAGGCCACCGACCCGAACGGCTTCCTGCTGTACCTGTCCGACCACGGCGAAGACGTGTACGACTCCGGCGACCACACCAACCTGGGCCGCAACGAAGGCAACCCGACGTCGGCCATGTACACCATTCCGTTCATGGCCTACGCCTCGCCGAAATGGAAAGCCGACCACGCGTGGGGCTTCCAGAGTGATGCCAACCGGCCGTACAGCACCCAGAACCTGATCCACACCTGGGCGGACCTGGCCGGCTTGAGCTTCAACGAGTGGGACCCGACCAAGAGCATCGTCAACGACAAGTTCGTGGCGCGCCCACGGCTGATCGGCGACCCCTACAACCCCAAGACCCTGCGTGACTACGCCACCATCGCGCCCAAGGCCGGCGGCACCGCCGTAGTCCAGAAGTAACCTAAACCCCCGTAGCAGCGGCTACGGGGATACTGTGGGAGCTGGCTTGCCAGCGAGCTGTTAGGGCCCAAAAGCTCGCTGGCAAGCCCGCTCCCACAAAGACAGCAGCTGCTACGGGTCAGCTGACCAGCGCTTTATCCAGCGCCTTCTCGATCTCGCCCTTGATCGACGAGCCCATGATCGACAGCATCATGCCCAGCTTCAAATCCACCCGAATGGTGTCGTCGCCAATGCGGATGGTGCCGCTGGCGCCGCTGCGCTTCACCTCCACGGTGTCCCCGTCCCAGCGGGCCTGCAGGTCGTATTCGCGGGCCAGCTTGTCCACCAGCACCTCGGCTTTCTGCCGGGCCGCTTCGCGCCCCAGGCCGTGTTTGCGCTCAACGCTGATTTGCGTCATCCAACCAGTCCCGCTCAAGTGATAATGCTGGCTATAGTATCGCGGTTGCGCTTCCAAGCCATCTGCGACCAGCCTTGCCAAGACAAAGCCGGCCATGGGGATTAGAATGGCCAGTAATTTTTTCCGGTGACAGCGATATGACCGATCAGCGCAAAGCCAGCGATGCCGAACCCACTACTCACTTCGGCTACAAGAACGTGCCCGAAAGCAAGAAGGCCGAGAAGGTCGCCGAGGTATTCCACTCGGTAGCGGCCAAGTACGACCTGATGAACGACGTGCTCTCGGGCGGCATGCACCGGCTGTGGAAACGCTTCGCCATCGAACTGTCGGGCGTGCGCAGCGGCAACCGCGTGCTGGACATCGCCGGCGGCACCGGCGACCTGACCCGCAAGTTCTCCCACCTGGTGGGCAGCAGCGGCGAAGTGGTGCTGGCCGACATCAACGAATCCATGCTCAAGGTAGGCCGCGACCGCCTGCTGGACCTGGGCGTGGCCGGCAACGTCAAGTTCGTCCAGGCCGACGCCGAGAAGCTGCCGTTCCCGGACAACTACTTCGACTGCGTGACCATCGCCTTCGGCCTGCGCAACGTCACCCACAAGGAAGACGCCATCGCCTCGATGCTGCGCGTGCTCAAGCCGGGCGGCCGCCTGCTGGTGCTGGAGTTCTCCAAGCCGACCAACAAGTTCATGTCCAAGGTGTACGACGCCTACTCGTTCGCATTCATGCCCCTGGCTGGCAAGCTGATCACCAACGACTCGGAAAGCTACCGCTACCTGGCCGAATCGATCCGCATGCACCCTGACCAGGAAACGCTGAAGTCGATGATGGTGCAGGCCGGTTTCGACCGCGTCACCTACCACAACATGACCTCGGGCATCGTTGCCCTGCACCGCGGCATCAAGCCCTGATGCTGTTCAGCGGCCTGATCGCCAGCGCCGAACACGGCCTCAACCGTGTGTTGCGCCTGGACAGCACGGCGCTGCCACGCCTGGCGCGCCTGGCCGGCAAGGTGATCGAAGTCGATTGCCTGATGCCGGCCATGAAACTGTTCATCCTGCCCAGCGGTGAAGGCCTGATGCTAGCCAGCCAATGGGCAGCGCCGGCCGACTGCGTGCTGCAGGCGCCGGCCAGCAGCCTGGCGCAGCTGGCGCTGAGCAAGGACAAGACCGCGGTGCTGCACAGCCCGCAGGTGGACCTTGCCGGCGACAGCGCCGTGCTGCTGGAACTGGTGGCAGTGTTGCAGGATCTGGAACTGGACTGGGAATACGAGCTGCAACGCTGGCTCGGCCCGGTGGCCAGCCAACTGATCAGCGGCCACCTGCGCCGCGACGCCAGTTGGGTGCGCAAGGGCCTGTCCAGCCTGAACCAGAACATGGCCGAATACCTGGCCGAAGAAACCCGCACCCTGGTGGGCAAGCACGAAGCCGAAGCCAGGTTTGCCGAAATCGACGAGCTCAAGCTCGATGTCGAACGCCTCGAAGCGCGCCTTGAGCGCCTCGCCCAATCCCTCAAACCTAGCGATAACGCATGAAGCTGCTTGCCGTCCGCCGTTTGTTGCGCATTCAGCGCGTCGTGATCCGCTACCGTCTCGATGACCTGCTATTTGCCCTCCCCCTGCCGTGGTTCCTGCGCATCACGCGCTTTGCCATGCCCTGGCGCTGGTTCCCGCGCAAGCGCCTGGAACTGACCCGCGGCGCAGCGCTGCGCCTGGCGCTGCAGGACCTGGGGCCGATCTTCATCAAGTTCGGCCAACTGCTGTCCACGCGCCGCGACCTGTTGCCCGAAGACATCGCCGACGAGCTGATGCTGCTGCAGGACCGCGTGCCGCCGTTCGACCCGCAGCAGGCTATCAAGCTGATCGAGGAGCAACTGGGCAGCAAGATCGTCGAGGTGTTCAGCCGCTTCGACGTCGAACCGCTGGCTTCAGCCTCGGTGGCCCAGGTGCACTCGGCGCAGCTGCGCAGTGGCGAGGAAGTGGTGGTCAAGGTGGTGCGCCCGGGCCTCAAGCCGGTCATCGGCCAGGACCTGGCGTGGTTGTTCCTGCTGGCGCGCTGGGCCGAGAAGTTCTCGGCTGACGCGCGCCTGCTGCACCCCGTGGACGTGGTGGCCGACTACGAGAAAACCATCTACGACGAGCTCGACCTGTTGCGCGAGGCGGCCAACTCCAGCCAGCTGCGGCGCAACTTCGAAGACTCGGACATGCTCTACGTGCCCCAGGTGTACTGGGACTGGTGCCGCCCCAAGGTGCTGGTGATGGAGCGCATCTACGGCATCCAGGTCACTGACCTGGCCACCCTGGCCGACCAGCGCACCGACATGAAGCTGCTGGCCGAGCGCGGCGTGGAGATCTTCTTCACCCAGGTGTTCCGCGACAGCTTCTTCCACGCCGACATGCACCCGGGCAACATCTTCATCAGCACCGTGGCGCCGTGGAGCCCCAAATACATCGCCATCGACTGCGGCATCGTCGGCAGCCTCACGCCCGAAGACCAGGATTACCTGGCGCGCAACCTGTTTGCGTTCTTCAAGCGCGACTACCGCCGCGTGGCGCAGCTGCACATCGACTCGGGCTGGGTACCGGCCGAGACCAAGCTGAATGAATTCGAGGCGGCGATCCGCACCGTCTGCGAGCCGATCTTCGAGAAACCGCTGAAGGACATTTCCTTCGGCCAGGTGCTGATGCGCCTGTTCCAGACCGCGCGGCGCTTCAACATGGAAGTGCAGCCGCAGCTGGTGCTGCTGCAGAAAACCCTGCTCAACATCGAAGGCCTGGGCCGCCAGCTGTACCCGGACCTGGACCTGTGGAGCACCGCCCAGCCGTTCCTGGAACGCTGGATGCGCGAGCGCATGAGCCCCAAGAGCCTGTTCCACAACGTGCAATCCCAGGTTGAACAGCTGCCGCACCTGGCCAACATGACCCGCGACCTGCTGGAACGCATGTCGCAGCCCCACGCCAAGGACGCCCCGCCGCCCTGGCAGCAACCGCGCGAACAGCGCGCGCTGCGCGTGGTGGGTGGCGCCCTGCTGGCCGGGGGTGCGACACTGGCCGCCACCGGCGGCGCCATCGACAGCCTGGCCGCGTGGCCCGCATGGATCATGCTGGCCGCAGGCCTTTACCTGGTCGCGCGTTGATAGCCAGCCGCACATGAGGGTGGCACACTAGTAAGGAGTTCGAGCCGATCGAACTCGTAGTCGGAGTCAAAAATGAAAGACTGGCTGGACGAGATCAACTGGAACAGCGACGGCCTTGTCCCGGCCATCGCCCAGGATCACAAGACCGGGCGCGTGCTGATGATGGCCTGGATGAACCGCGAGGCGCTGGCCCTGACCGCCGCCGAGAACCGCGCCATCTACTGGTCGCGCTCGCGCGGCAAACTGTGGCGCAAGGGCGAGGACTCCGGGCACGTGCAGCATTTGCACGAAATGCGCCTGGACTGCGACGCCGACGTGATTATCCTGATGGTTGAACAAGTAGGCGACATTGCCTGCCATACTGGCCGTCAAAGCTGCTTCTACCGCGTTTACGAGAACGGCGACTGGAAAACCGTCGACCCCGTGCTCAAGGACCCGAAAGCCATCTACCAGCCAGGACACTCCCATGACTGACAGCACCCTGACCCGGCTCGCCGAGGTACTGGAGTCGCGCAAAGGCGCCGAGCCCGACAGCTCCTACGTCGCCAGCCTCTACCATAAGGGCCTGAACAAGATTCTGGAAAAGGTCGGCGAAGAGTCGGTCGAGACCATCATCGCCGCCAAGGACGCCGCCGTCAGCGGAGATTACAGCGATGTCATCTATGAAACCGCCGATCTGTGGTTCCATAGCATGGTCATGCTGGCTGCGCTGGGGCAACACCCGCAGGCCGTCCTGGATGAACTGGACCGCCGCTTCGGGCTTTCCGGCCACGCCGAAAAAGCCGCCCGCCAGCCTTCTGCATAACGTATCGAACGAGGATTTACCCCATGGGTCTCTTTGACTGGAAACACTGGATTGTCATCCTGATTGTCGTGGTACTGGTATTCGGTACCAAGAAACTGAAAAACCTGGGCACCGACGTCGGCGAGTCCATCAAGGGCTTCCGCAAGGCCATGAACGACGACGAAAAGCCCGCCGACCAGCCGGTGCCACCTGCCCAGCCAGTGCACCCGCAGGCCACCTCGCCCCTGAGCCAGCCGCACACCATCGATGCCACGGCCCAGAAAGTCGAAGACCCCATCAGGAAAGACTGAAGTCATGTTCGGGATCAGCTTCAGCGAATTGCTTCTGGTGGGCCTGGTGGCCCTGCTGGTGCTCGGCCCCGAGCGCCTGCCGGGTGCCGCCCGCACCGCCGGCCTGTGGGTAGGCCGGCTCAAGCGCAGCTTCAATGCCATCAAGGCGGAAGTGGAACGTGAAATCGGCGCCGACGAAATTCGCCGGCAGCTGCACAACGAGCACATCCTCTCGCTGGAACAGGAAGCGAAGAAGATCCTCAACCCGCTTGCGCAGCCCGCGCAGCCACCGGTTGTGCAGCCACAACCCACGCAGGTGCCTGAACCTGCGCCTGTGCATGCCGAACCTGCACCGGCCGCCCCGGTGCATGCCTCGCCCGAGCAAGTCCCCGGCGCCCACACGCCGCCTCACGATCCGACACAGCCGCCGCGAGCCCCATGAGCGAAATTCCCGAAAACGACCAGCCCATGCCGCTGGTCTCGCACCTCACCGAGCTGCGAACCCGCCTGCTGCGCTGCGTAGCCGCGGTATTCGTCATCTTCGCCGCGCTGTTTGCCTTCACCCAGCAGATCTACACCTTCGTCTCGGTGCCGCTGCGCGAATACCTGCCGGCCGGCGCGACCATGATCGCCACCGACGTGTCGTCGCCATTCCTGACGCCACTGAAGCTGACCATGATGGTCTCGCTGTTCCTGGCCATCCCGGTCATCCTGCACCAGATCTGGGGTTTCATCGCACCCGGCCTGTACAAGCACGAGAAACGCGTGGCGGTGCCGCTGCTGATCTCCAGCATCCTGCTGTTCTACTGCGGCATGGCCTTCGCCTACTTCCTGGTGTTCCCGCTGATCTTCAAATTCTTCGCCGCGGCCACCCCGGCCGGCGTGCAGATGATGACGGACATCACCAGCTACCTCGATTTCGTCATGACCCTGTTCTTCGCCTTCGGCGTGGCGTTCGAGATCCCGGTGGCCGTGGTGCTGCTGGTGTGGATCGGCGTGGTCGACGTCCAGCAGCTGAAGAAGATGCGCCCGTACGTGATCATCGGCTGCTTCGTGGTAGGCATGCTGCTGACGCCACCGGACATCTTCTCGCAGACCCTGCTGGCGGTGCCCATGTGGATGCTGTTCGAGGTTGGCGTGCTGTTCGGCGGCCTTGTCAGCAAGCGTGGCGACCACGAAGAAGACGCCAGCGACCATAACGACCAGCCGCCAGCGACCCAGGCGTGAACCTGCTGTTGCTCGAGGAGGCCGATTTCATCGCGGCCGACCGGGTGGTCCTGCGCGACCGCCGCCTGAAGCACATGCAGGAAGTGCACGGCGTGGCCGTGGGCGACAGCCTGCGCGTGGGCCGCATCAACGGCCTGATGGGCCGCGCCGAGGTAATGCGCCTGGAAGCCCGCGAAGCCGAGCTGCAGGTAGTGCTGGACCAGGCCCCGCCGGCCAAGCTGCCGCTGACCCTGGTGCTGGCCCTGCCGCGGCCGAAAATGCTGCGCCGGGTGTTCCAGACCGTGGCCACCATGGGCGTTGCCAAGGTGGTACTGGTGAACAGCTACCGGGTGGAGAAAAGCTTCTGGCAGACGCCCTTCCTGCAACCGGACGCTATCCGCGAGAACCTGGTGCTGGGCCTGGAACAGGCGCGCGACACCGTGCTGCCGGAAATCATCATCGAGAAGCGCTTCAAGCCCTTCGTCGAAGACCGCCTGCCCGCCATCGCCGACGGCACCCTGGGCCTGGTGGGCCACCCTGGCGACCACCCGCCATGCCCCCGCGGCCTGAGCGAGCCGGTGACCCTGGCGATTGGCCCGGAAGGCGGCTGGATACCCTACGAGGTCGAGCTGCTGGGCAAGGCGGGCCTGAACCCGGTGCAACTTGGCGAGCGCATCCTGCGCGTCGAGACAGCCGTCACCGCCTTGCTGGCCCGTTTGTTCTAGCGCGATTTTGTGGGAGCTGGCTTGCCAGCGAGCTTTTAAGCGGCCCCCAAAAGCTCGCTGGCAAGCCCCCACCCACAAAAGCCCGGAAAAGACCCAACCACCGGATTACAAATACTTTGCACCAAGCCGATACAGAGGCACGCTAATGGCAAAACGCCCTGTCTGCTCGCTAGGAGTGCAAGCGCATGTATCGTTGGATGCAATACCACCTCGGGCACATCGGTGTGCAACGCAAATTGATGCTGGGGTTCGGCCTGGTGCTGGCCATGACCCTGCTCACCGTCACCGCCGGCTGGAACGGCCTGGGCGCCCTGATTGAACGGGGCGACAAGCTCAACACTATCTCCAATGTCAGCGACCTCACCCGTGACCTGCGCATCGCCCGCCTGAGCGTGGCGAACGAGAACGGCAGCATCGACGGCGTGCTGAAGGTGCTGGGCAAGCTCGACAATGAGCTGGCAACCGCCCGCGCCCACCTCAGCTCACCCGAAGACGTGGCAGTGCTGGAACGCCAGATCAGTGCCGCGCGCGAATACCGCCAGACGGTCACCGAGCTTAACGCGGCGCGCAATGACCCTCAGCGTGACCAGGCGCCGCTGTTCAAGCGCCTGGCCGACGCCGGCAGCGTGCTGCTGGACTCGGCCGACGAGCTGACCCGCTCGCAGACCGCCAAGCGCAACGCCGACGCCGCCAAGGCCCGTGAGTGGCTGGTGGGCAGCGCCGCCATGGCGTTGCTCTTCAGCGTGCTCGCCGGCTTCGCCATCACCCGCCAGGTGGTCCGCCCGCTGCACACCACCCTGAGGATCATGGACGAGGTGGCCGCCGGCGACCTCACCCACGACCACACCGTGGACCGCAGCGACGAGCTGGGCCAGTTGCAGAACAGCCTGCAGCGCATGACCGTGGGCCTGCGCACGCTGATCGCCGGTATCAGCGACGGCGTCACACAGATCGCCAGCGCCGCCGAAGAACTGTCGGCGGTTACCGAACAGACCAGCGCCGGGGTCACCAGCCAGAAAGTCGAGACCGACCAGGTGGCCACCGCCATGAACCAGATGGCCGCTACCGTGCAGGAAGTGGCGCGCAATGCCGAACAGGCCAGCGAGGCCGCCGTGGCAGCCGACCAGCAGGCCCGCGAAGGCGACCGCGTGGTGAGCGAGGCCATCGAGCAGATCGAACGCCTGGCGGCCGAGGTGGGCCATTCCACCGAAGCCATGGGCCACCTCAAGCGCGAGAGCGACAAGATCGGCGGCGTGCTGGACGTGATCAAGTCCGTGGCCCAGCAAACCAACCTGCTGGCCCTCAACGCGGCCATCGAGGCCGCCCGCGCAGGCGAGGCCGGCCGTGGCTTCGCCGTGGTGGCCGACGAGGTGCGCAGCCTGGCCCAGCGCACGCAGAAATCCACCGAAGAGATCGAACAGCTGATTGCCGGCCTGCAAAGCGGCACCCAGCAGGTGGCCACGGTGATGGACAACAGCCGCAGCCTCACCGACAGCAGCGTCGAACTGACCCGCCGCGCCGGCAGTTCCCTGGAGAACATCACCCGCACCGTGTCGACCATCCAGAACATGAACCAGCAGATTGCCGCTGCGGCCGAACAGCAAAGCGCGGTAGCCGAGGAAATCAACCGCAGCGTGCTGAACGTGCGGGATGTGTCGGACCAGACCTCGGCGGCCAGTGAAGAGACCGCAGCGTCCAGCATCGAGCTGGCGCGGCTGGGCACCCACCTCCAAGGCCTGGTAGGCCGCTTCCGGGTCTGACCCCGTAGCAGCTGCCGAAGGCTGCGTCCGGGCCATCTGCGGTGCCTGCGGACGCCGCCTGGCGGCAGCTGCTACGGGAAGGGGCATCGCCTGCATCGCGGCCAAGGCCGGCTCCTACCATGAACGGTGTAGGAGCCGACTTTAGTCGCGATGCAGACGACGCCAATTCAAGACAGTTGCTGCTACGTCATCGTGGTTTCAGGCCAATGTTCAGGTCAACCTGGCCCGCTGTAGAAGCGGCCTATGGCCGCGAAGGCCTCACCGCGCAGGGCCTGAAATACTGCGGCGTCTGCTTCGCGGGCACGGCGCGCTCCTACAGGTGCCCACCAGACAGTTGCTGCTACGCAGACCCCTGTAGCAGCGGCCGCAGGCCGCGTCATGGGCGCGGCGGTGAGCCTGATGCACCGCGCATGCAAGACGCAGCCTGCGGCAGCTGCTACGGGAGGGGGGCATCGCCTGCATCGCGGCCAGGGCCGGCTCCTACCATGAACGGTGCAGGAGCCGACTTGACGCTTACAGTACCTGGCGCAGGAACGCCTGGGCGCGGGGGTCGCGGGGGTTGCTGAAGAATTGCTCGGGGGGCGAGTCTTCCAGCAGTTTGCCGTGGTCGAAGAACAGCACGCGGTGCGCCACTTCGCGGGCGAAGCCCATTTCGTGGGTGACGCAGATCATGGTCATGCCTTCCAGCGCCAGGGTCTTCATCACGTCCAGCACTTCACCGACCATTTCCGGGTCCAGCGCCGAGGTGGGCTCGTCGAACAGCATCACCTTCGGGTCCATGGCCAACGCGCGGGCAATGGCCACGCGCTGTTGCTGGCCGCCCGACAGGCGCGACGGGTATTCATTGGCCTTCTGGCCGATGCCTACCTTGTCCAGCAGCATGCGCGCCTTTTCCTCGCGCTCCTTCTTGCTGCGCTTGCGCACGATTTTCTGCGCCAGGCACAGGTTTTCCAGCACGGTCATGTGCGGGAACAGGTTGAAGTGCTGGAACACCATGCCCACTTCGCGACGGTAGGCGTTGACGTCGGTCTTGGGGTCTACCAGCGACAGGCCGTCGATGCTCACCGCGCCTTCGTCGAACTGCTCCAGGCCATTCAGGCAGCGCAGGAAGGTGGACTTGCCCGAACCCGAAGGCCCGACCACCACCAGCACTTCGCCCTTGGCCACCTGCGTGGTCACGTGGTCCACCGCGCGCACCACGTGGCCGCGGGTGTCGAAGACTTTCACCAGGTCACGAACTTCAATCACTTTGCGCAAGCCTCCGCTCAAGCCGGCTGGCGAAGTGCGACAGCGGCAGGTTGATCAGCAAATACAGGGCCGCCACGCAGAACCAGATCTCGAACGTGGAGAACGAGGTGGTGATGGCTTCGCGGCCGGCCTTGGTCAGCTCGGTGATGGAAATGACCGACACCAGCGAGGTGTCCTTGACCAGGCTGATGAACTGCCCGGCCAGCGGCGGCAGCACGCGCTTGAACGCTTGCGGCAGGATGACGTGGCGCATCGACTGGCCTGCGCTCAGGCCCAGCGAACGGGCGGCCTCGCCCTGGCCCCGGGCGATGGACTGCACGCCGGCCCGCACGATCTCGGCCACGTAGGCGCCGGTGAACAGCGCCAGCGCCGCCACGCCGGCGAACTCGCGCGACAGGTTGAGCACAGTGCCGATGAAGAAGTAGAAGATGAACAGCTGCACCAGCAGCGGCGTGCCGCGCACCAGTTCGACATACACCGTGGACAGGTCGCGCAGGGTGGGGTTGCCGGACAGGCGGCACAGCCCGGCCACCAGGCCGATGAACAGGCCGATCACCCCCGACAGCACCGAGATCCACACCGTGGCCCACAGGCCCCAGGCCAACGGCCCTGCGGCCCAATGGCGGGTAACGCCTACCGGGTCACCTTCGGAGATATCGTCGCCCTGGGACACTCTCACGCTGTCCTGGGCCACGTTCAGCACCTGCTGGTCGCCGTCCTCGTCCTTGAGCGTCACCCGGGTCATGCTGCCCTGGGCGTCGATGGCCTCCACGGTGCCGTTGCCGCTGGCGCGCTGCACGTCTTCGGCCTGGTAGGCGAAGTACTGCGGCACGCGGCTCCAGCGCCACTCGTAGGAAATCAGCGAAGTCGCGTAAAACAGGGTGACAGCCAGGCCCACCAGGACCAGCGCCGTCAGCCCGTGCCAGGGCCACTGGGCTTTCTTGTGTTTGATCACTACTGCCTTTCCGTAAATGCGAACGCGCGGGCAAGCCCGCGCGCTGGTGTCAGACAAGGACGACTGGGGTTATTCCATGTCCTTGAGCCAAGTGGTGCTCTTGAACCACTTGTCGTGAATGCGATCGTAGGACCCGTCTTCATGGGCCTGGCGCAGGAAGTTGTTGATGAAGTTCAGGCTGTCGTAGTCGCCCTTCTTCAGGCCGAAGGCCAGCGGCTCGTAGGTAAACGGCTTCTCCAGGAACAGCAGCTTGCCGTTGCCCGCCTTGTCGACGGCCACCACGTTGTAGGGCGAATCGTAGACGAAGGCGTCAGCCTTGCCGTTGACCACGTCCATCACCGCTTCCTGTTCATTGTCGTAGCCGTGGTACTGGGCCTTGGACATCAGTTTGCGCGAGACCATCTCGCCAGTGGTGCCGACCTTGGAGGTCAGGCGGTACTGGGGATCGTTGAGGTCCTTGTAGGACTTGATCTTGTCCTGCAGGTCCTTGCGGATCAGCAGGGTCTGGCCGACCACGATGAAGGGGTCGCTGAAGTTGATGCGCAGGTTGCGTTCCTGGGTCAGGGTCAGGCCGCTGCCGATCAGGTCGAACTTGTCGGTCAACAGGGCCGGGATGATACCGTCGAGGCTGGTGGACACCAGCTCCAGCTTGACGCCCATGGACTTGGCCATGGCCTTGAGCAGGTCGACTTCGAAGCCGATGATCTCGCCGCGCTTGTCGGTCATCTCGAATGGCATGTAGGTAGGGTCCATGCCCACCCGCAGCGTGCCGCGCTTGACCGCGTCATCAATGGCGCCCGCCTGGGCGGAACCCACTGCGCCCAGCGCCATGACGCCCAGCAGCAGCATCGACAGATACTTCTTCATCACCAAGTCCCCTAACTAACGCGTTGCAACGTGCTCGCGCGTGTCAATTCAGGGCGCCGCACATCGGGGGCGCACCATTTCGGGGTGCGATCCTAACGTACTCGTCTGGTAGTACAAGTGCTGAAGAGGGATTTAATGCGCAAAGGTCGACAGAAAGTGACCGTTGGCAGTGTTTCCAGAGGTTTCCAACGGCCCCGGGCAGTGCGCCCGGGGCCAGTGGAATCACGCGTTCGCCAGGGCTGGCGGCGTGGCTGAGTGCGGTTGCAGTGGCAGCAGCGGCGAATGCGGGTCAGCCTCGATGGACTGGCGCCAGGCGCCAAGCCAGGCTTCGTTGCCCTCGCTCCAGACCAGTGCATGCAGGCGCGCCAGCGCCACCGGGTCGCTGAGCAGGTGCAGGCGGGTGTTGCCGTCCAGCTTCAACGGACCAGCGGTCAGAGCCTTGCGAATACGCTCCTCACGCAGCGATTCGATCGGCGCCACCGAGCGGTGCCGGGCAGTGGCCAGGGCGCAAGCCAGGGCGTTCTGCTGCGGGTCCACCACGGCGCGGATGAAACCATCCTTCAGCGCGTGCCAGCGGTTCTCGTGGGTGTACTGGTCGGTGGAGATCAGCTCCTGCGGCGTGTCGTACTCCTCGGGGATGAGGAACAGCTTCTCGTCGCGGGCGCTGAGGCCCAGGTTGGTGCGGCTGGAAATCACCGACACCGGGATCGACAGCATCAACGAACCGACGATAGGCGTCAGCCACCACAGGAAGCTTGGGTTCAGCCAGCACACCAGCAACGCCCACAGGAAGCCCAGCAGGGTTTGCGGGCCGTGGCGGCGCACCGCTTCGCTCCATGGCGTGGAGTCGTCGTCACGCTGCGGCGAGTTCCAGGTGGCGGCCCAGCCCAGGAACGCGGCCAGCACGAACCGGGTGTGGAACAGCATGCGCACCGGCGCCAGCAGCACGGAGAACAGCATCTCCAGCAGCATCGAGATAGTCACCTTGATGCGGCCGCCGTACTCTTTGGCACCCTTGGCCCAGATCAGGATGATGCTCAGCAGCTTGGGCAGGAACAGCAGCACGATGGTGGTGGAGAACAGCGCCACGGCTTTTTCCGGGTGCCACTGTGGCCACAGCGGGTACAGCTGCCGTGGTTCCAGGAAGTACGCAGGCTCCATCAGCGTGTTCACCGCCAGCAGCGCGGTGGACAGCACCAGGAAGAAGAACCACAGCGGCGCCGACAGGTACGACATGACGCCCGTCAGGAACACCGCGCGGTGCACCGGGTGCATGCCTTTCACCAGGAACAGGCGGAAGTTCATCAGGTTGCCGTGGCACCAGCGACGGTCGCGCTTGAGCTCGTCGAGCAGGTTGGGCGGCAGTTCTTCGTAGCTGCCCGGCAGGTCGTAGGCGATCCACACGCCCCAGCCGGCACGGCGCATCAGCGCTGCTTCGACGAAGTCGTGGGACAGGATGGCGCCAGCGAACGCGCCCTTGCCCGGCAACGGCGCCAAGGCGCAGTGCTCGATGAACGGCTTCATGCGAATGATCGCGTTGTGGCCCCAGTAGTGCGACTCGCCCAGCTGCCAGAAGTGCAGGCCGGCGGTGAACAGCGGGCCGTACACGCGGGTGGCGAACTGCTGCATGCGCGCATACAGGGTGTCCATGCCCGACGCCTTCGGCGCGGTCTGGATGATACCGGCGTCCGGGGTGGCCTCCATCAGGCGCACCAGGCTGGTCAGGCATTCGCCGCTCATGACGCTGTCGGCGTCCAGCACCACCATGTAGCGGTAGTCACTGCCCCAGCGACGGCAGAAGTCGTCGAGGTTGCCGCTCTTGCGTTTCACGCGGCGACGGCGGCGGCGGTAGAAGATCTTGCCGAAGCCCTTGGCCTCGCGGCACACGTCCAGCCAGGCCTGTTGCTCGGCCACGGCGATGTCGGTGTCGTTGGTGTCCGACAGCACGAAGAAGTCGAAACGGTCCAGGTCACCGGTGGCGGCTACCGATTCAAAGGTAGCGCGCAGGCCGGCGAACACCCGCGGCACGTCTTCGTTGCAGATAGGCATCACCAGCGCGGTGCGGGCACCGGGCTCGATCGGCTCGTTGCCGGCGCTGGCACCGGAGATGCGGTACTTGTCGCGCCCGGTCAGCAGTTCCAGGAAGCCCATCAGGGCGGTCCAGAAGCCCGCCGACACCCAGCAGAACAGGATACCGAAGAGAATCAGGATGCTGGTCTGCAGCACATACGGCAGCACTTGCTGCGCGGTTTGCGCCACGGACTGGTGCAGCACCTCGTCCAGGTCCACGAACGACCAGCCCTGGTAGGGCAGGATGCCTTTCATGTAGTAACCGGCGACGATGGTCTGGCCCAGCATCAGCGCCAGCAGGATGTAGCGGCGCATCGAGCCTACCCAGCGCCAGCGCGCCTTGGGCAGTTCGCGCTTGTCGCTGACCGGTTCCGGCGCGCTCTTCTGGCCGGTAACCCGGCGCCACATGCGTACCAGCACGTTGGTGCGCCAAGGCTCCGGGACCACCCGCGTGCGGTTGATCGGCGGGGTGGCCTTGAGCTTCACGCGGCCGTCGGAATCGACCGAGAGCATCTCGGCCTCTTCCAGTTCAGCGGCGCTGTTGAGGGTCAACCGGCGGCCGACCGAGGCCTGGGCGGCCTCGCGCGACTCGTCCGCCGGCTGCGCGGAGAGGTATTCATGCAGCTCGCTGAACGAGTTGCAGCGGGCAAGTTCTGCGCGCTGCTCCTCGCTCAGGGGCAGGTGGGCCAGGTATTCGCTGAGCGACTCCGGCCGGGTCTGTGAATTACTCATCGGAAGGCAACTGGTAGCTCCAGGTTTCGGTCAGTACCTGATCGGACTTGACCGGCTCCTCGGTGGTGGGCGCAGCCGGGGCTGGCTGCTCGGCAGGCTTGTCGGCCTTGGCATGCTTGGCGTTGGCCTTGGCGTGCTTGGCGGCAGGCTTCTCTTCCTTCACAGGCTCAGCCGGCTTGGCGGGCGGCAATGGTGCGTCCTTGACCAGTGCGGCGCGCATTTCCACCGACTGTTTCGGGTCCTTCACCTTCAGGCGCAGCGTCAGCCGCCAGCCTTTGGTTTCCGGGTTGTAGCGCAGATTGTTCTCGACCAGCTCGGCGTTGTCGCCAACGCTCACCTGGCTGCGCACCTGGGCGTCTTCAGGCAGGGCGGCAAGCACCGGGCCGGTGAAGTCGATCAGGAAGGCCACGCTGCCGTCAGGCTGGCGGATCAGGTTGGACTGCTTGACGTCGCCGGTGGAGCGCAGGGTCTGCTTGACCCAGGCGGTTTCAGGCGAGTGCAGCTGGTCTTCGTTGGAAGTCCATACCAGGCGGTAGTCGTGATCCAGGGCCTGGCCTGGTTCCGGGAGTTTTTCCGGGTTCCAGAAGGCAACGATGTTGTCGTTGGTTTCATCGGCAGTCGGGATCTCGACCAGGTCGACGGTACCCTTGCCCCAGTCACCCTTCGGCTCTACCCAGGCGCTTGGGCGCTTGTCGTAGCGGTCATCCAGGTCTTCGTAGCGGCCAAACTCGCGGCCACGCTGCAGCAGGCCGAAACCTTTCGGGTTCTCGACGGTGAAGCTGCTGACGGCCAGGTGTTTAGGGTTGTTCAGCGGGCGCCAGATCCACTCATTGTTGCCGGCATGAATCGACAGGCCAGTGGAGTCGTGCAGCTCGTGGCGATAGTTCAGCACCTTGGACGGCTGGTTGGAGCCGAACAGGAACATGCTGGTCAGCGGGGCGATGCCCAGGCGGCTGACGTGGTCACGCAGGTAGACCTTGGACTGCACGTCGACCACGGTGTCTTCACCCGGGCGCAGGGTCAGCTTGTAGGCGCCGGTGGAGCGTGGCGAGTCCAGCAGGGCGTAGATCACCAGGAACTTGTCGGCCGGGTTCGGCTTGTCGATCCAGAACTCGGTGAAGCGCGGGAACTCTTCACCCGATGGCAGCGCGGTGTCGATGGCCAGGCCACGCGCCGACAGGCCATAGGTGTGGCCCTTGCCGACAACGCGGAAGTAGCTGGCACCCAGCAGGGTCATGACTTCGTCCTGCTTGTCCGCCTTGTTCAGCGGGTACAGCACGCGGAAACCGGCGTAGCCCAGCTTCTCGGTGGACTTTGGATCAAATTTCAGGTCGCCGAAATCGAAACGAGCCGGGTCGTACTTGATTTCCTGGACCTTGTCGTTGGCGATTTCGTTGATTTTCACCGGGGTGTCAAAATGCATGCCCTGGTGGTAGAACGAGAGCTTGAAGGGGGTCTTGTCGTTCGCCCACTCGGCTTTCTCGTTCAGGAAACGAATTTTCTGATAGTCAGCGAACTTCATGTCCCGGAATTCGGCAGGCAGATTGCTTTTGGGCGCCTCGAATTTCTGCCCGGCAAGATCCTTTGCCTTGGCTGCCACGTCATCCAGGCCAAAGGCCCAGATCTGGCCCGCGCTCAGCAGGCAGAGGAGTGCAGACCCCGTCAGCAACGCGCTACGTAGGCGCTTGCCTGGGGTTCTTGGTGCATTACAGGGACTAACAATCACGAGCAACCCTCGCCGAAAAACAAATCAAAAAACCAACGGCCAGCTGTCATGTGCCGGGTTGGCGAGCATTGTTCCGACTCCGAAAGGGCGCAATGATTCCCCAAACGGCAAAGACCAAGGCTCATGTCGGAACAAAATGGATCAACGAACGCTGATCGTCATGGCGCGAGATTATCCAGCAGCCCGCGTTACAACGCATCAGGGTTGGTAAACTTTTTATGCTACAAACTCACCGAAATTCGCGCAAATGAACGTTTTACCGCCACTTATGACTGTAACAGGAACGTAACCGGGCCATCGTTGACCAGGTGCACCTGCATGTCGGCGCCAAAACGGCCACCCGCCACGCCTTCGTGCTGCCCGCGTGCCTGTGCCAGCAGGTACTCGTACAACTCGGCGCCCAGTGCTGGCGGCGCCGCGGTGGAAAAGCTGGGGCGCATGCCGCTGCGCGTGTCGGCCGCCAGGGTGAACTGCGAAACCAGCAGCAGCCCGCCGCCCACATCCTTGAGCGAAAGATTCATCTTGCCCTGTGTATCGGCAAACACTCGATAGTTAAGCAGCTTGTGCAGAAGTTTGTCGGCGCTGGCGCGGGTATCTTCCGGCTCCACCGCCACCAGCACCATGAGGCCCTGGCCAATGGCGCCCACCACCTCGCCGCCCACTTCCACCCGGGCGCTGCTGACGCGTTGCAACAGCCCCTTCACGCTTCCTCCAGTGGCAGGTCCAGCAAACGCCGGGCCATCTGGTCACAGGCGCGTACCAGCGCGTCGGTGATGCCCGGCTCGGACGCTGCGTGGCCGGCATCGCGGATCACCTGCAGCTCGCTGTTGGGCCAGGCCTGGTGCAGTTCCCAGGCGTTGTCCAGCGGGCAGATGACGTCGTAGCGGCCGTGCACGATAACAGCTGGTAAGTGAGCGATTTTCGGTACGTCGCGAATCAGCTGGTCGGGTTCCAGGAACGCGTTGTGCTTGAAGTAGTGGCATTCGATACGGGCGATGGACAGCGCCCGCTGCGGCTCCGAGAAACGGTCGACCACCAGCGGGTTCGGGCGCAGGGTGGCCGTGCGGCCTTCCCAGGTGGACCAGGCCTTGGCCGCATGCATCTGGGCGATCTGGTCGTTGCCGGTCAGGCGCTTGTGGAAGGCGGTGAGCAGGTCGCCCCGCTCGTCTGCTGGGATCGGCGCCACGTAGTCCTGCCAGTAGTCGGGGAACAGGCGGCTGGCGCCCGCCTGGTAAAACCATTCGATTTCCTGCGGGCGGCACAGGAAGATGCCGCGCAGCACCAGGCCCAGCACGCGCTCGGGGTGGGTTTGCGCGTAGGCCAGCGCCAGGGTGGAACCCCAGGAGCCGCCGAACAGCACCCACTTGTCGATGCCCAGGTGCTCGCGAATGCGCTCCATGTCCGCCACCAGGTCCCAGGTGGTGTTGTTTTCCAGGCTGGCGTGGGGGGTGGAACGGCCGCAGCCGCGCTGGTCGAAGGTGACGATGCGGTAGATATTGGGGTCGAAATAGCAGCGGCTCTGGGCGTCACAGCCGGCGCCGGGGCCACCGTGGATGAACAACACCGGCAGGCCCTCGGGCGAACCACTCTCGTCGACATACAGCACATGCGGCTCTTGCACGGCCAGATCGTGCCGGGCGTAGGGTTTGATCTGCGGGTACAAAGTCTGCATTGCACGCTCCGTAAGGGTATTGGGTCATCCCTGCTGGGACTTCTGTCATAAGTGCCGTCAGGCATCATAAACCCGAATCGCTTACAGATCATGCCCCCATGATGTCGGGGGGCATTGCGGGCGCGGGTGCAGCTCAACGCTCAAGCCGGTAACTGCCGCCAGGCGTGCCCTCGTGCAGGGTGTTCTCCAGTACATCGTAGAGGCCATTGGCCTGCTCTACCGTCAGTGATTGCGAGGCATCGCGCAAGGTGATGCGCAGCAGCAGGTTTTCCTGCCCGGGCACCATGCCCAGCTGCTCGACGGCCGCCGGCGGCAGCTCGCTGATGGGCCAGCGGCCCTTCAGGGTAATTTCCTCGACCCAGCTTGCGCACGGGCCGGCGGCATGCAGGGTTAGTTCGGTGAGCACTTCCAGGCTGTGGCCGGCGCGCATGGCCACGCAAATATCGCGGGTGATGCCCGGCACCCGCGACATTGGCCGCCAGGGCAGCAGGTCGTGCATCTGTACCGCCACCCGCTCGTTGGGGTCGCGCAGCAGGCGAATGTCGGGAATGCCCTTGCACAGCATGGTCAGGCGGTCCAGGCCCATGCTCAGCGCCAGGCCACCGTGGCGCGCAGGGTCGATGCCCAGCTGCTCCAGCAGCGATTTGGCGATGCAACCACCGGTCATGACCTCCACCGCCCGGTCATCCTTGATCACGTTTACCTGCACGCCACGCTCGGTGTAGGGCTGCGCGCGCTCGCGGTGCAGCCAGCGCTGGTCGGGAATGGTCGCATCCAGAATATCGCCCACCAGCCGCAACAGCTGCTGGCGGCTGGACAGGTGCGGCGCGCCCAGCACCCAGACGTCCATCTGGTGCGGTTCGGCGCAATGCCAGCGGTCGCGGATATCGCGGCGGAAGGTGATGCCGGGCGCGGCCAGCAGCAGCGTTTCCCCCGGCCAGCGCTTGGCGGCTGCGGCGCGCAAGGCGGCCGGTAGCAGGCAGGTGGTATGGGTGCGCAGCAATTTCTGGCTGTCTACCCAGCGTGCCCGTTCACTGTGCTGGATCAGCGCTTCGCGGCTGTAGCCCAGCAGCCCGTAGTTGTCCTGTGGCGACACCACCTTGGGCCCGCGCAACGGCGTCGCTGCCGGCCAGCCTCGGCGCTGCAGGCTCTTGAGCACCAGCTCGGCGGTCATCCCCACCGCATGGGCTTCGAACGGGTCGGTCAGGTCAGGCTTGAGCAGCGCCTGTTCGAGCAGCAGCGGTGTGATGTAGCGATTGACGGCCATGCCGGTACCCCACTTCCATTTGAGAAGAATGCGGGGGCCAACGTACCGGGGGTGGGGGCGCGGCTCAATGCGAAACCACGGCGGGGGCGTATTTTCAGAATTGGACTACGGATGCGTCCTACAGGAGCGTGCCAATGGCTGGACGCGGCCTTGCGGCCGCTGCTACGACGGTCCCCCGTAGCAGCTGCCGCAGGCGGCGTCAGGAACGCTGCGGTGCGCTGGTGCGCCCCCAATCAAGCAGGGTTTCCAGCAACGCTTTCAGCACCACCTGCGTTGGCGCCGCCAGGTCTTCGCGGTAGTTGAACGGCTCGAACTCTTCCATGTACGTGCTCTGCGCCAGCTCCAGCTGCACCGCATGGATTTTGTTGGCCGGGTCGCCGAAGTGGCGGGTGATATGCCCGCCCTTGAAGCGCCCGTTGAGCACGTGGGTGTAGGCGCCGAAGCCTGCACACACGCCTTCCAGGCGGCGGGCCAGTTCCGGGTCGCAGCTGGCGCCATTGAAGGTGCCGAGGTTGAAGTCCGGCAAGCGCCCGTCGAACAGGTGTGGCACCTGGGAGCGGATGGAGTGCGCGTCCCACAGCAGCGCATAGCCGAACTCGTCGCGCAGGCGCGCCAGTTCCTGGGTGATGGTGCGGTGGTACGGGCCCCAGATCTCTTCCAGGTAGCGCTGGCGCTCGGCGTCGGAGGGCACCTGCCCTTCGCGGAACAACGGCACGCCGTCGAACAGGGTTTCGGGGTACAGGCCGGTGGTGGCGCCGGCGTACAGCGGTTTGTTGTCCGACGGCCGGTTGAGGTCGATGACGAAGCGCGAGTATTCGGCGGCCACCACGCTGGCGCCCAACTCATCGGCGAAGTCGTACAGGCGCGGAATGTGCCAGTCGGTGTCCGGCAGGCTTTGCGCCTCGTCGATCAGGCCGCTTTTCACGGCCGGGGTCAGGCGCAGGCCGGCATGGGGCATGCTGATCAGCAGCGGCACGCGGCCGCGCTTGAAGGTCAGGACGTTATCCACGGTGCAATTCTCCAACAGTGACTTCCACGCCGTGACGCACGACGCGCTTGTTCAATTCGCCGCCCAGCCAATAGGCCAGGTCAGCCGGGCGCTCGATGTCCCAGGCGACGAAGTCGGCGACCTTGCCCACTTCCAGCGAACCATGGCTGGCGCCCAGGCCCAGGGCCTTGGCCGCGTGCAGGGTGGCACCGGCCAAGGCTTCCTCGGGGGTCATGCGGAACAGCGTGCAGGCCATGTTCAGCATCAACCGCACCGACAGCGCCGGCGAGGTGCCGGGGTTGAGGTCGCTGGCAATGGCGATGGCCACGCCATGCTTGCGCAGGGCGTCCATGGGCGGCAGCTGGGTCTCGCGCAGGAAGTAGAACGCGCCCGGCAGCAGCACCGCCACGGTGCCGGCGGCGGCCATGGCCCGGCAGTCGTCTTCGGTCATGAATTCCAGGTGGTCGGCCGACAGCGCCTGGTAGCGCGCAGCCAGGCTGGAACCGTTCAGCGACGACAGTTGCTCGGCGTGCAGCTTCACCGGGATACCCAGCTCGCGCGCCTTGCGGAAGACTTTTTCCACCTGCGCCGGCGAGAACGCCAGGTATTCACAGAAGGCGTCCACGGCGTCCACCAGGCCCTCGGCCGCCAGCGCTGGCAGCATTTCGTCGCAGATGTGGGCGATGTAGTCGTCGGCGCGGTCCTTGTATTCAGGCGGCAGCGCGTGGGCCGCCAGGCAGGTGGCGCGCACGCTCACCGGCAGCGCCTCCCCCAGGCGGCGGATAACCCGCAGCATCTTGCGCTCGCTGGCCAGGTCCAGGCCGTAGCCGCTCTTGATTTCCACGGTGGTCACCCCGTCACGCAGCAGGCTGGCCAGGCGCTTGCGGGCGCTGCCGAACAGCTCGTCCTCGCTGGCGGCGCGGGTGGCACGCACGGTGCTGGCAATGCCGCCGCCGGCCGCAGCGATCTCGGCGTAGCTGACGCCCTGCAGGCGCTGTTCGAATTCACCGCTGCGGTTGCCGCCAAACACCGTGTGGGTGTGGCAGTCGATCAGCCCAGGGGTAACCCAGGCGCCGCCCAGGTCGATGATCGCCACGCCCTCCCCCACCAGCGCTTCGCTGCGCGGGCCGATCCAGTGAATAGTGCCGCCGGAGGTAAGGATGGCGGCGTCTTCGATGATCGAGTATTTGCCGTGGGCCATGGTCGCCACATGGCAGTGCTGCCACAGGGTTTTCATCACAGAGTCTCCTGGAACAATTCGGGGAAGGTGCGGCCCAGCAGCGCTGGGTCCTTGAGGATGGCGGCGCTGGCGGCGATGTCCGGCGCCAGCCAGCGGTCCTGGTCGTAGGGCAGGATGCGTTCGCGCAGCAGGCGCCAGGCGGTGTCGGTGCCGGCGCCAAAACGCAGGTCCTTGAGGAATTCGAAGGCCTGGGCCGCCAGCAGGTACTCGATGGCGAGGATCTGTGTGCAGTTCTCCAACGCCCGGTGCAGCTTGAGCGAGGCGTTGGTGCCCATGCTCAGGTGGTCTTCCTGCAGGCCCGAGGTCACGTAGTTATCCACAACCGCAGGCTGTGCCAATTGGCGGTTTTCGGCGCACAGCGAGGCGGCCACGTACTGCACGATCATCATCCCCGAGTTCACCCCCGGCTGGCTGACCAGGAACGCCGGCAGGCCGCTGACCAGCGGGTTGATCATGCGGTCCAGGCGGCGCTCGGCGATGGCGCCGATCTCGGCCACGGTAATCGCCAGCACGTCGGCGGCCATGGCCACCGACTGGCCGTGGGGGTTGGCCTGGGACATCACCCGGTAGTCCTCGGGGGTGCCCAGAAGCAGCGGGTTGTCGGTGGCCGAGTTGAGCTCGATCTCGATCTGCCGCGCCGCGTGCGCCAGCTGGTCGCGGGAGGCGCCGTGCACCTGCGGGATGGAGCGAATGCTCAGGGCGTCCTGGGTGCGGATGCCGCGGCTGCTGGCGATCACTTCGCTATCGGCCAGCAGCCAGCGCAGGTTTTTCGCCACCACCTGCATGCCGGGGTGCGGCTTGAGGCTGATGATGGCCGGGTCGAAGGCGTCGATCTGCCCGCGCAGGGCCTCGAAGCTCATGGCGCCGATCACGTCGGCCCAGCCGGTCAGGCGCCAGGCGTCGTCCAGGGCCAGGCAGCTGAGGCCGGTCATGCACGGCGTGCCGTTGACCAGGCACAGGCCGTCCTTGGCGCCGAGGATCACCGGCTGCAGGCCTTCGGCGGCGAAGGCCTGGGCGGCGTCGACGATCTGCCCGCGGTAGCTGACCGGGCCGATGCCCAGCAGGCCCACGCCGATGTGCGCCATGTGCGTCAGGTAGCCCACCGAGCCCTGGGACGGCACCTGCGGGGTAATGCCACGGTTGAGCAGCGCCAGCAGCGCTTCCACCACCTGGCGGTGCAGGCCGGACTTGCCCTGGCAGAAGTTGATGATGGCCGCACAGATAATCGCCCGGGTCTGCTCGTCGGTGAGCGGCTTGCCCACCCCGCAGGCATGGCTGAGCAGGGTATTGCGCGACAGCTGGCTGAGCTGCTCGTCCTGCAGCGACACGTTGCACAGCGCGCCCAGCCCGGTGTTGACGCCATAGGCGCGTTCACCGCTCTCGACGATGCGCTGGACAATGGCTTGGGCGTTATCAATACGCGCCCAGGCCTGCGGCGACAGCTCCAGGCGGGCGCCAAACCGCGCCACGGCGACCACATCCTGCCAACGCAAGCGTGCTTCGGCGATTACGACGTTTTCGGCCAACAACATCTACAACGCTCCTTAATAAGTGGCCACCCGGCGGCGAACGAAACGATCCACGTAGTCGTCGGCCGGGTGATGAAGAATGTCCTGCGCAGCGCCGACCTGAATCAGGCGGCCGTCGCGCAGGATGGCAATGCGGTTGCCCAGCCGGACAGCTTCGTCCAGGTCGTGGGTGATGAACACGATGGTCTTGTGCAGGCCTTGCTGCAGCGCCAGCAACTGGTCCTGCATTTCGGCGCGAATCAGCGGGTCGAGGGCGCTGAAGGCCTCGTCCATGAGAATGATCGGCGTGTCGGCCGCCAGCGCCCGCGCCAGCCCGACGCGCTGGCGCATGCCGCCCGACAATTGCGCCGGCCAGGCGTGTTCGTACCCCTGCAGGCCCACCGCGGCTATCCAGTGGGCGGCACGCTCGGCACACTGCTGGCGGCTTTCGCCCCGCACTTTCAGGCCATAGGCAACGTTTTCCAGCACGGTGCGGTGGGGCAGCAGGCCGAAGCTTTGAAACACCATGCTGACCTGGTGCCGGCGAAATTCGCGCAGGGCGCGGCGGTCGTAGCCGAGGATGTCCTGGCCATCGACCAGAATCTGCCCGCTGGTAGGATCGATCAGCCGGTTGAGGTGGCGCACCAGGGTCGACTTGCCCGAGCCCGACAGGCCCATGATCACGAAGATCTCGCCCGCCTCCACGGTCAGCGACAGGTCGTCGACGCCGATCACGCAGCCGGTGGCCGCCAGTATCTGCTCCTTGCTGGCGCCCTCGGCGCGCAGGGCCAGCGCCCGCTCGGGTTTCACCCCGAACACCTTGGACACGTTGCGCACCTCGATCATGACCGCACCTCGTGGCGCGGGCGGCCATAGGCCTGGGTGATGCGGTCGATGACCACCGCCAGGATGACAATCGCCAGCCCGGCTTCCAGGCCCAGGCCGATGTTCAAGGTCTGGATACCCACCAGCACGTCCTCGCCCAGGCCGCGCGCGCCGATCATCGAGGCGATGACCACCATCGACAGCGCCATCATGGTGGTCTGGTTGACCCCGGCCATGATGCTGGGCATGGCCAGCGGCAACTGCACCCCGAACAACTGCTGCCAGCGGCTGGCGCCGAACGCGTTGACCGCCTCCATCACCTCGCGGTCCACCTGGCGAATGCCCAGGCTGGTCAGGCGCACCAGCGGCGGTACGGCGTAGATCACCGTGGCGAAGATAGCCGGCACCTTGCCCAGGCCAAACAGCATCAACACCGGTATCAGGTACACGAAGCTGGGCAGCGTCTGCATGATGTCCAGCAGCGGCATCAGCACCGCGCGCAGGCGCTTGCTGCGCGCGGCCAGCACGCCCAGGGGAATGCCGATCAGCACCGAGATCACCGTGGCCACCAGCATCAGCGCCAGGGTTTGCAGCAGCTTGTCCCACAGCCCCACCGCGCCTACCAGAAACAGCAGCGCCATGATCACCAGCGCACTGAACAGCCGGCGCGTGGCGTGCAGGGCTATGCCCCCGACAATCAGCAGCAGCAACCACCAGGGCAGCAGGCGCAGGCCGCTTTCCAGGCGCACGATCAGCCACAGCAGCGAATCGGACACCTGCCGGAACAGATCGCCGTAGCGGGTCACCAGGGCGTCGACGCCACGGTTGACCCAGTCGGCGATGGAGAAGGTCAGGGTATCGGGGAACATGGGCGGCTCTCACACGTCAGAAGGTCCCCTGAGGTATAGCCTTCCCTGCTGCTGCCGGGGCTGCAGGCTGCTCGTCCGGCAGGATCAGGCGGTCTGGCACCGCGCCGTGCCAGCGCTTGGCCACCAGGTAATACAGCACCGCCGGCACCACCAGGCCGATGATCCAGGAAATGTCGGTGTCGCCCAGGCTGGCCACCAGCGGGCCGGTGTAGAAGTGGGTGGAGATGAACGGCATCTGGATCACCACACCGATCACGTAGATGGTGATGCCGGGGATGTTCCAGCGGCCGTAGCGGCCATCGGGGTTGGACAGCGCCGGAATGTCGTAGCGCTCTTTGGTGATGCAGTAAAAGTCCACCAGGTTGATGGCGCTCCAGGGCGTGAAGAACGCCAGCAGGAACAGGATGAAGGCCGAGAAGTCCTTGAGGAACGAGTCCTTGCCCAGCACCGCCAGCAGGGTGGCCATGCCCACCATCAGGAAAATGTAGGTCAGGCGCAGGGCGCTGGAGATATGGCGGTTGCCGCGGAAGCCACTGATGATGGTGGCGATGGACATGAAGCTGCCGTAGGCATTGAGCGTGGTGACGGTGACCTTGCCGAACGCCACGCTGAAGTACAGCAGCGCCGCGACCGCGCCGGTGCCGCCCAGGCCGACGATGAACGACACTTCGTGGTGGGCGAACTGCGCGCCAGCCAGGGCGGCGGCGAACACGCCGAACACCATGGACGCCTGCGCGCCGATCACCGCGCCCAGGCCCACGGCCCAGAAGGTGCCGGCCACCGAGGTCCTGCTCGGCAGGTAGCGCGAGTAGTCGGCCACGTACGGGCCGAAGGCGATCTGCCAGGACGCCGACAGGGAAATCGCCAGCAGGAAGCTGCTCAGGGAGAAGTGCTTGTTGCCCAGCAGCGCGCCAACGTCGTTGCCGGCCAGCAGGCGGTAGAACAGGTACATGAAGGCGATGACACCGAGCACGCTGGCGACGCGGCCGATCATGTGGATAACCCGGTAGCCGAAGATGGTCAGCACCACGATCAGGGCGGCGAAGATGACGATGCCTTGCCAGTCATCCACCTGCAGCAGCTGGGCGATGGCCTGCCCCGCCAGCAGCGAACCGCTGGCCGAGAAACCGATGTACATCAGGCACACCAGCACCAGCGGGATCACCGCGCCGTAGACGCCGAACTGCACCCGGCTGGAGATCATCTGCGGCAAGCCCAGGCGCGGGCCTTGCGCGGCGTGCAGGGCCATTACCCCGCCACCCAGCAGTTGACCGACGAACAAGCCCACCAGCGACCAGAACACATCGCCACCCAGCACCACGGCCAGGGCACCGGTGACAATGGCGGTGATCTGCAGGTTGGCGCCCAGCCACAGGGTGAACTGGCTGAATAACCGACCATGGCGCTCGGATTCGGGAATGTAGTCGATTGAGCGTTTTTCGATCAATGGCGTGCTTGCAGCACGGTCAACTGAACCAGCCATACAACGATCCTCAGGTTAGGTAGCGTTTTACTCGGCGTTGCGCTGTTGATGGCTGGAAACGAACTGGCGGAAACGCTCGGTCGGCAGGCCTTCGAACAATTCGGCGGGGGTGCCCTGGCAGTCGATCTGGCCGCCCTGCATGAACACCACGCGGTTGGAGACATGGCGCGCGAAGCCCATCTCGTGGGTGACCACCAGCATGGTGCGGCCCTCTTCGGCCAGCGAGCGCATCACCCGCAGCACCTCGCCCACCAGTTCCGGGTCGAGCGCCGAGGTAGGCTCGTCGAACAGCATCACCTGGGGGTTCATGGCCAGCGCCCGGGCGATGGCCACGCGCTGCTGCTGGCCGCCCGACAGGTGCGCCGGGTAGTAGTCGCGGCGCTCGTACAGGCCTACCTTGTGCAGCAGCTGTTCGGCCTCTTCCACGCATTCGGCGCGCGAGCGCTTGAGCACGCGCATCGGGCCTTCGATGACGTTCTGCAGCACGGTCATGTGCGACCACAGGTTGAAGCTCTGGAACACCATGCCCAGCTTGCTGCGCATGGCTTCCACCTGGCGGCGGTTGCCCGGCAGCAGGCGGCCGTCGCGGTGGCGCTTCATCTCGATGGCCTCGCCGTCGAGGACAATGCTGCCCTCGTCCGGGGTTTCCAGCAGGTTGATGCAGCGCAGGAAGGTACTTTTGCCCGAGCCGCTGGCGCCCAGGATGGAGATGACGTCGCCCTTGTGCGCGTCCAGGGAAATGCCCTTCAGCACCTGGGTTGCACCGAACGCCTTGTGAATATTGGCAACCGACAGGGCGGTCTGGAATTGAGTACTCATGACAAGCTCCGCTGCAATCAGGAATGGGTAGAGGCTTCAGGCGCAGGCACCACGGGCTGGCCCTGGGGCCGCTCGCGCAGGTGCGGCGACAGCCGATGCTCGATCCAGGCCACGGCCCGCACCACCAGGAAATTCAGCACCAGATAGATCAGCGCCGCGCAGATGAACACTTCCATGGTGCGGTAGGTGCGCTGGATGATCTGCTGGGCCACGCCGGTCACGTCCCACACGGTCACAAGACTCGCCAGGGCGGTGGACTTCACCAGCAGGATGGCCTCGGTGGAATAGGCCGGCAGCGCCTGGCGCAGGGTGACCGGGCCGATCACCCGGTACAGCAGGGTGAAGCGGTTCATGCCCACCGCCTGGCCGGCTTCGATCTGGCCGTGAGGCACGCTCTGCAGGCCGCCACGGATGATTTCCGCGGTGTAGCCGGCGGTGCACATGGCCAGCGACACCACGGCGCAGCCGTAGGGCGATTTCAGCACCACCCACAGGAAACTGTCGCGGATGGCCGGGAACTGGCCAAGGCCGTAGTAGATGAGGAACATCTGGATCAGCAGCGGCGTGCCGCGGAACAGCATGATGTAGAAGCGCGCCGGGTAGCTCAGGAACCACCAGCGGCTGACACGCATGGACACCACGCCCAGCGACAGGATCAGCCCCAGCAGCAGGGACGAGAAAAACAGCGTCAGCGTGGTGGGCAGCGCACCCAGCAGCTTGAGCATGGTGTCGGCGAGAAAGGCAAAGTCGATCATCACAATTCCCCTTTCTCAGGATTGGGCCGGGTTGCGGCGCTGGGTGCGCAGCACGCGGTTTTCGGCAATGTTGAACAGGCGCCCCGACAGGCCGGTGAGGATCAGGTAGCACACCCCGCCAACGATGTAGAACGTGAAGTACTGGCGGGTGGAGCCGGCGGCCACCTGGCTGGCGCGCATCAACTCGACCAGGCCGATGACCGAGATCAGTGCCGAGTCCTTGAGGCTCATCTGCCAGACGTTGCCCAGCCCCGGCAACGCGTAACGCCAGATTTGCGGGATGAGCACGCGGCGAATGCGCATGCCACGGCTCATGCCAATGGCCAGCGCCGCTTCCAGTTCGCCCTTGGCCACGGCGATGAACGCGCCACGGTAGACCTCGGCCTGGTACGACGCCGAGATCAGGCCCACGGCGATGGCGCCCACCAGGAACGGCGGCACGTCGACATAGCCCTGGCCACCGAACCAGTGATTGATGGCCGACACCACGCTGGCGCCGCCGAAGTAGAACAGGTAGATCACCAGCAGTTCAGGAATCCCTCTGAACAGGATCGAGTAGGCATCGCCCAGGTAGCGCACACTGCGCTGGCGCGAGAGTTTCGCCGCCGCCACCAGGCTGCCCACCAGGGCGCCGATCAGCAACGCCGCCAGGGTCAACAGCAAGGTCATGGCCGCTGCCTTGAGCAAGGCCATGCCCCAACCGGTGTCACCGAAGCTGAGCATCTGCAAGAGATTCATGAGGTTTTCCCACCACTGCAATCATTGAACACCCGGCGCCCGCAGGCGCCGGCCCCGCCACGCTTACGACTTGGGCGTAAGGTCGAGCTTGAACCACTTCTCGCTGAGCTTTTTCACCGTGCCGTCGGCCAGCGCCTCTTTCAGCGCGGCGTCGAACTTGGCCTTCAGGTCCGCATCGGCCTGGCGGAAGCCCAGGGCCTCGCCTTCGCCCCAGATCGGGCCGCCGATTTGCGGGCCGGTGTAGGCCAGGTTCTTGTTCTCGTCCTTGGCTTTCAGCGAGTCGAGGAAGGTCACGTCGTCGAACGCCACGTCGATACGCCCGGCCTGCAGGTCGAGGATGGTGTCCGCCGAGGCGTTGTATTCGCGGATGGTGGCGACGTCCTTGAAGTGGTCGTCGATGAAGGGGGTGTAGATGGTGCCCGAGGCGATACCGATGGTTTTGCCCTTCAGGGCCTTGCGCAGGCCTTCGATGGCTTCGCCAATCTGCTTCTCGTCGGTGCCCAGGGTAATTTCGTTGGCCCCGCCCGGCTTGCCTGGCAGCACGTTGGCGTCCAGGGCAACGAAGCTTGCCGGGGTGCGCGCGTAGGGAATGGAGAAGGCCATGACTTTCTTGCGGTCTTCGGTGATGACCACGGCGTCCATCAGCACGTCGAACTTGCCGGCGTTGAGGCTGGCGATCATGCCATCCCAGTTCTGCACCGAGATGTTGCACGTAAGCTTCATGCGCTGGCAGAGAATTTCCATCAGCTCGGGCTCGAAGCCGCTGATCTTGCCGCCAGGCAGGGTCACGTTCCAGGGCTCGTAGGAGCCTTCGGTCGCGATGTTGACCGAGGTCCATTCCTTGGCCTGCGCCAGCGGCAAGCCCGCCAGCAATACTGCGCCCAGGGCCAATGAACCCAACAAGCTGAATTTCTGCGCCATCGTTAACCTTCCTGCAAAGTCGAATGAGAGAAAGTGTTACTAGCCCGCACCAGGCAATCACCTATGCTTGTACATACAAGCAATTTGGAAGCCAATCTCAGGATTGTGGGAGCTGGCTTGCCAGCGAGCTTTTGGGGGCCCTGAAAAGCTCGCTGGCAAGCCAGCGCCCACACCTGTTGATCAGCCTTTGATCATAGGCAGGTTCAGGCCCTGCTCCTTGGCGCAGTCAATGGCGATCTGGTAGCCGGCATCGGCGTGGCGCATGACGCCGGTGGCCGGGTCGTTGTGCAGCACGCGGGCGATGCGCTCGGCGGCTTCATCGGTGCCGTCGCAGACGATGACCATGCCCGAGTGCTGGCTGAAGCCCATGCCCACGCCGCCGCCGTGGTGCAACGACACCCAGGTAGCGCCGCTGGCGGTGTTCAGCAGGGCGTTCAGCAGCGGCCAGTCGGACACGGCGTCGCTGCCGTCCTGCATGGCTTCGGTTTCGCGGTTGGGGCTGGACACCGAACCCGAGTCCAGGTGGTCGCGGCCGATCACTACCGGGGCCGACAACTCGCCGCGGCGGACCATTTCGTTGAACGCCAGGCCCAGCTTGGCGCGCTGGCCCAGGCCAACCCAGCAGATACGCGCCGGCAGGCCCTGGAAGCTGATGCGCTCGCGCGCCATGTCCAGCCAGTTGTGCAGGTGGTCGTCGTCGGAGATCAGTTCCTTGACCTTGGCGTCGGTCTTGTAGATGTCCTCGGCGTCACCCGACAGCGCAGCCCAGCGGAATGGGCCGATGCCGCGGCAGAACAGCGGGCGGATGTAGGCCGGCACAAAGCCTGGGAAGTCGAAAGCGTTGGCCACGCCCTCTTCCTTGGCCATCTGGCGGATGTTGTTGCCGTAGTCGAAGGTGGGGATGCCCTGCTTCTGGAAGTCGAGCATGGCTTGCACGTGCACGGCCATCGACTGCTTGGCGGCTTTCACCACGGCGGCCGGGTCGGTCTGGGCGCGGTCACGGTACTGCTCCCAGGTCCAGCCGGCGGGCAGGTAGCCGTTCAGCGGGTCGTGGGCGCTGGTCTGGTCGGTGACCATGTCCGGGCGCACGCCGCGCTTCACCAGTTCCGGCAGGATCTCGGCAGCGTTGCCCAGCAGGGCGATGGAGATGGCCTTGCCTTCGGCGGTGTACTTGGCGATGCGCGCCAGGGCGTCGTCCAGGTCGCTGGCCTGCTCGTCGACGTAGCGGCTGGCCAGGCGGAAATCAATGCGGCTCTGCTGGCATTCGATGTTCAGCGAGCTGGCACCGGCCAGGGTTGCGGCCAGCGGCTGCGCGCCGCCCATGCCGCCCAGGCCGGCGGTCAGTACCCACTTGCCCTTGAGGCTGCCGTTGTAGTGCTGGCGGCCGGCTTCGACGAAGGTTTCGTAGGTGCCCTGGACGATGCCCTGGCTGCCGATGTAGATCCAGCTGCCGGCGGTCATCTGGCCGTACATGGCCAGGCCCTTGGCGTCCAGTTCGTTGAAGTGTTCCCAGTTGGCCCAGTGCGGCACCAGGTTGGAGTTGGCGATCAGCACGCGCGGGGCGTTGCTGTGGGTCTTGAACACGCCTACCGGCTTGCCCGACTGCACCAGCAGGGTTTCGTCGTCATTGAGGTGGGTCAGGCTCTCGACGATCTTGTCGTAGCACTCCCAGTTGCGCGCCGCACGGCCGATGCCGCCGTACACCACCAATTCCTTGGGGTTCTCGGCCACTTGCGGGTCGAGGTTGTTCATCAGCATGCGCAGCGGCGCTTCTGTCAGCCAGCTCTTGGCGGTCAGCTTGGTACCGCGGGCGGCACGAATTTCAACGTCACGGAATTTGTTTTGGGCATTGTCAGTCACGTACGAGACTCCTCAGCATGTGAGTGCACTGATCCGTGCACGTATTTACTTGTATGTACAAGCATATGCAATTGAGTTGCCAAGTTTGCGGCGCGCGACTTGTTCCGAGGGCAGAAAGCAGGTGGGAAGCGGGTTGCGAGGCGATGAAAAAAAATTTCGAGGCGTTTGGCGGCTTGGCCATTCGCCCGTTCGAGTGGGAATTTTGCGCCCCTATGGGGCAATCGGTAACAAAATAGTGCAGCCCCGCAGTAACCGTAGCAGCTGCCGAAGGCTGCGTCCGGCCGCAGCCCAAGATTACGGGGGCAGGTATTAGAGCGGGGAGATTTCGATCAGGCAGCAGTGACCATCGATGGTCAGCTCGGTGAGAGCGGCGGTTTCGATTTGCAGGCAATCGTACAGGCCGAGGATTTGCGTGTTGGCGCCAGCCTTGACGGTCAGCGCGTCTGCCACGCTGAACACCAACACCGTATGCGCCGCGCTGAACAGCCGTTGCGGCGCTTCCAGCCATTGCACACGGGCGCGGTAACGGGCCGGCGCGTAGATCAGGTTGAAGTCGCGAATAGCGCCGCCCACCAGGGCGCAAGACACGGCGCTGTCACCCTTGAAGGCAAAGGCATCGAACGGCTGCAGCTCGCGGCTGGCTTCACCGTCCACGGTCAGCACCATGCCTGCGCCCTGCAGCACGGTGATCACCCGCTGGTAGCCGGCGAAGCTTGAAAAGCCGCCCGACTCGCCGATGTCGGCGATCGACAGGCGCCAGCCGAAACCATCCAGGCCGTCGCCGCCGTCACGGGTGATTTCCTCGGTGCTGCCACCGCCGTTCTTCCACGGCATACGCGGGTAACCGGCGGCGCGCAGGTGCTTGATGCTGTTCATTTGCTGAACCTTCCTTCCAGGCGGTGACGGGAGCCGGGGTGGATAAGCCGCGCGGCCGTTACCGGCGTGCGCCCCGACCAGGTGCGGCGGCGAATCAGCAGGCAAGGCTCGCCCGGCTCAATCTGCAGCAGCTTGCACTCCGACGGATCAGCCAGGATGGCTTCAACTACGTGCTCACCCTCGGTCAGCGGGGCCACCCTGGACAGGTAAGCGTAGGGCGTTTCCTGGGTAAAGTCCTGCTTGAGGTAGTCCGGCGCCACCACCGCGTTCACGTAGCGGTCTTCGATCTGCACGGCGATGTCGTTCTCGAAATGCACGATCAGCGAGTGGAATACCTTCTGCCCTTCGCGCATGTCCAGCGCCAGCGCGCGCTCGGAACCAGCGGCTTCCTCCGCCAGCATGATCACCTGGCAGCGGTGGCGGTGGCCGCGCGAGGCAATTTCATCGGCGATGTTGTGCACCTCGAACAGCGCCGACTGGCTCTTGGGCTCGGCCACAAAGGTGCCTACGCCCTGCATGCGTACCAGCAGCCCTTCGGCGGTGAGTTCGCGCAGGGCGCGGTTGATGGTCATGCGGCTGAAACCCAACTGGGTAACCAGCTCGCTTTCGGACGGCACACGATGGTGCGGCGGCCAGGTGCCGTTCTGGATTTGCCCGGCGATCATCTGTTTGACGCGGGCATAGAGCGGTGCCGGACTTTCGCCCATCTGGGCAACCAGTGGAGAAACTACGGGCGGAGTCGACACGGGAAATCCTTCTGTTAAGCCAATCTGAAACGATAGATGGATAGCTTGCCGCAGTTTACCGGGCAGGCAAACGTCTGTATATGTATATACAAATAAACCTGATGAGGTAAGTGTCGATGTCCGCTTTCTTTGCCGAACGTGCGTTGTTGCCCACCGGTTGGGCCGAAAAGGTCCGCATCGAGGTGGGCGCCGACGGCCTGATCACCCAGCTGCAGGCCAACGCCAGTGCCGAGAATGCCACGCCTCTGAAGGGCCCGCTGCTGCCGGGCATGCCCAACCTGCACTCCCACGCTTTCCAGCGCGCCATGGCCGGCCTTGCCGAAGTGGCGGGCAACCCCAACGACAGTTTCTGGACCTGGCGCGACCTGATGTACCGCCTGGTTGGCAAGATCAGCCCCGAGCAGTTGGGCGTCATCGCCCGCCAGCTGTACATCGAGATGCTCAAGGCCGGCTACACCGCCGTGGCCGAATTCCACTACGTGCACCATGACCAGCAAGGCAAGGCTTATGGCGACCCGGCCGAGCTGTCACGGCAGATCAGCCAGGCGGCGGCCAGCAGCGGTATCGGCCTGACCCTGCTGCCGGTGCTGTACAGCCACTCCGGTTTCGGCGGGCAGGCACCGAACGATGGCCAGCGCCGGTTCATCAACAGCACCGACGCCTACCTTGCGCTGCAACAGCGCCTGGCGCCGATACTTGCCGAGCAACCGGCGCAGCGCCTGGGCCTGTGCTTCCACTCGCTGCGCGCGGTTACCCCGCAGCAGATCAACCAGGTGCTGGCCGCCAGCGACCCGGGTGCGCCGGTGCATATCCACATCGCCGAGCAGATGAAAGAGGTCAACGACTGCCTGGCCTGGAGCGGCAAGCGCCCGCTGCAATGGCTGTACGACAACGTACCGGTGGATGAACGCTGGTGCCTGGTGCACGCCACCCACGCCGATGCCGACGAAGTACGGCGCATGGCCCAGAGCCGCGCCGTGGCCGGGCTGTGCCTGACCACCGAGGCCAACCTGGGCGATGGTATTTTCCCGGCCGTGGACTTCCTGGCCCAGGGCGGGCGTATGGGCATCGGCTCCGACAGCCATGTGTCGCTCAGCGTGGTAGAGGAACTGCGTTGGCTGGAATACGGCCAGCGCCTGCGCGACCAGCGCCGCAACCGCCTGTACGGCGCCGAGCAGCCCATGGTCGGCCGCACGCTTTACGACGCTGCCCTGCAGGGCGGCGCCCAGGCGCTGGGGCAGGCCATCGGTGAACTGCGCGTGGGCAGCCGCGCCGACTGGCTGGTGCTGGATGGCGACGACCCGTACCTGGCCACCGCCAGCGGCGACGGCATTCTCAACCGCTGGCTGTTTGCCGGCGGTGACCGCCAGGTGCGTGATGTGTGGGTAAACGGCAAGCAGGTGGTCAGTGACGGCCTGCATGCGCAAGAGCGCGAAAGCGCAACGGCTTTCGCTCAGGTGCTACGCGACCTTCTCGCCTGACCCCCGCCTTAATCTGTGTGGGAGCTGGCTTGCCAGCGAGCTTTCAGGCCCCAACAGCTCGCTGGCAAGCCAGCTCCCACAGGCTATTTATTTGCGCCAGATCAGCTTGGTGGTGTCATAGCCCTGCTGCTGCGCCTTGGCCAGCAGCTCTTCACGCACCTCGCGCGACACGGTCGGTGTGCGCGACAGCAGCCACAGGTACTTGCGGTCCGGGTTGCCGACGATGGCGTGCTTGTAGTCGTCGCTCACGTACAGCACCCAGTAGTCGCCCTTGGCCACGCCCGGCAGGATCTTCGAGAACCAGTTGTCGAACACCACCCACAACTTGTCGGTTTTGCCCGGCACCTGCGGTGACGCGGTGCCGGTGGCTTCTTCCCACTCGCCGCTGGCGGTGCGGCAGCGGTTGAGCACGGCAATGTTGCCGTCAGGCTTGAGGCGGTAGTGCGCCTCGGACTGCACGCAATTGCGCTGGAAGAACATGGGCAGGCGCGCCAGTTCGTACCAGGTACCCTGGTAACGCTTGAGGTCGACCTGGTCCACGGTGCGCGGCGCCAGCGGGTCAGTGGCCTTGTTGGCGCAGCCGGCCAGCAGCGCACCTGCCGCCATGCCGCCCAGCAGCATGGCCACCATCTTCAAACGGCTCATTTCAGGCCCTGCCCGGAATACATGACCACTTTGTCACCGGCGTACTGCACGCTGATGAAGCTGTTCTTGTCACCCCAGGTGCAGCTGGACATGCCCAGCGCGCCGGAGCAATCGGTGGGGCTGCCCAGCAGCTTCTCGATTTCAGGTTTGGTCATGCCCGCCTTGATCTGCGAATAGTTTTCCTGGTTGATCTTGTTGCATGCGGCAAGCAACACGCAGAACGACAACAGGGCGAGGGAACGCAAAGACATGAAAGGTCACTCCTGGACAGTAGTGCCGGCTTGGCTGCCAGCTAGAGCTTAGAAGAGAAAATCGCGTTCTGGTTCCCGGCCGCCTTGGGCATTTATGCCAGCCCCGCCCTGCCCGCCGGTCAACTCACCAAACCGTACATTAATCTTCACGTTTTTTCGGCCGACAGTAGATAGCGCTATCTGCGTGTATCTGGCAGATTGCCACCCCCCGTTTGATCAGCCCCTTTGCGTACAGATCACCCCAATGACAAAAAACCTGAAATTCAGCCACAAGATCCTGATCGCGGCCGCCCTCATCGTTGCCCTGGCGTTCTCGTGCTTCATGGCATTCAACGACTATCGCCAACGGGCGACGTTGCATGAAAACACCGAAGCCTCGATGAAGCAGCTGGGCCTGTTGACCACCAGCAACATCCAGACGTGGCTGGAAAGCCGCATCCAATTGCTGCAGTCCCTGGGCCAGCAAGTGGCAGTGGATGGCGACTCGGCGCCAAGCCTGGCGCGCAGCGTGGGCTTGCCGGCGTACTCCAGCAACTTCCAGCTGACCTACTTCGGCGGCCAGAACGGCGTGATGTTCTCGGTGCCTGCGGGCAACCGCGCGGCTGACTACGACCCGCGCCAGCGCGGCTGGTTCAAGGCGGCCAACACTGCCCAGCAGACCATCGTCACCGAACCCTACATCGCCGCCTCCTCGGGCAAGTTGGTGATCACCATCGCTACCCCGGTGCGCCATGACAACCAGTTCATCGGCGTGGCCGGTGCGGACATTGACCTGACCAGCATCAGCGACATCATCAACTCGCTGAACTTTGGCGGCCATGGCCATGCCTTCATCGTCACCGGCGACGGCAAGATCCTGATCCACCCGGACGTCAAGCTGGACCTCAAGAACCTTGCGGAAGCTTATCCACAAGGCGCGCCGCAGGTGTCGCCGGGCCTCAAGGAAGTTGAAGTCAATGGCAAGACCCAGTTCATCTCCTTCACCCGCGTAAACGGCGTGCCGTCGGCCGACTGGTACGTGGCGCTGGTGCTGGACAAGGACGCGGCCTACGCCATGCTCGGCGAGTTCCGCAATTCGGCGCTGGTGGCCACGGTGATTGCCGTGGTGATCATCATCGCCCTGCTGGGTCTGCTGATTCGCGTGCTGATGGAGCCGCTGCACGTGATGGGCCGCGCCATGCATGACATCGCCGAAGGCGAAGGCGACCTGACCAAGCGCCTGGTGATCCACGCCAACGACGAATTCGGCACCCTGGCGCAATCGTTCAACCGCTTCGTGGAGCGCATTCACGAGTCCATTCGCGAGGTGTCCTCGGCCACGGGCCGCGTCAACGAGGTAGCCCTGCAGGTGGTCAGCGCCTCCAACTCGTCGATGCTCAACTCCGACCAGCAGGTCAGCCGCACCAGCAGCGTGGCCGCGGCCATCAACGAGTTGGGCGCCGCCGCCCAGGAAATCGCCCAGAACGCAGCCCTGGCCTCGCAGCATTCCAGCGACGCGCGCAGCCTGGCTGAAGACGGCCAGCAGGTGGTGAACAAGACCATCGAGGTGATGGGCCAGCTCTCGGCGAAAATCAGCGACTCGTGCGGCAACATCGAGACCCTGAACGCCAACACGGTGAACATTGGCCAGATCCTCGAGGTGATCACCAGCATCTCGCAGCAGACCAACCTGCTGGCGCTGAACGCCGCCATCGAAGCAGCCCGCGCCGGTGATGCCGGCCGTGGGTTCGCGGTGGTAGCCGACGAGGTGCGCAACCTGGCGCACCGCACCCAGGACTCGGCGCAGCAAGTGCAGAAAATCATCGAGGAGCTGCAGGTAGGCGCCCGCGAAGCCGTGGGCACCATGACCGAAAGCCAGAGCCAGAGCGAGCAGAGCGTGGGTATCGCCAACCAGGCCGGTCAGCGCCTGAGCAGCGTGACCCAGCGCATCGGCGAGATCGACGGCATGAACCAGTCGGTGGCCACCGCCACCGAAGAGCAGACCGCCGTGGTGGAAGCCATCAACGTGGACATCACCGAGATCAACACGCTGAACCAGGAAGGCGTGGAGAACCTGCAGTCCACCCTGCGCGCGTGCAGCGAGCTTGAGCAGCAAGTGTCGCGGTTGAAGCAGCTGGTTGGCAGCTTCCGCATCTGAAAACAAAAATGCCCCCAGTGATGGGGGCATTTTTTTTACCGCAGGATGTTATTCCTTGTGGTACGCGGTCACGCGCTCCACTTCCTGCTTCGAACCCAGGAACACTGCCACGCGCTGGTGCAGGCCTTCAGGCTGGATGTCGAGGATGCGCTGGTGGCCGTTGGTGGAAGCGCCGCCGGCCTGTTCCACCAGGAACGACATCGGGTTGGCTTCGTACATCAGGCGCAGCTTGCCTGGCTTTTCTGGCTCACGGTCGTCGCGCGGGTACATGAACAGGCCGCCACGGGTGAGAATACGGTGCACGTCGGCCACCATCGAGGCGATCCAGCGCATGTTGTAGTTCTTCTTCAGCGGGCCTTCTTCACCAGCGGTCAGCTCACCGACGTAACGCTTCACCGGGGCTTCCCAGTGGCGCTGGTTGGACATGTTGATGGCGAACTCGGCGGTGGTTTCCGGGATGCTGATGTTCTCGTGGGTCAGCACGAAGCTGCCCATCTCGCGATCCAGGGTGAAACCTTTGACGCCGTTGCCCAGGGTCAGGATCAGCATGGTCTGCGGGCCATAGATGGCGTAGCCGGCGGCGACCTGCTCAGTGCCCTTCTGCAGGAAAGCCTGCTCGTTGAGGCTGTCGTTCTGGGTCAGGTACTCGGTTGGGCAACGCAGCACCGAGAAGATGGTACCGACCGACACGTTGACGTCGATGTTGGACGAGCCGTCCAGCGGGTCGAACACCAGCAGGTAGGCGCCTTTGGGGTACTGGCCAGGGATCTGGTAGGCATTGTCCATCTCCTCGGACGCCATGCCGGCCAGGTGGCCACCCCACTCGTTGGACTCCAGCAGGATGTCGTTGGACAGTACGTCCAGCTTCTTCTGCACTTCGCCCTGCACGTTTTCAGTGCCCATGCTGCCCAGCACGCCGCCCAGGGCGCCCTTGGACACAGCGTGGCTTATCTCTTTGCATGCGCGCGCCACCACTTCGATAAGGAAGCGCAGATCGGCAGGGGTCTTGTTGCTGCGGGTCTGCTCAATCAAATAGCGACTCAGGGTAACGCGGGACATGGACGGCTCCGGAGATTGGGGTGGGGAAAAACCCGCGCAGTTTACAGGCTCATTCACAACCTAGCGAGCGATAGGGGCGCGGTTCCAGCCCTTCAGACAGGGCTGTAACGATAAAGGTTCACGCCACCCGCTCAAGCGTAGTCCGAAAACGCCCGCAGGTGACGCTTATGGCCTCAGCGGCTGCCCGGCTTCGCCCTTGCAAGGCTTACGGCCATGGCCGCCAGCGCCAGCACGCCGATCACCAGTACCAGCCACAGGCTGATGCGCTTCCAGTTGGATGCAGGCGTGGCGGCCGAGGGTGGCGGTGGCGCGACGATCACCGGGGTCACGGCGGGCTCGGCCACGCCCAGGGCGGCCAGGCGCTGCTCATCCACATCGGGAATCAGGGTGCTCAGCGGCAGCTGCGCGCCCACGGCCGTGGGGTTGCCGATGGCCAGCCGGTAAGGGCCGGCGCCACGGGCCAGGAACACCAGCTGCACGGGGCGCACCGCCACCCGCAGCAGCGGCGCCTCGGCGCCCAGGCCGCCGCCGCGGTCGTCCACCTCAAGCTTCAGCTGGCGCAGGGTTTCGCCGCGCATGGGCAACTCGCTCTGTACCGCGTCCTGGCCGTTCTGGGTCAGCCGGTACAGCAAGCCGCTTTCCAGCGGTTCCCAGCTACCGTTGAGGTCGTAGCGGCCCAGCAGCTCCACCGGCGCCAGGCTGTTGGGCTGGTCCAGGTCGACCTGCACGCGCTCCACCGCCAGCGCGGCCGGCAGCATCCACACGTACTGGTTGGCCTTGGCGCTGCTGCCCTTGATCGGTTCCGACCACACCAGCGGCGGCGGCACGGCGCTGCTGGCGCTGCTTTGCACCAGCACCTGGCTGAGCACCGGCGCCGACTGCGGCACCTGCCACAGCAGCCGCAGGTAGCGCGCCGGCAGGCCTGGCAGGCTGACTTCGTGCTGTTCAATGCGCTCGTCGGCAAACGACAGGCGCGCTACCTGCCCCTCCCCCCAAGGCCGCCAATGCTGCAGGTCGTCGCTGGCCTCGACGGTGAAGCGCTGGAAGCCTTCGCGCTCGCTGCTCCAGTCCAGGCTCAGTTGGGTCAGCGGTTCCTTGATGGCGCTGGTGTCCAGCAACCAGCCGCGCAGCACCTCCTCGCCCGCCTCCAGCTCTTCTTCGGGCTGCACCTCGATGAGGTTGCCATTGGGCCCGGTCTGCACCCGCACCTTGGGCGTACCCGGCGCGGTTTCGGCGGCGTCGTACAGCGGGAACCACTTCACGCTGGCCTGGTGCTCGCCTTGCGCGTGCCGCGCCGGCTCATGCACCAGGGCGTATGCCTGGGGCTCGCCGGCAGCATTGAATACGCGAATATCGCCCAGGTCGGCCTGGCGCGCGCCCAACTGCAACGCCAGCGGCAACTCCAGGCGGTACCACGGGCCTTGGCCACTGGTGCTCAGCGGCACCTGGTTGGCAAAGTCGTTCGGTTGCTCCTGGGCCATGGCCGACAGTACGGCACACAAGCCCATTACCCCACACCACGTCTTGATCATGCGCCCCATATCAGGAATCGGCCCCCGCCGTTTCAGTTCGCCGTGGCGGCAATGGGGCGAAATACCCCACCACCAGCAACAGCACGCCCACCCCGATGAACGAGACGATTCGCGCCAGCCCACCGTGGTTGCTCAGTTCGACAAAGAACAGCTTGGCCACCACCACGGCAATCAGGCCCGCCCCTACCAGCCACACCTCACGCCGCCCGCGCAGGTGGCCACCAATCATCAGGCCCAGCGCGATCAGCGTCCACAGAATCGACAGGCTGGCCTGTACCAGCATCGAACCCAGCAGGGCCTGCAGATCATAGGGCAAGCCGGCGTAATGGTGGGCGGTGCGCATGACCATGGCCGTGAGCACCGCGAACAGCGTGGCCGCCAGCAACCAGGTGACTGGCCCGCGCACCCGCAGGCTGCGCAGGCGGCTGTCAAAGCGCCGCGCCCACATGAACAGGGCGTAGGTCACCAGCAGCAGGCCCAGCTCCAGCGGGTTGACCAGTGGCAGGTAGGGCAGCGGCTCGGCCGCACCGTCACTGAAGAAGTTGGCCAGCCATAGCCAGCCCAGCATGGCGCACGCCAACGGCCAGGCGGCCCACCAGCGGTAGGCCTGTGGATAACTGGCCACCGGCCACGGCCATTCGCGCGGGCTGGCCATGGCCAGCAGGAACAGCGCCGGGAACACTGCCCAGCCCAGCCAGCGCCAGGCGTTGTAGTAGCCGGCCAACTGCTCGAGGCCATAGCTGAGCTCCAGCGCCAGCAGCGCGGTCAGCAGCCAGGCCCCCAGCACGTGGCTGATGGTGAGTACCCGCGTGCCCACCCATTCAGGCAGGCGCCGCAGCGACCAGAAATGCACCACCAATACCAGCGGCCACGCCAGCCAGCCCAGCTGGGCGCCGATGTGAAAACTGTGGCCCCAGCCATACGGCAGCAGCAGCCAGGCCAGCGGCACCAGCATCAGCGCCACGTGCGCCAGGCCCCGCCAGCGCAGGCGCGGTGCCAGGGCGCAGGCCACGGCGGCGCTGGCGCTGAAGGCCATCAACAGCGCCGCAGCGTCCAACGGCCACGGCACCCATCGCCACACGGCGCTGGCACACGCCAGCAACCACCACAGCCCGCCCCACACCAGCAGCACGGGGCCCAGCTTGCTGCCCGGCTGTTCCACGTGCTGGCGCCAGGCGCAGGCCAGGCCAGCCACCGCCAGCAGCAGGTAGGGCAAGGGGCTCAGGTCGAACAGGCAATACGCGGCCGCCGCCACCTGCAGCAGCAGGGCGAACCAGCGCGCCAGGCGGCGTTGCTGGCGCAGCCCCAACCAATACAAGCCCGCGCCTTCCAATGCCCAGGCGCTGGTGGTGCCGTGCGCGTCCAGCCCCAGGGGTATGGCCAGGCTGGTGAAGATCACCGCCAGCACCAGGCAGGTTTCGGTCAGCAGCGTGGCCCGCTGCGGCGCGCGCCGCGCCAGCAGCCACGCCAGCACCATGTAGATGGCGCCCATGGCCAGGGCGCTGAAGGCAGGCCCGAACTGCAGGTGGCGGATCAATGCCCATTGCAGGCCGAAGCCCACCAGCGGCGGCCCGAACAGGATAGTGCCGTGCACGTAGTCACCCTGGCGCGCAGCCCAACGCAGCAGCGTGGCGCGGTCGGCGTCGGCAGGCGGCGCCGGGCTGTCCAGCAGGGTGCGGCGGGCAAACAGCAGGCCGATGGCCAGGTACATGGCGAAGAACAGCCACAGGAAAGGCGCCGTGCTCCAGAACAACTCAGGCGCGTAGGAGCGCGCGCCCCAGGCGAAACCGATGCCGAAGGTGCCAAGGAAGCCGATCAGGTTCAGTAGGCGCCAGGCCTTGAACCAGGCAATGCTGAGAATGCCGGCGTTGAGCAGGGCGAAATAGCTGAACAGCGCCACCTGGCTGCCTGCCCCGGTAGACGCCAGGATAGGCGCGGCAAAGCCGCCCAGGGCAGCCGCGCAGGCCAGGCCCAGGGCATCCTGCAGCACGGCGAGGATGGCCGAGCACAGCGTCACCGCCACCAGCAGGCCCATGGCCGGGCCGGGGTCGAGCAACGAATGCAGGCGCATGGCGGCGAAGATGGTCAGGTACAGCACCGCCACCCCTGCCCCTTGCAGCAGCAGGCCGTAGCCGCGGCGCTTGCGCCGCAGCCACCAGCCCAGCCCCAGCAATGCCAGGGCACTGGCCGCCACGCCGGCGTAGCGCAGCTCCACCGGCACCACGACGTTTTCGGTGGCGTAGCGCAGCAGGAACGCCAGGCCCAGGAACAGCAGCACCAGGCCTACACGCAGGACGGTGTTGCCACCCAGCAGCCAGCCGCGGGCGGCGTCGAAAGCCTTGCTGAAGATATCCGGTGCGCCCGGCTGCCGGGGCTCGGTGGCCCAGGCGTCGGCAGTGGCGGGTTCTGGAGTGGGCTCTGGCGTGGGCTCTGGCGCAGTAGCCGGCAGCTCCCATTCCAGCTCGACAGGCTCTGGCCCCTGCGCTGCGGCAGCCGCAGGGGCCTTGCTTTCCAGCGCCTGCACGCGCAGTTGCATCGCGGCCAGGGCCAGGCGTTGCTCCTCGCTGCGGCGCGTCAGTGCACCCAGCCGCAAGGCCTGGCCAAAACCCAGGCCCAGCAGCCCGCCAATGAGCGCGCCGTCGATGGATTCATCGAACGCGGCGCCCAGCGCGAGGCCCAGCAACAGCAATACCCATTGCATGATCGATTTCCCTAACCGGTGTCACAAGTCCATGGCAGGGCGACAGTATATCGATTGGGCCAGTATTTGCTGACGGATATCCCAACAACCAGGAGCTGCCATAAAGGGCTATTCATCAAGGGCTCTTGTGGGAGCGGGCTCTGCCCGCGAAAAGAACACCGCGGTTTTACTGGAGCACCGCGGTGTTCTTTTCGTGGGCAGAGCCCACTCCCACATGGCATGGCGTTCAACAGATGAGTCAGGTTATTCCAGCGCCTTCCAGATGTCCTCGGCGTATTCGCGAATGGTGCGGTCGGACGAGAACCAGCCGGTGCGCGCGGTGTTCAGCACTGCCGAGCGCCACCAGCTTGCCGGGTCGTGCCACAGGTCCTCCACGCGTTTCTGCGCGTCCCAGTAGGCATCGAAGTCGGCGCACACCAGGAAGCGGTCGTAGGCGATCAGGCCGTCGATCAGGCCGGCATAACGGGCCGAGTCGTCCGGCGAGAACACCCCGCCGCGAATGGCCTGCAGCACGTCGTTGAGGCGGTGGGACGCAGCAATGTCGCCGCTGGCGTTGAACTCGCCGGCGCGTTTGCGCGCCTCCACCTGCTGCGCGGTCAGGCCGAAAATGAACATGTGCTCGGTGCCGATCAGTTCGCTCATCTCCACGTTGGCGCCGTCCATGGTGCCGATGGTGAGCGCGCCGTTGAGGCCGAACTTCATGTTGCTGGTGCCCGAGGCCTCATAGCCTGCGGTGGAAATCTGCTCGGACAGGTCAGCTGCTGGAATGATGCTTTCCGCCAGGCTGACGTTGTAGTTGGGCAGGAACACCACTTTCAACAGGCCCCTTACGGTGGGGTCGTTGTTGACCGTACGCGCGATGTCGTTGGCCAGCTTGATGATCAGCTTGGCCTGGTGGTAACTGGCGGCCGCCTTGCCGGCGAAGATTTTCACCCGCGGCACCCACTGCGTGCCCGGCTCGGCGCGAATGGCCTGGTACAGCGCCACGGTGTGCAGCAGGTTGAGCAGCTGGCGCTTGTACTCGTGGATCCGCTTCACCTGCACGTCGAACATGGCCTCAGGGTTGATGGCCACGCCCAGCCGGTCCTGGATGATGCGCGCCAGCGCCTTCTTGCTGCTCAGGCGCTGGGCGGCGAAACGTTTGCGGAACTCGGGCTTGTCGGCGAAGGGTTCCAGGTCCTTGAGGCGTTGCTCGGGATGGTCGAGCACGTCCTCGCCCAGGGCGTCCACCAGCATCGACGTCAGCTCGCCGTTGGACTGGAACAGCCAGCGGCGGAAGGTGATGCCATTGGTTTTATTGTTGATGCGGTCCGGGTACAGCTTGTGCATTTGCGCAAACACCGTGCTGCGCATCAGCTTGGTGTGCAGCGCCGACACGCCGTTGACGCTGTGCGAGCCCAGGAACGCCAGGTTGCCCATGCGCACGCGGCGGCCGTTGTCTTCCTCGATCAGCGACACCGCGCGCAGCACGTCGAAGTCGTGGATGCCTTTGGCCCGCAGCGAATCGATGTGGTAGGCGTTGATCAGGTAGATGATCTGCATGTGCCGCGGCAGCATGCGCTCCATCAGTCCCACCGGCCAGGTTTCCAGCGCTTCGGGCAGCAGCGTGTGGTTGGTGTAGGCCAGGGTGTTGACGGTGATGTCCCAGGCGGTGTCCCAGGCAATGCCGTGGGTGTCCACCAGCAGGCGCATCAGCTCGGCCACGGCGATGGAGGGGTGGGTGTCGTTGAGCTGGATAGCGGCGCCGTCGGCCAGGTTCAGCAGCGATGGGTGAATGTTCTGGTGGCGGCGCAGCAGGTCCTGCAGCGACGCCGAGACGAAGAAGTATTCCTGGCGCAGGCGCAGCTCCTGGCCAGCCTCGGTGCTGTCGGCCGGGTACAGTACCCGCGAAATGCTTTCGGCCCGGGCCACCTCGGCCACCGCCCCCAAGTGGTCACCGGCGTTGAAGCGTTCCAGGTGCAGCTCTTCCAGCGCGCGTGCACGCCACAGCCGCAGGGTATTCACGCTGGAACCGCGCCAGCCCACTACGGGCGTGTCGTACGCCACCGCCCGTACCGTCTCGGCGGGCCACCACACCTGCTTCTGCTGGCCGCCGGCGTCCTGCACGGTTTCCACATGGCCGCCGAAGCTGATCGGGTAGATCACCTCGGGGCGCTCGAACTCCCAGGGGTTGCCGAAATCCAGCCAGTTCTCGGTCTGCTCCTGCTGCCAGCCATCGACGATGGCCTGGCGGAACAGCCCGTGCTCGTAGCGAATGCCATAACCGTGGGCGGCGATGCCCAGGGTGGACATGCTTTCCATGAAGCAGGCCGCCAGCCGGCCAAGGCCGCCGTTGCCCAGCGCCGCATCCGGCTCCAGCAGGCGAATGCGCTCAAGGTCCACGCCTAGGTCGGTGAGGGCCTCCTTGGCGATGTCCAGCAGCCCCAGGTTGCTGAGGCTGTCGTACAACAGCCGGCCGATCAGGAATTCCAGGGACAGGTAATACACCCGCTTCTGCGCCTTGCGGTAGATCTGCCGGGTGTGGTCCATCCAGTGCTCGACCATATGGTCGCGGGCCGCCAGGGCGATGGCTTCGAACCAGTCATGATCAAAGGCATGATCCGGGTCCTTGCCTACCGCGTATGTGAGTTTTGCGAGTACAGCGGCGCGAAATTCGGCCACCTCTGCTTCACGGACAAGCGGTTCCTGAGACATTGATGCGTCCTCGGGGAAGTTGACGGATTTTTAGGATGGGGTTGTGTGAGCCTAGACGGTTCGACAGGAGGTGAAAGGCCAGGTTCGCGCTTTTCTGTAAGAACCGTGAAACAGCAACAGGCCAACCGGCAAATGGTTGTTCACAATTTCACCAGTACCGGTATCATCGCGCGCCCGATTACCCCGAAAAACCGAACCTGATGAAGACCACCCTGATAGCCGCTGCCGAAGTCGACCGCCTGGAGACCTGGCAGAAATTCACCCAGCCCATGTGCGGCGCCTGCATGTCGACCTGCTGCACCCTGCCCGTCGAGGTGAAGATCAAGGATCTGGTGCGCATTGGCGTGGTGGACGAATTCGAACTGGGCGACCCGCCGAAGAACATCGCCAAGCGCCTGCAGAAGGACGGCATCGTCGAGCGCTTCAACCAGAAGTCGGGGATCTTTACCCTGCAGCGCATGAGCAACAACGATTGCCTGTACCTGGACCGCAAGAGCCGCCTGTGCACTATCTACGACAAGCGCCCGGACACCTGCCGCAACCACCCGCGCGTAGGCCCACGGCCGGGTTATTGCGCGTATAAGCCAAAGCCCGCGACGTTCTAAACTGCCTGTGGGAGCTGGCTTGCCAGCGAGCTTTTGGGCATCAACAGCTCGCTGGCAAGCCAGCACCCACACAAGCGTGTTGCGACTACAGATTTATAAAGGCATAAAAAAACGCCCCCGGCCTTTCGACCGGGGGCGTTTTTCATTCAGCGAAGGCTAGCTTACACCTTGGCTTTCTTGGCAGCGCGGGTACGCTCGCTTTCGTCCAGGATCTTCTTGCGAAGACGGATGGATTTAGGAGTAACTTCGCACAGCTCGTCTTCCTGGATGTATTCCAGAGCCTGTTCCAGGGTGAAGCGAACAGGTGGAACCAGGGCGATGGTTTCGTCTTTACCCGAAGCACGCATGTTGTCGAGCTTCTTGCCCTTGGTAGGGTTGACGCCCAGGTCGTTGTCGCGGCTGTTCTGGCCGACGATTTGACCGTTGTAGATCTCTTGGCCGTGTTCCACGAACAGCTTGCCACGAGCCTGCAGGGTTTCCAGCGAGTAGGTCAGAGCCTTGCCGGTTTCAACCGAAACCAGAACGCCGTTCTGACGGCCCGACATGTGGCCCGACTTGACGGTGTCGTAACGGTCGAAGATCGAGGTCAGGATGCCAGCACCGTTGGTCAGGGTCAGGAACTGGTTACGGAAACCGATCAGGCCGCGAGCAGGGATGTTGTATTCCAGACGAACACGGCCCTTGCCATCCGGCACCATGTTGGTCAGGTCGCCTTTACGCAGGCCCATCTCTTCCATGACCTTGCCCTGCGATTCTTCAGGGATGTCGATGGTCACGTTTTCGAACGGCTCTTGCTTGACGCCGTCGACTTCACGAATGATCACTTCAGGACGGCCCAGGGCCAGCTCGAAGCCTTCGCGACGCATGGTTTCGATCAGTACCGACAGGTGCAGCTCACCACGGCCCGAAACCTTGAACTTGTCAGCCGAGTCGCCTTCTTCAACGCGCAGTGCAACGTTGTACAGCAGCTCTTTGTCCAGACGGTCCTTGATGTTACGCGAGGTCACGAACTTGCCTTCTTTACCGCAGAAAGGCGAGTCGTTTACCTGGAAGGTCATGGAAACGGTTGGCTCGTCGACGGTCAGCGGCTTCATGGCTTCGACGGTCAGTGGGTCGCACAGGGTGTCGGAGATGAACAGCTCGTCGAAACCGCTGATGCAGACGATGTCGCCGGCAGCTGCTTCTTCAACGTCGATGCGGTGCAGGCCGTGGTGACCCATCAGCTTCAGGATACGACCGTTGCGGCGCTTGCCGTCGGCGCTGATAGCCACAACCGGGGTGTTAGGCTTGACGCGACCGCGAGCGATACGGCCAACACCGATGACGCCCAGGAAGCTGTTGTAGTCCAGAGCCGAGATCTGCATCTGGAACGCGCCGTCACGGTCAACAGCTGGAGCTGGAACGTGATCCACGACCGCCTGGTACAGCGGGGTCATGTCTTCGGCCATGTCGGTGTGGTCCAGGCCGGCGATGCCGTTGATGGCCGAGGCGTAGACGACTTTGAAGTCCAGCTGTTCGTCGGTGGCGCCCAGGTTGTCGAACAGATCGAAGATCTGGTCCAGAACCCAATCAGGACGCGCGCCCGGACGGTCAACCTTGTTGATCACGACGATTGGCTTCAGGCCGGCTTCGAAAGCCTTCTTGGTCACGAAGCGAGTTTGCGGCATAGGGCCGTCTTGAGCGTCAACCAGCAGCAGAACGGAGTCAACCATCGACATCACGCGCTCTACTTCACCGCCGAAGTCGGCGTGGCCGGGGGTGTCGACGATGTTGATGTGGTAGCCATTCCAGTTGATGGCGGTGTTCTTCGCCAGAATGGTAATACCGCGCTCTTTCTCCTGGTCGTTGGAGTCCATCACGCGCTCGTCGTTGAGCTCGTTGCGCTCCAGGGTGCCCGATTGACGCAGCAGTTTGTCTACCAGGGTGGTTTTACCATGGTCAACGTGAGCGATGATGGCGATGTTACGTAGATTTTCGATCACTTGTGTATCTCGATCAGAGGATTCGGTGTGCTGACAGTTAGTGACAGCGATTTGACTTAGAGTCCGTTAAAGCCGTTACAGCTTGACGGTGGCGTCGGGGGGCCGGTGACGCAGGCCACAGGCAAACAGCCCCGGGCGCTTAGCTCGGTCGATAAACGCGCACATTGGCATGTCCCTCACTGAGCAAGTGGTGGGCATGCAGGCGACTCATCACGCCTTTGTCGCAATACAGCAGGTACTGACGAGTGGGGTCCAGTTCCTTGAAACGGCTGTTCAGTGCATAGAACGGCAACGCCTTGACCTCGATGCCTTCGAGTTCAAGGGGCTCGTCTTCCTGGGCGTCAGGATGACGGATATCGATGATCACCTGCCCGGCCAAGGCCTGGGCGACTTCCTCGATTTCGATATCCTGGCCCAGTTCATCGATCACATTATCGATGGAGACCAGCTTGGCGCGTTCCAGGGCCCGCTCCAGCACGGCCATGTCGAACTGCTGTTCTTCATAGGCGACGCGGTGGGGCTTGGCCTTGGTGGTGGGGTTGACCGAAATCACCCCGCAATATTCAGGCATGTGTTTGGCGAAATCGGCGGTGCCGATCTCGTTGGCCTGGTCAATGATGTCCTGCTTATGGCTGGCAAGCAATGGACGCAGCAACAGCTTGTCGGTTGCCGCACTGATCACCGAGAGGTTCGGAAGCGTCTGGCTCGACACTTGCGAGATGGCCTCGCCGGTTACCAGCGCATCAATTTGCAGACGATCGGCCATGCGCGAGGCGGCGCGCAGCATCATGCGCTTGAGAATAACGCCCATGTGGCTGTTGTCGACCTTGCCCAGCAGCTCGCCCACCACTTCCTCGAACGGGATGCTGATGAACAGCACGCGCTGGGAGCTGCCGTATTTCTTCCACAGGAAGTGCGCGACTTCCATCACGCCCAGCTCGTGGGCACGGCCACCCAGGTTGAAGAAGCAGAAGTGGGTCATCAGGCCGCGGCGCATCATCTGGTAGGCGGCCACGGTGGAGTCGAAGCCACCGGACATCAGTACCAGGGTCTGCTCCAGCGAACCCAGCGGGTAGCCGCCGATGCCCTGGTGCTGGCTGTGAATAATGAAGACGCGCTTGTCGCGGATCTCCAGGCGTACTTCCACCTCGGGCTTCTTCAGCTCGATGCCGGCCGCGCCACACTGCTGGCGCAATTGGCTGCCAACATAGCGGTCCACGTCCATGGAGGTGAAAGTGTGCCGGCCGGCGCGCTTGCAGCGCACGGCGAACATCTTGCCGGGCAGCAGGTGGCCGAAGTGCTGCTTGCACTGCGCTACCAGGTCGTCCATCTCGCCCAGGGGGTATTCGTCCACCTGCAGGAAATGGGTAATGCCGGGCACGCATTTAAGCCGCTCGATCATCTCGCGCTGGATTTTCGCATCTTCGATGCGGGTGACAACGGTGAGGTTGTCCCACACGCCATCCACCACCAGCTTCGGGTCCAGTTCACGGAGCACGACGCGGATGTTCTTGGCGAGCTGGCGAATGAAGTTCTTCCGAACGGGCCGGCTCTTGATGGTGATTTCTGGGAAGACTTTTACGATTAGTTTCATGAAAAACAGCGCGCGAGGTGCCAGCCGAAAAAGGGGGGCAGGATTATAGCGGAAATTGCTCAGCTTTTAACCAGTTATCGTACAGAAGGTTTTCAGTGCACCTTTATGGTGCCTCACGGATTGCTAGCGCTTCAAAACAGTGCGGCAAAACGGCGCATTTTGCCGAAAACAGGCCGAAATGCTTGGGTTTGGGGCAAAAAACCCATCTCGGGGCACTGGCATGCAAATTGCTCCCTTGTGAGGCAGGTTGCCTTGGCAGACTATTCGCGCCCGGCATCACCCAAATTACAGGGCTAACCACTACCAGCCCTTATTCACCCCGGAGGACAACATGTCGAAGTCGGTTCAACTCATCAAAGATCATGACGTCAAGTGGATTGATCTGCGCTTCACGGACACCAAGGGCACCCAGCACCACGTCACCATGCCAGCCCGTGACGCGCTGGAAGACGACTTCTTCGAAGTCGGCAAGATGTTCGACGGTTCCTCCATCGCTGGCTGGAAAGGCATCGAAGCCTCCGACATGATCCTGCTGCCAGACGACGAAACTGCCGTCCTGGACCCGTTCACCGAAGAGCCGACCCTGATCATCGTCTGCGACATCATCGAACCTTCGACCATGCAAGGCTACGATCGCGACCCGCGCGCCATCGCCCACCGCGCCGAAGAGTACCTGAAGTCGACCGGTATCGGTGACACCGTGTTCGCCGGCCCAGAGCCTGAGTTCTTCATCTTCGACGAAGTGAAGTTCAAGTCCGACATCTCCGGTTCCATGTTCAAGATCTACTCGGAACAAGGTTCGTGGATGTCCGACCAAGACGTGGAAGGCGGCAACAAGGGCCACCGTCCAGGCGTGAAAGGTGGTTATTTCCCAGTTCCGCCGTTCGACCACGACCACGAAATCCGTACTGCCATGTGCAACGCACTGGAAGAAATGGGCCAGGTCGTTGAAGTTCACCACCACGAGGTGGCAACTGCTGGCCAGAACGAAATCGGCGTCAAGTTCAACACCCTGGTGAAGAAGGCCGACGAAGTTCAAACCCTGAAATACGTTGTGCACAACGTTGCGGACGCCTACGGCCGTACCGCTACCTTCATGCCTAAGCCACTGTACGGCGACAACGGCTCGGGTATGCACGTGCACATGTCCATCGCCAAAGATGGCAAGAACACCTTCGCTGGCGAAGGCTATGCCGGCCTGTCCGACACCGCCCTGTACTTCATCGGCGGTATCATCAAGCACGGTAAGGCCCTGAACGGCTTCACCAACCCGGCTACCAACTCTTACAAGCGTCTGGTCCCAGGCTTCGAAGCTCCAGTAATGCTGGCCTACTCGGCTCGCAACCGTTCGGCTTCGATCCGTATTCCTTACGTCAACAGCCCACGTGGCCGTCGTATCGAAGCACGCTTCCCGGATCCGGCTGCCAACCCATACCTGGCCTTCGCAGCACTGCTGATGGCCGGCCTGGACGGTATCCAGAACAAGATCCACCCTGGCGACGCAGCTGACAAAAACCTGTACGACCTGCCGCCTGAAGAGGCGAAAGAGATCCCACAAGTTTGCGGCAGCCTGAAAGAAGCCCTGGAAGAGCTGGACAAAGGTCGTGCGTTCCTGACCAAAGGCGGCGTTTTCAGCGACGACTTCATCGACGCTTACATCGCCCTGAAAAGCGAAGAAGAAATCAAGGTTCGTACCTTCGTACACCCACTGGAATACGAGCTGTACTACAGCTGCTAATCCGGTGACGCTGGCGCAAGCCGCGTGATTTGAAAAAGGCCTCCTTCGGGAGGCCTTTTTTGTTCTTCACTCCTACAACCTTCACGGAAGAGTCCCTCGTATCGGGACGGCAATGCCTGACATTCCCCAGCAATTGCCGCAGATACGCTCCAACGCCCAACCATTCCGTGGGCCACACCATGAAACGTTATCTTCCCCTGATTGCCGCTCTCGTCAGCCTCCCGGCCCTGAGCCAGGCCGGTGTTGAAAAACAGATCCTGCTGCAAAGCACCTCCTCATGGGATGGCGCCCCCTACCAGGCCTACCCCCAGGGCAAACCGGAACTGACCCTGCTCAAGCTGCACATTCCCGCCAACACCAACCTGGACTGGCACACCCACCCCATGCCCAACGTCGCCTACATTCTTTCCGGCGAACTGACCGTTGAAGCGCAGGACACCGGCAAGACCCGCGTACTGAAGCCCGGCGAGCCGCTGGCCGAAATGGTCGCCACCACGCACCGTGGGCGCACCGGTGCACAGCCCGTGGAATTGATCGTGTTCTACGCCGGCAGCCCTGGCATGCCGCTTTCGGAATAATTTGCCTGCTAGAATCGGCCGCTGCCTTTCGTCACCAATAACAACATGAGTACGACAATGCGTAGAACCCTGCTGCTAGCCGCCACCCTGTTCTCCAGCGCGGCCTTCGCCGCCCCGCCCGCTACCCTCGCGCCGCTGCTGGACAGCGTGCAACAACGCCTTGAAATCGCCCCCAAGGTGGCCCTGACCAAATGGGACAGCCACAAGCCTGTGCTCGACGCCCCGCGCGAGCGCGACGTGATTGCCGGCGCCGGCAAGCTGGCCGTCGATTACAAGGTGGATGTGCCGCTGGCCGAACAATTCTTCGCCGCGCAGATAGAAGCCAACAAGCTGGTGCAATACAGCCTGCTGACCCAATGGAACGCCAAGGGCGCCGCACCAGACACGCCACGCGTAGACCTGGCCAAGGAGATCCGCCCGCAGTTGGACGTGCTGCAGAAGCAGTTGCTGGAGCGCCTGGCAGCGTTCGCGCCGTCGCGCAACGACCCGCAGTGCCCACGCTGGGTGGCCAGCGCCATCGAGGCGCGCAAGGCTGATGCGCTGCAACGCACGGCGCTGGTCCGGGCCACCGGCGAGTTGTGCGCCAGCCCTTCCTGACGCCCCCCCCACGCGGCCCGTAGCAGCGGCCACAGGCCGCGTCACAGGCACCGCTGGATTCCAGGCAACCCCCACCGCCCTCGGACGCAGCCTTCGGCAGCTGCTACAGCTTGTGGGAGCTGGCTTGCCAGCGAGCTGTTGGGGCCCTAAAATCTCGCTGGCAAGCCAGCTCCCCCCAGACAGTTGCGGCGACGCGAACCCGGCACGCTGGTACAAAGCCGAAACCATCCGTCGGCCATTCTGTTCTATGCTGGCACCTGGGCCGCAGGGCCCGTTCCTTCCATGAGCCGACAGGATGCGTTCATGCGTTCATGCCTTATCTGGGTGCTGATGCTGGTGGCCCTGCCCGCCTTCGCGCAGATCTACAAATACACCGACGCCGAAGGCAACACCGCGTACTCCAACCAGCCGCCCGATGGCACCCGCTCGCAGACCGTGGAACTGCCACCGCTCAACAGCGTGGAGCCGCAGGCACCCGTCGCGCCCATGGTGCCGGTGCCGCGCAGCCCCCGCAGCAGCGAGCCCGAACAGGCCTACAGCACCCTGCAACTGACCGACATACCCACCGAAGAAGCCCTGCGTGCCAACAACGGCACCTTCACCGTGGGCGTGTTGATAGACCCGCGCCTGCGCGAAATGCACCGCCTGCGCCTGCTGCTGGACGGCCAGCCCTATGGCCAGCCCACCAACGTGCCACGCCTGCAACTGGTGAACATCGACCGCGGCGACCATAGCCTCGCCGTGCAAGTGCTGTTCAACGACCGGGTGGTGCAGCAAAGCCCCACCGTCACCTTCACGCTGCAGCGCTACCACCTGCCCCCTGCCGGAAAACGCCCATGACACGCCTGCTGTCGGCCATTGCATTGCTGGTGCTGAGCGCACCCGCCATGGCCCAGGTCTACACCTACATCGACGCCCAGGGTAACCGCGTCTACACCGACAAGCCCCACGCCAACGCCACCGTGGTGGACGTGCGGCCCAGCAACAGCATGACCGCCACGCCAGTGCCGCCCACCCCGGCGCGCAAACTGGCGAAGAAACAGCCAGCCAGCCACTACGACATGCTGCGCATCCTCATACCTGAGCCAGACGCCAGTATTCATGACCCCTCCGGCAACCTGATCGTGACCATCACCAGCGACCCGCCACTGATGCCCAACCACGGCTACCGCCTGCTGGTGGATGGCAATGTCGTCGCCGGCCCGGCGGTAAGCCCGGTGTTCCAGCTGAAGAACATCGACCGCGGCACGCACCAGCTTGCAGCAGAAATCATCGACAACCACGAAACGGTGATCGAGCGCACCCCGGCGCAACCGTTCCACATGCACCGCATCTCGCTGATCCAGAAGCGCCGCAACAACCCCTGCAAGACCGCCGACTACGGCGTGCGCCCCGAATGCCCACTGGCGGACAAGCCTGCGGACGACGATGACAGCGAATGACACATCCAGCCGCTATAGTGTGCGCATACGCTCTATTTTGGTGCGGATAGAACGGGTAAAGTCGGACGAACATCCCATTTTGGGTCAATCCTGAACGAGACCCTGCCCGCTGCGTCATTTAATGAGCAGTGAAAGCGCCATTTTCCGCCGACCGCGCTTCTTTTCGGAGCTTTGGTTTAGTTCTTGCATTTTAAGGTGTATCAGCGGATTACCAGCCCGCGCCGCCAAGGACCCGCGTTCCCGCGGCAATGGGCCAAAAGAGGTCAACGACAGCTAATGACCATCAGTGATGCACTGCACCGACTGCTTCTGGACAACCTGACCACTGCCACCATCCTGCTCAACGCCGAGCTGCGCCTGGAATACATGAACCCGGCGGCCGAAATGCTGTTGGCCATCAGCGGCCAGCGCAGCCACGGGCAGTTCATCAGCGAACTGTTCACCGAGTCGGCCGAGGCGCTCAACTCCCTGCGCCAGGCCGTGGAACAGGCCCACCCGTTTACCAAGCGCGAAGCCATGCTGACCGCGCTGACCGGCCAGACCCTGACCGTCGACTACGCGGTAACGCCGATTCTCAACAACGGCCAGACCCTGCTGCTGCTGGAAGTGCACCCCCGTGACCGCCTGTTGCGCATCACCAAGGAAGAGGCGCAGCTGTCGAAGCAGGAAACCACCAAGATGCTGGTGCGCGGCCTGGCCCACGAGATCAAGAACCCGCTGGGTGGCATCCGTGGCGCGGCGCAACTGCTGGCCCGCGAGCTGCCCGAAGAAAGCCTGAAGGACTACACCAACGTCATCATTGAAGAGGCCGACCGCCTGCGCAACCTGGTGGACCGCATGCTGGGCTCCAACAAGCTGCCGTCGCTGGCCATGACTAACGTGCACGAGGTACTGGAGCGCGTTTCCAGCCTGGTGGAAGCCGAGGCCCAGGGCGGCATCACCCTGGTGCGCGACTACGACCCCAGCATTCCCGACGTGCTGATAGACCGCGAACAGATGATTCAGGCGGTGCTCAACATCGTGCGCAACGCCATGCAGGCCATCAGCGGCCAGAACGAGCTGCGCCTGGGCCGCATCAGCCTGCGCACGCGCACCATGCGCCAGTTCACCATTGGCCACACCCGCCACCGGCTGGTGACCAAAATCGAAATTACCGACAACGGACCCGGTATACCGGCCGAGCTCCAGGAAACCATCTTCTACCCGATGGTCAGCGGGCGCCCGGACGGTACAGGCCTTGGCCTTGCCATTACCCAGAACATCATCAGCCAGCACCAGGGGCTGATCGAGTGTGAAAGCCACCCCGGCCACACCACTTTCTCGATCTTCCTGCCGCTGGAACAAGGAGCCGCTTCGTCATGAGTCGTAGTGAAACTGTCTGGATCGTCGATGACGACCGTTCCATCCGTTGGGTGCTGGAAAAGGCCTTGCAACAGGAAGGCATGACCACCCAAAGCTTCGACAGTGCCGATGGCGTCATGAGTCGCCTGGCTCGCCAGCAGCCTGATGTGATCATTTCCGACATCCGCATGCCCGGCGCCAGTGGCCTGGACCTGCTGGCGCGCATCCGCGAGTCGCACCCGCGCCTGCCGGTCATCATCATGACCGCGCATTCGGACCTGGACAGCGCCGTGGCCTCGTACCAGGGCGGTGCATTCGAATACCTGCCCAAGCCGTTCGACGTGGACGAAGCCGTGGCCCTGGTGAAGCGCGCCAACCAGCACGCCCAGGAGCAACAAGGGCTGACCGAAGTACCGACGCTGACCCGCACGCCGGAAATCATCGGCGAAGCGCCGGCCATGCAGGAAGTTTTCCGCGCCATCGGCCGCCTCAGCCATTCCAACATCACCGTGCTGATCAACGGTGAGTCGGGTACCGGTAAAGAGTTGGTCGCCCACGCCCTGCACCGCCACAGCCCGCGCGCGGCCTCGCCGTTCATCGCGTTGAACATGGCCGCCATCCCCAAGGACCTGATGGAGTCCGAGCTGTTCGGCCATGAAAAAGGCGCGTTCACCGGCGCCGCCAACCTGCGCCGTGGCCGCTTCGAGCAGGCCGACGGCGGCACCCTGTTCCTCGACGAGATCGGCGACATGCCGGCCGACACCCAGACCCGCCTGCTGCGCGTGCTGGCTGACGGCGAGTTCTACCGCGTGGGCGGCCACACCCCGGTGAAGGTGGATGTGCGCATCATCGCCGCCACCCACCAGAACCTGGAAACCCTGGTGCACGCCGGCAAGTTCCGCGAAGACCTGTTCCACCGCCTGAACGTGATCCGCATCCACATTCCGCGCCTGTCGGACCGCCGTGAAGACATCCCGACCCTGGCCAAGCACTTCCTCAGCCGCGCCGCCCAGGAGCTGGCCGTCGAGCCCAAGCTGCTGAAAGCCGAGACCGAGGAATACCTGAAAAACCTGCCGTGGCCCGGCAACGTGCGCCAGCTGGAGAACACCTGCCGCTGGATCACCGTGATGGCCTCGGGCCGTGAAGTGCACATCGGCGACCTGCCACCCGAGCTGCTGAGCCTGCCACAGGACGCAGCGCCGGTGACCAACTGGGAGCAGGCCCTGCGCCAATGGGCCGACCAGGCCCTGGCCCGTGGCCAGTCCAGCCTGCTGGACAGCGCCGTGCCGAGTTTCGAGCGCATCATGATCGAGACCGCCCTCAAGCACACCGCCGGCCGCCGCCGCGACGCCGCCGTGCTGCTGGGCTGGGGCCGCAACACCTTGACCCGCAAGATCAAGGAGCTGGGCATGAAAGTCGATGGTGGGGATGACGACGAAGGCGACGACGCCTGATTCACCCCGTTACACCAAAAAAACCGCCAGCGACCCTGGCGGTTTTTTTTACCCGTAGCAGCAACTGTCTTGCCCAGTTAATTACGTCCGCCATGCTGTGCCCTCGCGCAGCATGGCGTTAAGCCGGATCAGCAGCACCCGCATGCACGCCACCAGCGCCACTTTTGCGCACTTGCCTTT
>NZ_JBWCAM010000011.1:0-238757 GCF_056175065.1 Pseudomonas sp. JC1203
GATGGGGCCCGCAATATCGCCATCGCGGCCAAGGCCGGCTCCTACGGATGAGTGCTCGCCCTCGCGATTGTGTGACCGACACCGTGAATGAGCCCACTACCATGAACACTCAATACCGCAAGAACCTGCCAGGCACCGCCCTGGACTATTTCGACACCCGCGCCGCCATCGACGCGATCAAGCCCGGCGCCTACGCCACCCTGCCCTACGTGTCCCGCGTGCTGGCCGAAAACCTGGTGCGCCGCTGCGAGCCGGCCAGCCTCAGCGCCTCCCTGAGCCAACTGATCAACCGCCAGCGTGACCTCGACTTCCCCTGGTTCCCGGCCCGCGTGGTGTGCCACGACATCCTCGGCCAGACCGCGCTGGTGGACCTCGCCGGCCTGCGCGACGCCATTGCCAGCCAGGGCGGCGACCCGGCGCAGGTCAACCCGGTGGTGCCCACCCAACTGATCGTCGACCACTCCCTGGCCGTGGAGCGCGCAGGCTTCGACCCGCAGGCCTTCGAGCAGAACCGCGCCATCGAGGACCGCCGCAACGAAGACCGCTTCCACTTCATCGACTGGACCAAGAAGGCCTTCAAGAACGTCGACGTGATCCCGCCCGGCAACGGCATCATGCACCAGATCAACCTGGAGAAAATGTCGCCGGTGATCCAGGTGCGTGACGGCGTGGCCTTCCCCGACACCTGCGTGGGCACCGACAGCCACACCCCCCACGTCGACGCGCTGGGCGTGATCGCCATCGGCGTCGGCGGCCTGGAAGCCGAGAGCGTGATGCTCGGCCGCGCCTCGTGGATGCGCCTGCCGGACATCATCGGCGTCGAACTCACCGGCCAGCTGCAACCGGGCATCACCGCCACCGACATGGTGCTGGCCCTGACCCAGTTCCTGCGCCAGCAGAAAGTGGTCGGCGCCTGGCTGGAGTTCCACGGCAAGGGCGCGGCGAAGCTGACCCTGGGCGACCGCGCCACCATTTCCAACATGGCGCCTGAATACGGCGCCACTGCAGCGATGTTCTACATCGACCAGCAGACCATCGACTACCTCAAGCTCACCGGCCGTGAAGACCAGCAGGTGCAGCTGGTCGAAGAGTACGCGCGGCGAACCGGCCTGTGGGCCGACAGCTTGAAGACCGCCGAGTACGAGCGCACCCTCAGCTTTGACCTGAGCACCGTGGTGCGCAACATGGCCGGCCCCAGCAACCCCCACGCGCGCCTGGCCACCAGCGACCTGGCGGCCAAGGGCATCGCCGCACCCTGGACCGAGACGCCGGGGCAGATGCCCGACGGCGCGGTGATCATCGCCGCCATCACCAGCTGCACCAACACCAGCAACCCGCGCAACGTGATCGCCGCAGGCCTCTTGGCGCGCAACGCCAACCGCCTGGGCCTGACCCGCAAGCCGTGGGTGAAGACCTCGCTGGCGCCCGGCTCGAAAACCGTCAAGCTGTACCTGGAAGAAGGCGGCCTGCTGCCGGAACTGGAACAGCTGGGCTTCGGCGTGGTGGCCTTTGCCTGCACCACCTGCAACGGCATGTCCGGCGCCCTGGACCCGGCCATCCAGCAGGAGATCATCGACCGCGACCTGTACGCCACCGCCGTGCTCTCGGGCAACCGCAACTTCGACGGGCGCATCCACCCCTACGCCAAGCAGGCGTTCCTGGCCTCGCCGCCGCTGGTGGTGGCCTACGCCATCGCCGGTACCATCCGCTTCGACATCGAGAAGGACGTGCTGGGCCACGGCCCTGACGGCGCGGAAATTCGCCTCAAGGACATCTGGCCCAGCGACGCCGAAATAGACGCCCTGGTCAAATCCTCGGTGAAGCCCGAGCAGTTCCGCCAGGTGTACATCCCCATGTTCGCCATCCACGAGGACACCGGCCCCAAGGTCAGCCCGCTGTACGACTGGCGCCCCATGAGCACCTACATTCGCCGCCCGCCCTACTGGGAAGGCGCCCTGGCCGGCGCCCGGCCGCTCAAGGGCATGCGCCCGCTGGCGGTGCTGCCGGACAACATCACCACCGACCACCTGTCGCCCTCGAACGCCATCATGCTCGACAGCGCCGCCGGCGAGTACCTGGCGAAAATGGGCCTGCCCGAGGAAGATTTCAACAGCTACGCCACCCACCGCGGTGACCACCTGACCGCCCAGCGCGCCACCTTCGCCAACCCCAAGCTGTTCAACGAAATGGTCAGGGAAAACGGCCAGGTCAAGCAGGGCTCCCTGGCCCGCGTGGAGCCCGAGGGCCAGGTGATGCGCATGTGGGAGGCCATCGAGACTTACATGAACCGCAAGCAGCCGCTGATCATCATCGCCGGTGCAGACTACGGCCAGGGCTCGTCGCGCGACTGGGCCGCCAAGGGCGTGCGCCTGGCGGGCGTGGAAGCGATTGCCGCCGAAGGCTTCGAGCGCATCCACCGCACCAATTTGGTGGGCATGGGCGTGCTGCCGCTGGAGTTCCTGCCGGGCACCAACCGCCACACCCTGGCCATCGACGGCAGCGAGACCTATGACGTGGTCGGCGCACGCACCCCGCGCGCCACCTTGACCCTGGTGATCCACCGCGCCAACGGCGAGCGCCTGGAGGTGCCGGTGACCTGCCGCCTGGACACCGCCGAGGAAGTCTCCATCTACGAAGCCGGCGGCGTGCTGCAACGCTTTGCCCAGGACTTCCTTGAACAAGCCCCCGCGGCCTGAGGAGCGATGCCATGAGCTACCCCGCACAAATCCGCATTCCCGCCACCTACATGCGTGGCGGCACCAGCAAGGGCGTGTTCTTCAAGCTTGATGACCTGCCTGCAGATGCCCGCCAACCGGGCCCGGCCCGTGACGCGCTGCTGCTGCGCGTGATCGGCAGCCCAGACCCGTACGGCAAGCAGATCGACGGCATGGGCGGCGCCACCTCAAGCACCAGCAAGACGGTGATCCTCAGCCAGAGCACGCGGCCCGGCCACGACGTGGACTACCTGTTCGGCCAGGTGGCCATCGACGCGGCGTTCATCGACTGGACCGGCAACTGCGGCAACCTCTCGGCCGCCGTGGGTTCGTTCGCCATCAGCAACGGCCTGGTGCCGGCCGAGCGCATCCCGCGCAACGGCGTGGCCACCGTGCGCATCTGGCAGGCGAACATCGCCAAGACCATCATCGCCCACGTGCCGATCACCGACGGCGCGGTGCAGGAAACCGGCGACTTCGAGCTGGACGGCGTGACCTTCCCCGCCGCCGAAGTGCAGCTGGAGTTCATGGACCCGGCCGCCGAGGAAGAAGGCGGCGCAGGCGCCATGTTCCCCACCGGCCACGTGGTGGACGACCTGGAGGTGCCCGGCATCGGCACCTTCAAGGCGACGCTGATCAACGCCGGCATCCCCACCATCTTCCTCAACGCCGCCGACATCGGCTACACCGGCACCGAGCTGCAGGACGCCATCAACGGCGACCCCAAGGCCCTGGCACGCTTCGAGACCATCCGCGCCCACGGCGCCCTGCGCATGGGCCTGATTTCGCACCTGGACGAAGCCGCCACGCGCCAGCACACGCCCAAGGTGGCCTTCGTCGCCGGGCCCGCCGCCTACACCGCGTCCAGCGGCAAGGCGGTGCAAGCCGGCGACGTCGACCTGCTGGTGCGCGCGCTGTCCATGGGCAAGCTGCACCACGCCATGATGGGCACCGCCGCCGTGGCCATCGGCACCGCTGCGGCCATCCCCGGCACCCTGGTGAACCTGGCCGCCGGCGGTGGCGCGCGCCAGAGCGTGCGCTTCGGCCACCCCTCCGGCACCTTGCGCGTGGGCGCCCAGGCCGAGCGGGTCAATGGCGAATGGAAGGTGCTCAAGGCCATCATGAGCCGCAGCGCGCGGGTAATGATGGAAGGCTGGGTCAGAATTCCGCGCAGTGGTAACCACCAGAGGGTCTAAAACAATGCATGCCCGCGATGGCTTCCCAACCAAGAGACAAGCCCAATCCGCTCCAGATGACGATCAGCTTCGGCCTGGGGGGGCCGGGCGCAGGCTTCGAGACGTGGCGCTTTCCTTATTCGTCCAGGAAGGCTTTGCCAATATCAGCCTGAGGACGCTCGGCAAGCACCTTGGCGTACAAGCCGGCTCCCTTTACAACCATTTGGACAATAAACAGGGCCTGCTTTTCGAGCTTATTCACGAGCACCTTGAAGGCCTGGTGGAGACGGTAGAACAAAAGGTGCGCAAATTCAGCAGGACCGAGGACAAGCTCAAGGCTTTCGTTTCAGTGCACCTCGCATTCCAAACCCATGAACGGCAATGTGCGCAGCTCATGGGCTTGGAGCTTCGCAGCCTGTCGCCCACCCACCGGAGTGAGATTGACACGCTGCTTCAGCGCTACCATCAATGCCTGGACACCATTGTGCGCACAGGTATCGAGCGTGGCGTGTTTGCACCTCAGGATCTTGGCACCAGTACCAGTAGCATTCTAGGCATGCTGACAAGCGCCGCGTTCTGGTTCAATGGCGGTACCGAACACTCTCGAGACCGCCTGATTACGCACATGAACACCATGATCATGGGCGCGCTAGGCGCGTACCGATAGCCGCCCCCTTGCGTTTCCATTTGCTCCCCTGCGCCACAATGGCGGTTTACCGATCGACGTTGTGGCGTCTCTGTCTCAAGCCTGCACTGTCTGCCCTGCGCTGATCAAGACTCACTGCCGCCGGTGGCTATCCAATCTCGGCATCATCATGCCGATTCTCGAATAGTCGCGATGCCCCCCCCCCTTTAGCATCCAACAGCAGACAGGTAATCCATACACCTGATGCCAAACATCCGCCGAGATGTGCTTTTGTACCTGGTTCTGGACTGTGGGGGCAATTTGATGAGGCAAGTGATTCGAGGTGGCAAATCCAAGGGACAGCGATGTGCATCCGCATTAACTCTGGCAGTGCTTACCGGCGTGGGCATGTCGACCGCCGAGGCGTTTGACTTCGATCTTACCGATACCGACTGGCATGGACGATGGGACAACACGCTGAGGTACAACCTGGGAGTGCGCGCTGAGGGGCGGGACTCAATGATAGGTAACTCGACCTCAATGCAATCGTCCGACTACAGTTTCAACCGTGGGCATGTCGTTACCGACAGGTTTGACCTGCTGTCGGAGCTCGACCTGATATACCAGGAACGCATGGGCTTGCGCATCAGCGGCTCGGCTTGGTACGACAATGCGTACGACAGCGATGTTCACACCAACCCAGGGCAGTACGCTCCAGGCGTAAGCTACTCGGACATCGGCAGCTACGAGGGCAACAAATACTCAAACTATACCCGACGCTATTACGAAGGTCCCTCGGGGCAGTTGCTCGATGCCTTCGTGTTCTCGAAGTTCGACATCGGCGACATACCCGTCAGCGTTAAGGCGGGGAGGCACAACGTGTACTGGGGTGAATCCCTGTTCAGCCTGGTACACGGGGTATCTTACTCTCAAGGGCCGGTTGACCTCGCCAAGGCCCAGGCGAACCCGGGCACCGAGGCAAAGGAGCTGTACTTGCCCCTCACGCAGGTCTCTTCTCAATTCGACCTTACCGATACTCTGTCCCTGCAGACCCAATACTTCTTCGACTGGGAAGCATCGAGGTATGCGGAAGGTGGGACTTACCTTGCCGCCAGCGATGTCGTGTTAAACGGTCCAGATCGCATGTTCGTCGCGAACACCGCCAATGGGCCGCTGTTCGCGCGCCGCCTTGATGCCCGTGAGGGCAGCAAGGTCGGCGATTGGGGCATAAACCTGCGCTGGTCGCCAGAGGCACTCAACAGCTCGACCATCGGTGTCTACCTTCGGCAGTTCGATGAAAAGTTGCCGTGGTTGCTTGTGAATACTCAAGATCCCGCCAACATGACCTACCGAGCCTCATACGCACGGAACACCCGCCTGCTGGGCCTGAGCCTGGCAACCAATCTAAACGGCCTAGCTGTTGGAAGTGAGCTGGTCTATCGCCGTAACACTGCGCTCAACAGCACGTCCTTGGTGGCGGGGGACGAAGGCGCGCGTGGAGATACGTTACACGCGCTGATCAACGTCATGGGCAGTATCAACTCCACTGCTTTCTTCGATGCCCTGAACTGGTCTGCAGAGATCACCTATAACCGGTGGCTACGGGTGCGCAGTAACGAACAGTACTTCAACGCCGGCGGCTACGCATGCAGCGGTGGCACATGGAGCGGCTGTGTCACGCGCAACTTCGTGGGCGGCCAGATCAGCGTCAGCCCAAGCTGGAACTCGATCATTGACGGCGTAGACCTGTCGTTTCCCATCAGTTTCAGCGAGGGCATCAAGGGCAATTCGGCCGTGCTGGGGGGTGGAAACCAAGGTTCTGGCAGCTACAGCCTGGGGCCGAGCGTCCTGATCCGCCAGCGCTATCAGATTGACCTCAAGTACATCGATTACCTGGCCCGCTACAAAGACAACGGCACCCGCATTACCGCTTCCAATGGCGCCCAGCTGCAGGATCGTGGCTGGGTTGCGCTGACGGTGAAAGCCGCATTCTGACCCCTGGAGCATGACCATGACATTGATTGCCCGCATTCCCCACACCCTGCTGTGCACATTGTTGACGATGAGTACAGGCACAACGTTTGCCGCCCAAGACAATGACGCGCCCGGTAACCCACTGACTGCCTTCGGCGCCGTCCAAGGCGCCAACGCCGATGGCAGTATTCCTTCCTACACAGGAGGACTGACCACTCCCCCCGCCCACTACATCTCCGGCAGTGGCGTGCGCCCGGATCCGTTCGCCAATGATGCCCCCATTCTACGAATCGATGCACAAAATATGGCGCAATACGCGGATCAGTTGACTGAGGGGACCAAGGCCCTCCTGAACACATACCCCAGCATGTACATGGACATCTACCCCAGCCGACGCTCGGTGGCTTATCCCGCGCAAGTACTGGAAAACACGCGCAAGAACATCCAACGTGCACACAGTACCGAAGGCGGCTTGGCCGTGGAAGGCGCCCTGGCTGGCTTTCCTTTTCCCCTCCCCGCAGACGGTCAGCAAGTCATGTGGAACCACCTGCTCGCCTATTCTGGCGCGGTGAAGGACTACTCCTCGCAAACCTGGATCGTGGCGGGCAATAGTGCACCCCTTCTGAGCCTGGTGCAAAAAATGCACGTCGAGTCGCCCTTCTATCAAGCCGACGGCGGTGAGGATACTGAAAAGTATTACAGCAAGGCCGTATCGGAAACCACTGAGCCTGCCCGTAACGCAGGTCAGAAAATCCTGTTCTACAAGGCACTAAACCCCATTAAGGGTGGAGACCTCTCCTGGTCCTACGTACCCAGCCAACGCCGCGTGCGGCAACTGCCTGATTATGTGTACGACTCGCCCATCGGCAGCGCAGGTGGCTACATGGTCATCGATGACGCTGGACTGTTCAGCGGCGCCCTGGATCGCTTCGATTTCAAGAAGATCGGCAAAAAAGAGGTATTCATTCCGTACAATTCCTACAATGCGCTCTATGGCTGCCCTACCGAGCAGTTGCTTAAACCAGACGTGTTGGCACCCCAGTGCATCCGCTGGGAGAAACACCGTGTTTGGGTAGTCGAGGCCGACCTCAAGCCTGGCCTGCGCCATATTTACAGTAAACGCCGGTTCTACTGGGACGAAGATAGCTACCTGGCCGGGGCCACCGAGAACTACGACAGCAGCGGCAAATTGTACAAGGTCGGTTATTCGTTGATGGCCCCTGCCTACGAGGTGCCAGCCCCCATGGCTGACACCACAGTTTTCTACGATTTAACGGCCAAAGCCTACGTGCTCTACAACTATGCTGGGCAATCTGGAGGTTATAAATTCACCCAGCCCTGGCCAGCCAAAGCCCTGACCTCACAGGCGATGGCCGGGGCGGGTATTCGCTGATGGTGGCCGGATTGATCGGGGGCTGGCGTGTGCTCCTGGTTACGGCAATGGTCCTGGCCATTGCTGCCCAGGCGCATGCCGACGTCAACGCCTTCATTGACCCGTTGCTCAGCCCTGCCGTTACTCGATCAAACCCGGAGCACGGTAGTTTTGTCGCCCTCGCCCACGCAGGCTCGCGCCTTGTAGCAGCCGGCGCCAGGGGGCGTATCGTCTACTCGGATGACCATGGCGACCACTGGTATCAAGCACAAGTGCCCGTGCAATCGGATTTGGTCGCGCTGAGCTTTCCCGACCCTGCCCAAGGATGGGCCGTGGGTCACGCAGGTGTGGTGCTGCACACCAGTGACGGCGGCCGTTCATGGCAAAAGCAATTGGATGGCATCCAGGCTGCAGTACTGATCACTGATTACTACATCAATTGGCAGCCAAACGAGCACCCGCAAGCCGAACAACTGCAGGCAACAGGCGCCCAGTTAAGGGCAGATGGGCCTGACAAACCTTTTCTCGATGTGTGGTTTGAGGACAACCAACATGGTTTCGTCGTGGGTGCTTATGGTTTGATCCTGCGCACCACTGATGGGGGGCAGCACTGGATACCTTGGTTGGACCATGTCGACAATCCTCAAGGGCTGCATCTATTCGCTATCCAAGGCAATTCCAATGGGCTGTTCATTGCAGGCGAACAGGGTTTGCTATTGCAATTTGACCGGCTGAAACAGCGCTTCGAGCAACGTAGCCTGCCCTATCAGGGCACCCTCTTCGGATTGCAGGCACACGACAACGCGCTTTACGTATTTGGTATGCGCGGGCATGTGCTGCGCAGCGTGGCGGGCGGCCCCTGGGAATCCCTTGGCAACAGCGACAGTAGCAGTGTCACCGCCGCCACCACGCTGTCCAGCGGCCAAGTGGTATTTGTCAGCCAGGCTGGCAACCTACTATATGCGGCCACTGGCAGCGACGTACTGAATGTCAGGCCCTCACAAGCAGGGATGCCACTCGCCTCCCTGATTCAAGACAACAATGACCACTGGGTGTTCGCCGGCGCACTAAGCGTGCTGGTGCGAAGCGCGCCCTGATTGGCAAAGGCTGGAGGTAGGGTGAATACAACCAAGCGATCAACAGGAAGCGAGCGCTGCGCCGCCGACCTTGACAGGCATTCAGGCAGCCGGATTGAACGGCTCATTTTCAACCACCGCGCATTCATTATCGCGCTATGTGTACTGATCACTGGGCTACTTATCGGGCCCGCCCTGCAGCTCAAAATGACGGCCAGCTACGAAAGCACGCTGCCGCACTCGCATCCCTACGTGCGTAACTACCTGGAGAATAAAGACCAGCTAAGGGGGCTGAGCAATACCTTGCGCATTGTGGTGCAGAACCCGAACGGCAGCATCTACGATGCCGATTTTCTGGACACGATGCGCCGCATCAATGACGCTTTTTACCTGCTCAAAGGCGTTGATCGGCCTTGGGTAAAGTCAATCTGGAGCGCGTCAGTCCGTTGGACCGAGGTCACCGAAGATGGCTTCAGAGGCGGCCCCGTCATGCCGGCTGATTTCAACGGCTCGGCCGCCAGCCTCGCGCAACTGGCAAGCAATGTACAAAGGGCCGGGCAAGTGGGGGGGCTGGTCTCCAACGATCAGACCTCGGCCATGATCATCTTGCCCCTGATGGATAACGCCGCTGGCGGTGAGATGCTGGACTACGCAGCCTTCAACCAGCAGTTGGAAGATCTGCGCCAAAGCTTCCAGGCAACCGGATCAGTGAAACTCCATATCATCGGTTTCGCGAAGGTGATGGGGGATCTAATCGATGGGGTACACAAGGTAGTTGCCTATTTTGCAGTCGCCGCCCTGATCGTCGCCATTGTGATATTCCTCTACCTGCGCTGTCTGCAAAGCACAGCACTGCTGATGACCTGCTCACTGACCGCAGTCATTTGGCAGTTGGGCCTGCTCAAGGTGGCCGGCTTAGGGGTAGATCCTTACTCAATGCTGATGCCGTTCTTGATCTTCGCGATCGGCATCAGCCATGGTGCGCAAAAAATGAATGGCATCATGCAGGACATCGGGCGTGGCCTGTCGGCGTACGTCGCGGCTCGACTGACGTTTCGCAGACTTTTCCTCACTGGCTTCGCGGCACTGCTGGCTGATGCGGTTGGGTTTGCCGTTCTATTGCTGATCGATATCCCGGTCATCCACACCCTGGCCTTGGCGGCCAGCATGGGTGTAGCCCTGCTGATTGTGACTAACCTCATCCTGCTCCCTGTCACGCTATCCTACTGCGGGGTCAGTCATCGTGGTGTACGTCATGCGCTGCGTGGACAAAGGCGCGCGCGCCAGGGTAGCAGCGCCATAGCCTGCTTTCTGGTTTCGTTGACTACGCCAAAGCGCGCGAGCCTTGTCTTGTTGATCGCGATGATCATAGGTGCTGGTGGCTACCAGCTGGGCCGCCGCTTGCAAGTGGGCGACCTGGCAAACGGGGCACCCGAGTTGCGCGCCGACTCTCGCTACAACTTCGACAATGCCTATATTCTGAGCCACTACGCCCTTTCCAGTGACCAATTCGTGGTCATGGTCAAAACCCCGAAGGATGGCTGCCAGACCTACCCTACCCTAGTGGAGACCAGTCGTCTGGCCGATGAATTGGCCAGCGTGGAGGGCGTACAGTCGACGCGCTCACTGCCGGACAGCCTGCGCAGAATAATTGCCGGCAATTTTGAGGGCAGCGCTAAATGGGAAAGCTTGTTACACAACGACGGGGTACTGGGCAATGCCATTTATACCGCCGGCAGCCTCGCGCCTGAACTGTTCAACCGGGACTGCTCAGTTCTGCCCGTAATAGCTTCGCTAACAGATCACAAGGCCGTCACTTTGACACGAGTGCTACAGGTCTCCGAAGCGTTTGCCCGCGACCACAACACCTCGGAACGTGAATTCGTATTGGCAGCTGGAAATTCCGGCATCGAGGCGTCTACCAACATTGTCGTTCAACGCGCCGATCACTTGATACTGTTCTACGTATATACGGCGGTTGCCCTGCTCTGCCTAGTGGTATTTGGTAGCTGGCGCGCGGTTGTGGTTGCCCTCATTCCCCTGGCGTTGACCTCGGCACTTGTCGAAGCATTGATGGTAATACTGGGGATGGGGCTGAAAGTAGCAACCCTGCCCGTCATCGCCTTGGGCGTCGGAATTGGCGTCGACTATGCGCTGTACCTGCTGAGCACCCAACTTCAGGCACTACGAGCGGGGAGTAGCCTTGCAGATGCATTCAATCACGCGCTGCAGTGTACGGGCAGAGTCGTGGCCATGGTCGGCGTGACGCTCGCTGCTGGTGTCGTTACATGGGCATGGTCACCCATAAAATTTCAGGCAGACATGGGCATACTACTGACGCTGATGTTCATGATGAATATGTTGGGGGCTTTGCTGCTAGTACCTGCCCTTTCACAGTTCCTGTTGCGCCAACCCGGTGCGGTCGCGCAACGCACGGGGCAACCCAGCCACGTGCAAACCCACTAGCTACACAGTTGAATTCCCTGCTGACTCTGAACCCATGGTGGGGCATATTTCTTGCTAAAGTCCAGATAGACCAATAACCAGAAGACTATCGGACGCCCATGAAAATTCACCAGCTACGCGCATTGATCACAATTAGCGAATGCGGCAGTATTCAAGAGGCTTCTCGACTGCTGCATATTTCGCAACCAGCACTGTCACGAAGCATCAAAGAACTGGAAGCGGAACTGGGTGTTTACTTGTTGGTACGCTCCAATCGAGGCATAACCCTGACCGAGTATGGGCAACGCCTGATAGGGCGTGCCCGGTTGGTGGTTGAAGAGTTACGCAAAGCTCGCAATGAAATAGAAACGCTCAAGGGCACGATGAAGGGTAGCGTGACCTTGGGCGTCACCCCCGTTTCCCCCGGCGACCAGTTCATGGACTGCATCGCCAAATTCCACAAACTTTATCCTGATGTCAATTTGACAATCCAGGAAATGCGCCCTCCCCGACTAATGGAAGGGTTGCGCGAGGGACGTCTGGACCTGATCCTCACGACACAGTCGACACAACCCAGTTCCGACGGATTCCAGTGGTCGGCGCTCTACACTCAACCCAGCGTTCTAGCGGTACGCAAGGGACATCCCCTCAGACACGTCAGGCACTTGCAAGCGTTGCGGGATATGGATTGGTTGTTGTTTGACGCTTTCGAAGATTCGTTGCTGGCCGGTTTCTTCGCACGCTTGCACATTGATCCACCCGCGCGAGTGATCGAGTGCTCGTCCTTGGGCCTTAGTCTCGGATTGAGCACACGAACCGATGCCATCAGTTTTATGTGCCAGCCGCTGGTTGTTTCGAGTTTGTTTAGAGAGCGCCTGGATTTCTTGCAACTCGAAGAGGAATTACCGTGCATGACCATCTCCATGGTCAGCCGCGACCCGGAGTTGATGTCCCGCGAAGCCAAAACACTGGCGGCCGATATGCTCTACGCATTCCGCGATCACAGAGCGACGCAAGGCCCGCCGTCGCCGTCGGCAAATCAGGGCAAGGCGTTCTTTCCTTCATCCGTCGTTTCAGGCCAGCACATGTTGCGGCATTAGTTCCCTCTCCACGGGTGGTGTGTTGCGATACCAAATACAAATAGCCATACGGAGACATGATTATCCAACAGGGCCGCATTCGGCCATGCTCCGGTTCTCGACCGACAACCTTGGAGTTATCAACGATGAGTGTCCCAACCGATCAATTGATCGCTGCCATCCACCGCAGCAAGGAAGAATTCACGCGCATTCGGCGGCATATTCACCAACACCCTGAACTGGGCTTCGAGGAGTATCAAACCAGCCAACTTGTCGCAGACTCTCTACGTCAATGGGGATATGAAGTTCAGGAGGGCATTGGAGGAACCGGTGTTGTCGGAATCCTGAAGCTGGGAAGTTCCACACGCAGCATTGGCTTGCGTGCGGACATGGATGCCTTGCCCATCATGGAAGCCAACGGCTTGGCGCATCAGAGCATGTCGCCTGGCAAAATGCACGGCTGTGGCCACGACGGCCACACGGCCATCTTGCTGTGTGCCGCCCGTTACCTGGCGCAAACCCAAGGTTTTGACGGGACGTTGACACTCATCTTTCAACCAGCCGAGGAAACACTGGGCGGCGCCGTGGCCATGATGAACGATGGCTTGTTCGAGCGTTTTCCATGCGACGCGGTCTTTGCTCTTCATAACGCTCCCGGCTTGCCGATCGGCATGTTCATGGCCAAATCCGGCTCACTTGCGGCATCCTCTGACCAGGTCGATATTCGCTTGATTGGCGTGGGTGGTCACGGTGCCATGCCCCACCTTACCCGCGATCCGGTAGTCGCTGCGGCCGAACTTGTCCTGGCACTGCAAAGTATCGTTTCGCGCAGCGTACCCGCCAGCGAAACCGCCGTGGTTACCGTAGGGGCCGTGAAAGCCGGCGAAGCAGCGAATGTCATTCCAGCTTACGCCGATCTCAAACTGAGCGTGCGTGCCACAACGCTTGAAACCAGACAACTGCTCAAAAAGAGGATTGGCGAAATCACCCAAGGTGTTGCCAGTGCTCATGGCATGGATGTGCAGTACGACTACCGCGAATTGGTGGGGACGGTGCAAAACTCCGACAACGAAACGCTGTTGGCTCAAGCGGTGATCCGCGAATTGTTCGGGGCCGAGAAACTGCTGACCCAACCATCCAAAGGCGGATTGGGCAGTGAAGATTTCGCTTGGATGCTGGAAAAGAGGCCAGGTTGCTACATTGCGCTAGGCAATGGCAACAGCGGACCCTGCGGCTGCTCCGTGCACAATCCAGGTTATGACTTCAACGATGAGGCCATTCCTTATGGCGCCAGCTATTGGGCTCACCTTGTCTACCGGTTTCTGGCCGCTGCCTGACAACGATGCCGTCGCTACAGACGGCACTTGCCAAAGGATACCATCATGATCAACTCGAACAACCGGCAGCGCAACATCGTCATCGCATTGCTGATGATCGTAGTCATTATCAGCACACTAGATAAAGCTGTTTTTGCCTTCGCGGGCGTTCAGATCATCAATGATCTGGGCTTAACCGCCGCCCAGTTCGGCTTAGTGGCCAGCGCGTTTTTCTTTCTTTACTCCGTGTCGGGCATAAGCGTGGGATTTTTGGCGGATCGATTGGCCACTCGCTGGATATTGATGGGCATGGCAGTCGTCTGGATGCTCTCGCAATTGTTGGTGGTGATAAGCAGCACTTATATGGCGTTGCTCATCAGCAGACTGCTGCTTGGGGCCGGGACCGGCCCTGCGACGGCAGTGACACAGCATGCCTGCTTCAAGTGGTTTACGCCCCGGCAGCGGGTGCTTCCCGCGTCGCTGATCACCAGCTCTATGATGATCGGCGGAGTACTCGCGGCCACGCTGATGCCGGCCTTCATCGACCACTGCGGTTGGAGAAACGCCTACCTCGCACTTGCAACACTTGGCCTTTGCTGGTTGGTCCTGTGGACCTTGCTTGGCCGAGAGGGCGAGGAAACTGGTAGGGTTGGCGAAATGCGACGGGACGCAGGCAGTCGTGTCCCATATCGGCAGTTGCTGCGCACGCCAAGTTTCCTCTGGACGACACTCATGGGGTTCCTGAGCTTTGTCCCTACCTCCCTAGGCCTTAGCTGGTCGATGGTGTATCTGCAAAAAGGCCATGGTTTCACCGCAATTGAGGCGGGGTATCTGACCTTGGCCATGACCGTGGCCATCATGGTTCTGACCCTGCTGGCTTCGGCCTTGGCGCAGAAAGCAATGGCCAATGGCTGCAGCGACCGCGCCGCGTTGGTGGCGCCCGCCTTCTTGTCCTGCGCTCTGGGAGGGATAGCGTTTACCGCCCTTTGGGTCTGGCCCTGGGATCCTACAACGGCCATCTCGCTTTTTGTGGCCGGCAATCTATTGATGAATATTTTGCCAACGTTCGGGCTGACTATCACCGCCCATATGGTGCCTTCTGGCCAGCGCGGCAGCATGTTGGCCATCTACAACGGCTGTGTGACCTCTGCCGGGATGCTAGTTCCGACGCTGGTGGGATACCTGATTGAGTGCAAGGCGGGCGACATCAAGGCCGGGTACGAGCTGGCGGTGGCGAGTTTCGGTTCAGTCACCTTGGTCTGTTCGCTGGCTGGCCTGGCGATCGTCAAGCCCGAACAAACGCGGCTAAAGATAATGAAGATGGCGCAGGGCCCGTCACCTAGTCCGCAAGTGACGGGCTTGGTCAGTGGTACCTAGCCGATCCCACCATCGACGCGCACCAGGCTGCCTGAGCTGAACGAACTGCAAGGGCTGGCCAGATACAACGCCGCCGTGATGATTTCTTCCGGCTGGCCTGGCCGGCCCAGCGCATTGTCGAAACGTTCGCGAGCAACCGCGGGCCAGGCCTTGGCAACATCGGTCAAAAACGGGCCGGCCGACAACGTGTTGACTCGCACCTTGGGCCCATATTCCTTAGCCAGCGACTCAGTCATGGCATTAAGCGCCGCCTTGGCACCACAGTAGGGGACCACAGCCGGCAATGGACGCAGCGCTCCAGTACTGCTCACATTGATGATGACCCCGCCCTGCCCGGTCGCCATCTGCGCCGCCACCCGCGCTGCCAGTCGAAACGGCCCTTTGAAGTTAACCTGCAACACTTTGTCGAACAGCGCCTCCTCCGTATCATGGGAAGCAGGAGCCACAGGAGACATACCGGCATTATTGACCAGAATATCAACACGACCAAAATGGGCAAACACGCGCTCGAGCATCAAGTCAATGTCTGCCCACTCTCCCATGTGGCAGCGAACGGCAATGGCTTCGCGCCCCATGTCGCGAATCAAGCGCGCGACGGTTTCACAGGCCTCCAGTTTGCGACTGGCGATGATGACATCGGCGCCTTGGCGGGCGTATGCCAACGCTATTTCGCGACCCAACCCACGGCTTCCTCCCGTGATCAGCGCCACCTTTCCGGTCAAGTCGAAGTAGTCGATTCGCGTCATGGGCAGCTACTCCAGGTAAGCCTTGAACTTGACCCTGGCCGCCTCGCGTCGTGCCACCAAGTGCTCCGAGGGGAACAGACCGGGGGCGGGTCGATAACGCTTGAGCAGACTCTTGGCGACCCCCACCTTGTGTACCTCGGTCGGTCCATCGACCAACGCCATCGACGCGGCGTAGATCCACATCTGTCCCAGAACCATTTCATCACTTACCCCCAGCGCCCCGTGAACTTGCATGCATCGCTGGACAATATCGTGGTAGACCTTGGGTGCTGCGGCCTTGATGGCGGCGATGTACATCTGGTTGGCCTTGTAGTCATGGCCGTTATCAATACGCCAGGCCGTTTCCAGTACCAGCAGCCGGTATTGGCGCAGCTCTATAAACGAGTCGGCCAGGTATTGCTGGACCACCTGTTTGCTGGCCAGTGGTTCCCCCTTGGTATGGCGCGACAAGGCACGCTCGGCCATCATGTCGATAGCTTTCTGGCATTGACCAACCGTACGCATGGCGTGGTGTACCCGCCCGCCCCCGAGCCGTGCCTGGGCGACCGCGAAGCCCTTGCCCTCTTCGCCTAGCAGCGCATCGGCGCTGACGCGCACATTGTCATACCGGATATAGGCATGTGCCCCCTCCCCGGGATTCTCCCCATAAACCCCAGGATTACGCAGAATATTGATTCCGGGCGTGTCAGCAGCCACCAGAAACATCGAAGTACCGGCATGGACAGGCACGTCCGGATTGGTCACGCACATGACGATCAGGAAGCTGGCGTACCGAGCATTGGAAGAGAACCACTTCTCACCGCTGATGATCCAGTCGCTGCCATCGCGCACCGCGCGGGTAGTAAATACTGCCGGGTCGGCACCGCCCTGTGGCTCGGTCATGGAATAGCAGGAGACGATGTCGCCATTGAGCAATGGCTGCAAGTACCTGGCCTTCTGCTCGGCGGTGCCGAACATGGCCAAAATCTCGGCGTTGCCGGTGTCGGGCGCGGCAGTGCCAAATACAGTCGGGGCCCAACTCGAACGACCGAGGATCTCGTTCATCAGCGCCAGTTTGATCTGGCCATAACCCTGCCCGCCCAACTCAGGCCCCAGGTGGCAAGCCCACAGTTCCTGCTTGCGCACTTCATCGCTGAGGGGCTTGATGATGGCGCGCGCCGCCTTGTTTCCGAGATCGTACGGTGCACTCATATCGGGCCAGAGCGTATCCAGGGGTTCAATCTCCTCCTTGACGAAGCGCTCCATCCAATCGAGTTTTTTCTGAAAATCAGGTTCGGTGCTGAAGTCCCACATGGGCTGCTCTCTCGCTGTCAGGTCAAAGGAGGGTGGAAAAATGCAGGCCGCGCTGGATCATGTCGGGTACCTGCTGTTCCATGCTTGCGTGAGCGGCAAGGTCTGATTTACCTGCCTGGTACCGTGCATAGGCACCTTCCATGATGATCGCCAGCTTGAACATCGACAGCGCCATGTAATAAGGCAATGCGCTGATGTCCAGCCCCGTCTTGGCGGCGTAGCGTTCGGCCAATTCGCGCCGCGCAGGCATCCACTGCCAGTCAATATAATTGGCATAGCTCTCGGGCTCGCCTGCTTGCTGCCATCCCGCCAGCATCCAGCCAAGGTCCAGCAACGGATCGCCGATGGTGGCCATCTCCCAGTCCACGATCGCCCCCAGGCGGACAGGGTTGCTGTGTTCATACATGACATTGATGAATTGGTAGTCGCCGTGAATCAGGGAGGCACGTTGCATGGCCGGGGTATGCTGCGCCAGCCAATCGCCGAGCCTAGCCAGCCCCTCGATATCGCGGGTTTTGTAGCGCTCCAACTGGGCTGACCACCGAGCCACCTGGCGCTCCAGGAAATGCTCAGGCTTGCCGAAGCCTTCAAGCCCGAGGCCTTGCCAATCAGCATTGGCCAATTCGGCCAACGCATCCACCAACTCAAAGGCCAATGTGCGATGGGCCTCGGGACTTTGGGCAATCGTCGCTGGCAATGGGTTCTTGCCGGCGAAGCCGTCATGCCACTCGAGCAACGCGAAAGGCGAGCCAATGACCTGAGGGTCTTCACAGCCGGCGATCAGCCGGGTATGGGGGATGCTGCTGCGGCCAATGGCGCGTAACAACTTCATCTCCCGCAGGATGTTGTTGGCACTGGCATCGTTGGCCACCTGCGGCGGTCGCCGCAGCGCGTATGAGCGTCCGTTGGCCTCGACTTTGTAGATGAGGTTGCTGGCGCCGCCCTGAACCACTTTGACGCTCAGCCCCTCTGCTGCGCCCAGAGTTGCCCTCAGCCAGGCCCCCAGCCTTGGCAGGTCTGGCAGAAATTGCGTTGCATCCGTCATGTGCCGTCTCCTCTTATTGGTCGCTTTTATTTCGAAGATCAAACAACATCATTCATCATTATGATCTACACGATTTCACTTCATGTCAATGACTGGCAGAGCGCTGGAAGATGCTTGTTTTATGATATAGATGATTATAATCTTTAAGCCTCATAGGCGATCCGAGCCCAGCTGTCGCCAAGGCATTTCGAGGGTCTTGAAGTGAACGATGCTTATATCTACGACCATGTACGCAGCCCGCGGGGCAAAGGCCGTCCTGACGGCGCCCTGCATGAGGTCAGCGCTACCGCGCTGGCAGCGCAAACACTCCAGGCGCTGCGTGCACGAAGCGATCTGGATACGGCCTTGGTCGAGGACGTTTTCCTGGGGTGTGTCATGGCTGCCGGCGAACAAGGGGCGAACATCGCCCGCGTCGCGGCGCTCCAAGCCGGTTATGCGCAGACGGTGCCCGGCCTGCAGCTCAATCGCTATTGCGCATCGGGCCTGGATGCGGTGAACCTGGCGGCCTCGACCTTACGTTGCGGCCCGGCCCAGGCCATCGTTGCCGGGGGCGTGGAATGCATGTCGCGCACCCCCATCGGCTCGGACGGTGGTTCGGTGTACACAGACCCACAGGTTGTGTGGAATACCTGGTACGTCCCGCAAGGCATCGGCGCAGACCTGATCGCCGAACAAGACAACTACAGCCGCGAAGACGTTGATAGTTACGCCCTGCGCAGCCAGCAGCGCGCCGCTATGGCGCAACAGGAGGGGCTGTTCAAGGCGTCACAGTTCACCGTCACTGACATCCTCGGCCAACCGCTGCTGGATCGCGATGAGGCCATCCGCCCAAACGCCACCCTCGAGGATCTGGGCAAACTCAAGCCCGCCTTCGAAGCCACTGGCAGTCAGAACGGCTTCGACGCCGTGATCCTGCAACGCTACCCCCAATACGAGGCGGTTCGCCACGTCCATACCGCAGGCAACTCCAGCAGTATCGTCGACGGTGCGGCCACGGTTTTACTGGGCACCGCACAGTTCGGTCGTGACCAGGGACTGGCTCCCCGGGCAAAAATTCGTCATTACACCGCCATCGGTTCCGAGCCGGCGATCATGTTGACTGGCCCTGCGGCGTGCACCGAAAAACTGCTCAGGCAGGCTGGGTTGACCATCAAGGACATCGATCTGTTCGAAGTCAACGAAGCCTTTGCCTCGGTAGTCATGCGCTACATGCGCCACTTCGACCTTGACCCGGCAAAGGTGAACGTCAACGGCGGCGCGATAGCCCTGGGTCACCCGTTGGGTGCAACCGGCGCAATGCTTGTGGGCACGGTGCTCGATGAGCTTGAGCGCCGCGACCTGAATACGGCCATCGTCACCTTGTGCGCGGCGGCCGGCATGGCCACCGCAACCCTGATCGAACGGGTCTGAACCATGGAGTCCATAACGATGAACACCCTGAGAATCGAACGGGACGGCGATGGCATCGTGGTCATCACCATTGACCTCCCCGAACGTAGCGTAAATATTTTCACCGAAGAGTTTGTCACCGACCTGAGCGCTGCGGTGAATCACGTGCTTGACGACGCCACGGTATCAGGCGCGATCCTGACTTCAAGCAAAGCAGCGTTCATCGCCGGTGCAGACCTCAAGGCACTGGTAGATGCCTATGACCTGGGCGTCGATGCCGCTACCGCCGCTCGCCGCTTTACCCGTGAAACAGCCGTGATGCGCCGTATCGAAACCGGCGGCAAGCCCTTCGTCGCGGCCCTCAACGGCCTGGCGCTGGGTGGAGGCCTGGAACTGGCGCTGGCCTGTCATTACCGAGTACTGATAGACACCCCAAGCGCCCAAGTCGGCCTGCCTGAAGTGACGGTTGGCCTACTGCCCGCAGGAGGGGGCACACAACGACTGCCCCGCATGCTGGGCATCGAAAAGGCGCTGCCGTTGTTGCTCGAAGGTGTATCGCTCAAGCCGGCTCAGGCATTAGAGCTAGGCATTGTCGATGAAGTGGTGCCTGCCGGCCAATTGCTTGCTACAGCCCGGCGCTGGCTCGCCGGGGCACCGTGCGCCGTGAAGCCATGGGATGCAAAAGGCTTTCACGTGCCCGGCGGGGTCGGCTGCCTGGCGCCCCATGCAATACGTTCTTTCCAGTTTGGCACTACTCAGGCCAAGGCCTTGGGGGCTGACAACTACCCTGCCCGCTTGGCCATTCTCTCGGCCGTTTTCGAGGGCAGCCAATTGCCCTTTGACAAAGCGCTGGAGGTTGAAGCCAAGTACTTTGGCACGTTGCTGGCGAACCCTGTCGCGCGCAACCTGATGCGTACGCTGTTCATTAACAAAGGCGCCGCGGACAAGCTGGCCCGCCGGCCACACGGCCCTGCCAAAAGCCAGGTGAGCAAACTCGGCGTACTGGGGGCTGGCATGATGGGCGCGGGTATCGCTTACGCCGCAGCCGTCGCAGGCATTCAGGTCACCCTGCTGGACACCGATGCCGCAGCAGCTGAGCGCGGCAAGGCTTATTCGGCCAGCCTGTTGGAAAAAGCCGTTGGCCGGCAGGCGCAAACCCGGGAATACGCCGATGCATTGCTGGGGCGGATTACCCCCAGTACGGATTTTTCCACGCTGTCAGGCTGTGACATGGTCATTGAGGCGGTCTTCGAGAACCGTGAAGTCAAAGCCCGGGTCATCGCCAACGCGCAAGCCTGGATGCCGGCGCACGCCATTTTCGCCAGTAACACCTCAACCTTGCCCATAACCGGCCTGGGCGAATACTTCGCTCGCCCCGAGCAGTTTATCGGCCTGCATTTTTTCTCGCCGGTCGAGCGCATGCCGCTGGTGGAAGTGATCGTTGGCCGGAGCACCAGCATCGATACCATTGCCAGGGCACTGGACCTGGTCGGTCAGTTGCGAAAAACGCCGATTCTGGTTAACGACAGCCCAGGTTTCTACACCAGCCGCGTGTTCTGTACCTACATCGATGAGGGCATGGCCATGCTGGCCGAAGGGGTCAACCCTGCACTGGTGGAGAATGCTGCCCGCCTGGCAGGCATGGCCACCGGACCGCTAGCGGTCACCGATGAAGTATCGCTGGACCTGCAAAAAAAAGTGATCGACCAGGCCCATGAAGACCAACTGCCGAGCAAGCACCTGCGCTTGCACGCCAAGCCGGTCGTGGAGCGCCTGGTCGCCTTGAATCGCCTGGGCCGCAAGAACGGCGGCGGTTTCTATGAATTCCCCCCAGGCGCCAAAAAGCGTCTATGGCCTGGCCTGCTGGACAGCTTCCCCCTGGCGGCCGTGCAGCCACCGGTCGAGATGGTCAAAGACCGACTGCTGTATATCCAGGCACTGGAAACTGCGCGCTGCCTTGAAGAAGGCGTGCTCAGTGACCCGGCGGATGCCGATCTGGGCGCGGTGCTGGGAATCGGGTTTGCCCAATGGACCGGGGGGACCTTATCGCTGATCGACACTCTGGGCATCGGTGCCTTCGTGAGCCGCTGCGATACCTTGGCCAATCAATTCGGCGAGCGTTTCCGCCCTTCGGCATGGCTGCGCGAACGCGCCGTGCGTGGCGATACATTCCACCCGCTGCCCAGCGCCAGCTGAAAGGAAACCAGGATGCTACAGAATCGATTGATCTTCGACAGTGATCACGAACTGTTCCGTGACCAGGTACGCCGGTTCGTCCAGCGCGAAATCGCGCCCAACGTCGACCGCTGGCGTGCCGCGGGCTGCTGTGACCGCGAGATTTTTCGCAAGGCCGGTGACCAGGGCCTTCTGCTGATGTGGGCAGACGAAGTCTACGGAGGCTCGGGGTTGGCCGATTTGCGCTACGAGCAGATCGTTTACGAAGAAGTCATTCGCCATGGCGATATCGGTGTGTTCTTCACCCTGCACTCACGCATCGTTGCACCTTACCTGCAACGCTTCGGCACGGACGCCCAACGCCAGCGGTACCTGCCGGGTTGCGTCGCAGGCACCACCATCCTAGCCGTGGCCATGACCGAGCCCGATGCAGGTTCCGATCTGGCGGGCATGCGGGCCCGGCTGGAGGATAAGGGAGACCACTGGATACTCAACGGCTCCAAACTCTACATTTCCAACGGACTCAACGCAGACTTGCTGGTGGTGGCTGCTCGAACCTCGTCTGAGCGCTATGCGATCAGCCTGGTGCTGGTGGAAACCAACTGGCCGGGCGTGACCCGTACCCCATTGGACAAGATGGGACTGGATGCACAGGACACAGCCATCATCTTTTTCGACAACGTCCGCATTCCCAAGGACAACGTGTTGGGCGAGCCAGACAAGGGGTTTGCCTATCTGGCCGAAGGGCTGGCAGAAGAGCGTTTGCTGTCTGCCTGCCAGTCGATCGCGCATGCCCAGGTCGCATTCGACTTGACGCTGGACTATGTCAAGGACCGTCGTGCCTTCGGTCGCCCGGTCGGTACCTTCCAGAACAGCCGCTTCGTGCTCGCCGAGCTGCGTGCCCAGTTGGATTGCCAGCAGATCTGGATCGACCAGCTTGTACTGCAACACAACCAAGGGCTGCTGAGCGCTGAAGCCGCCGCGGCTGCCAAACTGCTGACCTCCGAGCTGGAAGGTCGGGTCATGGACCAGTGCGTGCAACTGCATGGCAGTGCCGGCTACATGGACGAATACCGGATCAGCCGCATGTACCGCGATGCGCGTGTCTCGCGAATTTTCGCCGGTACCAGCGAAATCATGAAAGAAATCATTGGCCGGGCCCTGGGCCTGGATGAGCGCAAAGTCAAGTAAAAGAGGCTGTCACCATGAAAACTCGTATTACCGAACTGCTTGGCATTCGCTACCCGATCATCCAAGGCGGCATGCAGTGGGTGGGCCGCGCGGAGTTGGCCAGCGCCGTCTCCAATGCCGGAGGACTGGGCATCCTCACAGGCCTGACGCAGCCCACCCCTGAAGACTTGGCCAAGGAAATCCGTCGCTGCCGGGAAATGACCGACAAGCCCTTCGGCGTCAACATGACGATTTTTCCCACCATCAGCCCTCCCCCCTACGACGAGTACATCGACGCCATCATCGCTAACGGGGTAACCATCGTTGAAACGGCAGGCAATAAAGCAATCAATTACCTGCCCAAGATGAAAGCCGCCGGCGTGCGCATCATCCATAAATGCGTGGCCGTGCGCCACGCCTTGAGCGCTGAAAAGCTGGGCGTCGACGCCATTAGCATCGACGGTTTCGAGTGTGCTGGCCACCCGGGCGAGGAGGACATTCCAGGCCTGGTGCTGATCCCGGCCGCAGCCCGTGCGCTGAAGATTCCCATCATTGCCTCCGGTGGCATCGGCGATGGCCGTGGGTTGGCCGCGGCGCTGGCGCTGGGCGCTGAAGGCATAAACATGGGTACACGTTTCTGCCTGACTCAGGAGGCGCCCATCCACCCGGAGGTCAAAGCCGCCTTGCTCAAAGGCACCGAGCGCGATACCAACCTGATATTCCGCACCCTTAACAACACCGCAAGAGTGTTCAAGAACGCCATCTCTGACGAGGTCGTCGGCACCGAGCGACGGCCAGGAGGCTGTGCCTTCGAAGATATTCGTCCGCTGGTTGCCGGGGGCCGAGGCCGCGCCGCGCTGGAGTCAGGCAACGTCGACGACGGCATCATTACCGCCGGCATGGTCCTGGGTCTGATCGACGATATTCCAAGCTGCGCGGAGTTGTTGGAGCGCATGGTCGGCGAATGTCGCGAACGCCTGGCGTTCGCCACCCACCTGGCCGCCCACTGAACACATTAATGCCTCACCTGAACAATTAGATAAAGCAGGTCAACGCATGTACCAAGGTCAAACACTGCAACTGGTCCCCCTGGACAACCAATTGGTCGAACTGCGGTTCGACCGAACCGGCGAAGCCGTGAACAAATTCGACGCCCTCACAGTCGACGAACTAGGGCTGGCCTGCCAGGCCCTGCGCCAGCAGACTGACGTACGCGGGCTGGTGCTGACCAGTGCCAAGGATACGTTCGTAGTCGGCGCCGACATATTCGAATTCAGCGCGCTATTTGATCGCAGCGAAGAGGATCTGGCCGCCTATAACCGAGCGCAAAACGCCGTTTTCGATGATCTCGCCACACTCCCCTTCCCTACCGTGGCCGCAATCAACGGCATGGCCCTGGGTGGTGGCTTCGAGGTGGCGCTGGCGTGCGACTACCGCGTAATGGGCGCCAGTGCCAAAGTCGGCCTGCCCGAAGTGACGCTTGGCATCATTCCCGGCTTGGGTGGCAGCACACGCTTACCCCGTCTGATTGGCGCCACGGCAGCCATTGATTGGATCATCACGGGCACGGCGCAAAAAGCGAGTGTGGTGTCACGGCTGCAGGCGGTCGATGAGGCCGTGTATGACCCTGCAGTACGACAGTGCGCGTTGACCGTATTGCAGCAAGCCGCCGATGGCAGCCGTGATTGGCACGCCCGCCGTGAACAGCGCAACACTGGCTATGTCATTGACGCAGCGGCGTTGGCACAGGCCAAGGAGGCCGCCCGTGTGCGCTGGCCCCACGTGCCTGCTGCACAATTGGCCATCGAGTTGATCGAGCGTTGCGCCGGGATGACGACCCACGATGCACGGCTGGAAGAAAACCGTGTATTCGCCAGCGTGTCGCAAACCCAATCCGCTCATGCATTGATGCAACTGTTCGTCAACGATCAGTATCTACGCAAGAAAGCCAGGGGGTATGCCAAGGCATCGGCTGACATTTCTCGGGCCGCAGTGCTGGGTGCCGGCATCATGGGAGGGGGCATAGCCTATACCAGCGCGGCAAGCGGCGTGCCCACGCTTATGAAGGATATCGCCCAACCCGCCTTGGACTTGGGCATGAATGAAGCGGCTAAGTTGTTGGACAAGCAAGTCACCACTGGCCGTATGGAGCCAGGTAAGGCTGAGCGCATCCTGCAGTCGATCAAGCCTGTTTTGGATTATCAAGGCTTTGAGCAAGTCAACGTTGTAGTCGAGGCGGTTGTCGAAAATCTCAAAATCAAGCACAGCGTACTGGCAGAAGTGGAATCCACGCTGCCACCGGCCGCCGTGCTGGCCTCCAATACCTCATCGCTGTCCATCACCGAGTTGGCGAGCGGCTTGCAGAGACCTGAGCAGTTCGTGGGCATGCATTTTTTCAATCCCGTGCCCATTATGCCGTTGGTGGAAGTCATCTGCGGCCCCAAAACCAGCCCTAAAGCGGCGGCGACCATCGCCAGCTACGCCAACACCCTGGGCAAGACACCGATCGTGGTGAAGGACTGTCCCGGGTTTCTGGTCAACCGCATTCTCACTGCCAATGTGCTGGCCTTTCTGCGATTGATACATGACGGCGCGGATTACCAAGCCATCGACGCCGCCATGGAAGCGTTTGGCTGGCCCATGGGGCCCGCCTACCTCCAGGACGTGATTGGCATGGATACCTCCCTGCACGTCATCGATGGCATTGCTCAAGGCTACGGTGAGCGCCTGCTACCCGGTTTCAAGCATGCCGTGCAGCACATGGTCAACGAGGGGCGGCTGGGACAGAAAAACGGCGTCGGTTTCTATCGATACGACAAGGACCCCAAGGGCCGCCCGGTGAAGTCCGTGGATCCCGCTACCCGTGATTTGCTGGCGCACCTGCAGCCCGACGGCCCCCAAGAATTCGACGCCGCCGAAATCGTCGAGCGGATCATGCTGCCGACCATCATCGAGGCAGCCCGTGCACTTGAGGAGGGGGTGGCCGACAGTGCCATCGAAGTCGATATGGCGCTGATACTGGGCCTGGGCTTTCCCCGCCATGTTGGCGGCGCCCTGAAGTATGCGGACTGGCTTGGCGCCTCCAACCTGTTGGCAGCCTGCCAACGTTATCAGGCCCTGGGCGGCCTGTATCGCCCTACCGAGCAGATGGTGCAGATGGCTGCCCGTCAACAACGTTTCTATTGACTACCGGACGCTGCCATGGACTTCACACTTCCCCCTGAGCTGCTCGAATTGCAAGCGCGCACCCGCGCCTTTATCGCGCAACACATCATTGCGCTGGAAAAGGACCCTCGCTGCACGCCCCACGGGCCTACAGAACCGCTGCGCCGCAAGATGCAGAGCCTGGCTCGCCAGGCTGGGCTGCTGACCCCGCACATGCCAACCGCTTACGGTGGACTGGGCCTGAACCACCTGGCCAAAGCCATCGTGTTCGAGGAAGCAGGCTATTCGCCGCTTGGACCGGTGGCACTGAACATTGCCGCTCCCGATGAAGGCAACATGCACATGATGGAGCAGATCGCCACGCCTGAGCAGAAGGAGCGCTGGCTCAAGCCGCTAGCCTTGGGTGAGATACGCTCCTGTTTCTGCATGACCGAACCCTCGCCTGGTTCGGGTTCAGACCCGGCGATGCTGGCGACCACTGCCCTGCGCGATGGCGATCACTACATTATCAATGGGGTGAAATGGTTCATCACCGGGGCCGAAGGTGCCAGCTTCGCCATCATTATGGCCAAGCTGGAGGACGGCCGGGCCACGATGTTCCTGGCGGACATGGACCGCCCAGGCATTCGCGTCGAGCGTGCCATGAACGCACTCGATTCCTGCTTCCCAGGCGGCCACGGCGTGGTTCGCTTCACTGACCTGCGGGTACCGGCCTGTGACGTGCTGGGCGAACCGGGAGAGGGCTTCAAATACGCCCAGGTGCGTCTTTCACCCGCCCGCCTGACCCACTGCATGCGCTGGCTGGGCGCCGCCCGGCGCGCCCACGAAACGGCCACCGCCTACGCCTGCAAGCGCGAAGCTTTTGGAAAGGTATTGGCCGAGCATGAGGGGGTGGGCTTCAAGCTGGCAGACAATGAACTGGACTTGCACACCACGCGCCTGGCGGTGTGGTACTGCGCGTGGGTTCTGGACCAGGGAGAACTGGGACGCCATGCCTCCAGCATGGCCAAGGTCATCTCGTCTGAAGCGATCTGGCGGATAGTGGATCGTAGCGTGCAGATTCTCGGCGGCCAGGGCGTGACGGATGAAACCATTGTCGCGCGCATATTTGCCGACGTGCGAGCCTTCCGGATTTACGACGGCCCCTCAGAGGTACACCGCTGGAGCATTGCCAAGAGCGTTATCCGTGCCCACAACAAGCACCACTGATTTTTCCCCCTCCAAGGAGTGAACCATGGCCAGCGCCTACATCGTCGACGCTTTGCGCACACCCACAGGAAAGCGCAATGGCAGTCTTTCCACGTGGCATCCAATGGACCTGGGCGCCCATGTCATCAAGGCCCTGGTGGCGCGCAATCGCATACCGGCCGATGAATACGATGATGTCATCTTCGGCGCCATCGACGCCATCGGCCCCCAGGCAGGCAATCTTGCACGCTTTTGCTGGTTGGGCGCGGGGCTCCCCGATAGCGTTCCCGGCGTGACCATCGATCGGCAATGTGGATCGTCGCAGCAAGCGGTGCATTTTGCCGCCCAGGCGGTATTGAGCGGCACTCAGGACGTCGTCATTGCCGGCGGCGTACAGAACATGAGTCGTATTCCCATCAATACGGCCCTGTATGCCGCCAAAGACCTGGGCTTCGATGATCCCTGGACGAGCGCCACGAGTTACCGCGCTCGCTATGGCGAGCAGCAACTGTCACAGTTCGCCGCTGCTGAGCGCATCGCGCGGCATTGGGGCTTCAGCCGACAGGACATGGAAGCCTATGCGTTGCAGTCCAACAACCGGGCATTGGCGGCTATCCAGGCTGGAGCATTCGACACTCAGGTCGTTCCGGTGGGCGATTTTGCCATGGATGAAACAGCTCGGATCAGCAGCCTGGAAAAGATGGCGACCTTGCAGCCGTTATTGCCGGATGGGCTGTTGACCGCTGGCACCAGCAGCCAGGTATCGGACGCGGCCAGCGCCGTGCTGATCTGTTCCGAAGCGGCGCTCAAGCGCTATGGCCTGACACCCAGGGCGCGCATCGTGCACATGAGCGTGCGCGGCGACGATCCTGTGTGGATGCTGACAGCTCCCATCGCAGCCACTCGCCATGCTTTAGGCAAGGCAGGCCTGCGCATGGCCGACATTGATCGAGTGGAAATCAACGAAGCGTTCGCCAGTGTCGCCATGGCTTGGCTGAACGAATTGGACTATTCAGTCGAATTAACCAACGTCAATGGCGGCGCCATTGCCTTGGGGCATCCAATCGGCGCCACTGGCACCAAGTTGTTGACGACCTTGCTGCACGAGCTGGAGCGCTGTGGCGGCCGCTATGGGCTACAGACCATGTGCGAAGGCGGTGGCCTGGCTAACGTAACCATCATCGAACGGCTGTAAGCCGAGGAGTTTCAGCATGACGACTGTCGTCACTGTCAGCCATGATGAGGGCGTAGCCCTGGTCCAGCTCAACCTGCCAGAGAAGCGCAACAGCCTGGTGCCTGAACTTTACCGGCAACTGGCGCAGACCCTTGAGCAACTGCAGGACAACGAAACCACGCGAGCGATTGTCCTCAGCGGTGGTGCGCATTTTTGCGCAGGAGGCCCACTGGATGGCCTGGATACTCAAACCCAGGCGATGCGCCGGGACATGCGTCGAGGCCAACGGGTCATCCGCGCGATCGTCAATGGTCGGGTGCCGGTGTTGGCCGCGGTACAAGGCGCAGCGTTTGGCGCAGGATTGTCACTGGCCGTCGCCTGCGACTTCGTCGTGGCCGATGCAGACAGCCGCTTCGGCGCGGTCTTTGGCAAGGTTGCCGTCATGCCCGATTGGGGGGCGCTGTGGACCTTGCCCCAACGCATTGGGTTACCCCGCACTCGCCAACTGGTGATGTTCCAACAAATCATCGGAGGTGAAGAAGCCGTCCAGATTGGCCTGGCAGACTTCCTTGCCCCGTCCGGCCAGGTGCTGGAAACCGCGCTGCGCCATGCGCATCAGTTGGCGGCTAGCGCGCCAGGACCGTTGGCAGCGACTAAGGCGATGCTTGGCCGGGCGCCCTTGAGCCTGGACGCGGCATTGGATTGGGAGGCCGACGCTCAAGCCGTACTCATCGCCTCGGCGGATTTTGCCGAAGGCAGGGAGGCTTTCTTCCAGAAGCGCAAGGGGGTGTTTCGTGGGGTCTGAGGCACTCTCCTGCTCTGCGCCTGCCAAAGCATGGGACGGCACCAGCATTGCCCCCCTACTGCAGCTCCGTCCCCTGGGAAATGACCGGTTCACCTGCGACACTTTCCATACCAACCAGAATGGCGCGATCTATGGTGGGCAGACACTGGGGCTGGCAGTCGCCGCAGCCCTGGCCACGGTAGATGAGCCGTTGCGTCCCCACGTGTTGCAACACAGCTTTCTGGCTGCGGGAGACGTGGGTGCACCGCTGACCGTGACCGTCGAACGGGTGCAGCAGAGCCGTCGCTTTGCTGCACGGCTAGTCAGGCTGGAGCAACATCAACGCACCATTGCCCTGGCGACCGTATCGTTTCATGCCGGGGAGTCGGGCATGGCGCATGAGATCAGCCCGCCAATGCACCATGGCCCTGAAGGCCTGATGAACCTGACGCAACTGCGCAGCCATTATCATGATCGCCTCAACGCACAGGAACAGGCATTCATCGGCAAGACCCAGTCGGTGGAGATCCGCCCGGTGCAGGCCGAGCACATGCTGCTCGAACGGGACGCCCTTGGTGACATGAGCTACTGGATGCGTAGCGGGTCAGAGCTGACCATCAGCGCGCGCATGCAACCAGCAGCGCTTGCGTACCTCAGTGACTTCTGGTTCGGCATCACCGCCCTCACCCCGCACCACGAACACAAGCTGGCTGCCGACCTGTTTGTCGCCAGCCTCAACCATACCATTTGGTTTCATCAGCCGGTCGACTGCCAGGAGTGGTTGCTGGTCTCGGCCAACACACCGGCCGCAGGCTCCGGGCGTGGTTTGAGCCTGGGGCATATATATGACCGGGAAGGCCACCTGTTGGCCAGCATGGCGCAAGAAGGGCTGTACCGCCAGCGCTGACCCCTGGCTTTCGTTTGCCACCTTCACCTGAGAGGAATTGTGTATGAACACGGAAATCTTCGTGGTCAGCGCCGCGCGCTCGGCCATTGGCAGTTTTGGCGGTTCGCTCAAGGATGTACCGCCCACCCAACTGGCCACCGACCTGGCCCGTGCCGCCCTTGAGCGGGCCAAACTAGCCCCCGAGCACATCGGCCACGTGGTGTTCGGCACGGTGATCCCCACCGAGCCACGCGACGCCTACGTGTCGCGGGTGGCGGCGGTCAACGCCGGCATTCCTCAAGAAACTCCTGCATTCAACGTCAACCGCCTGTGCGGTTCCGGCCTGCAGGCCATCGTTTCGGCGGCGCAGAGCCTGCTGCTGGGCGACGCCGGCGCGGTGTTGGCCGGCGGTGTCGAGTCCATGAGCCGTGGCCCGTACTTCCTGCAGCAGACCCGCTGGGGCGCGCGCATGGGCGATATCCAGGCGCTGGACTACATGCTGGGCGTGCTGCACGACCCGTTCGCCGGCATTCATATGGGCATCACTGCGGAGAACATTGCCGAAAAGTACGGCATCACCCGGCAGATGCAGGATGAACTGGCGCTGGTCAGCCAGCAGCGCGCCGCCCGGGCCATTGCCGAGGGGCGGTTTGCCTCGCAGATCGTGCCCATCGAGATTGCCACGCGCAAAGGCCCGGTGACCTTCGCCGAGGACGAAAACGTACGCGCCGTGGACGCCGAGCAGTTGGCGAAGATGAAGCCGGCGTTCAAGAAGGACGGCACGGTGACCCCGGGCAACGCCTCCAGCCTCAACGACGGCGCCGCCGCCCTGGTGCTGGCCACCGCCGAGACCGTGCGCGCCCACAATCTTGTGCCCCTGGCGCGGCTGGTGGGCTACGGCCACGCCGGCGTGGAGCCGGCGCTGATGGGCCTGGGGCCAATTCCGGCCACCCGCCAGGTGCTGCTCAAGGCCGGCCTGCGGGTGCAGGACCTGGACGTGATCGAGTCCAACGAAGCCTTCGCCGCCCAGGCCTGCGCCGTGGCCCGCGAGCTGGACTTCGACCCGGCCAAGGTCAACCCTAACGGCTCGGCGATCTCCCTGGGCCACCCGGTGGGCGCCACCGGCGCGATCATCGCCACCAAGGCCATTCACGAACTGCATCGCATCCAGGGCCGCTATGGCTTGGCGACCATGTGCATCGGTGGCGGCCAAGGCATCGCCGTACTCTTCGAGCGCGTTTAAACAACCTGTTGCAGCCATCACTCAAAGGCGAGGCCCTGATCGTTAGTCGATCAGGCCTTGCCCAATTGGTTGAATGGCGTATCACGATCATTGCGCGGCTCTGGCGGTAAACCCAGTACCCGCTCGGCAATAATATTGCGCAGTATCTCGTCTGTGCCTCCGGCAATACGCAGGCCGGCCGACCAGAGATACCAGTAATTGAGCCTTCGCGACTGTGGTTCGTCCAGCTCGCGCAACGCATCGACGCCCAGGTTCTCAAGCGCGCTACTGGTCATGTCTTGCAGGTTCTTGGCCATGACCAACTTGTTGATGGACGCTTCCGGACCCGGCACTCCCCCACGTGATACTGCGGTCATCGAGCGTAAGCGCGTCAACTCGATGCCCTCGTCCGCCACGTAGTAGCGTGCCAGGGATGTCGCGTCCAGTAGCCCAGCCAGTTCGCTGGCAGTAGGCGCGCCGCAGGGCTTTCCTCCTACCGCCAGGCGCTCGAACATCAAAGTGCTGAGCGAGACCTTCCAACCATCGCCTACCGCGCCCAGCCGCTGGCTATCACAGATGCGCACATCCGTGAAAAAAACCTCATTGAACTCAGCATCGCCCAGCAGCGTACGAATGGGGCGCACTTCCACCCCCGGGGCTCGCATGTCGACATAGAACATGGTCAAGCCCTTGTGCTTGGGGGCTGCGGGATCGGTACGCACCAGCAACAACCCGTAATCAGCCTCATGGGCGTACGAGGTCCAAACCTTCTGTCCATTGATGATCCAGTCATCGCCCTCGCGAACGCCCCGCGTACGCAACCCGGCAAGATCAGATCCTGCGGCCGGCTCGGAAAACAGCTGGCACCAGATCTCGTCCCCCCGCATGCCCGGAGCCATGAAACGATCAATTACCTGGGCAGAGCCATGGGTAAACAGGGTCGGCAGGCACATGCCGATGCCGACAGCGAACGGGATCAGCGGCAACGGGTAGCGCTCTTCCTCCTGGTGGTAGATCACATGCTCTATCGCGCTGCCCCCTTGGCCGCCTACCGGCGTTGGCCACATGATGCCGACATACCCGGCCTCTGCCTTCAGTGCCTGCCAACGACGGGCCAGGCCCATGAACGCCTCGGGCGCCATTGCGGTTTCAGGGGCAACGGCGAACTTCGGGGCGTGGCTGGCCAGCCAGGTGCGAACCTTCGCGCGATAGGCCGCTTGTTGCGAGGTATCTTCAAAATCCATTGCGGTTCTCCGAATAGCTGTCAAGACGCAGTACGGCCCAAAACATCCTTGAGGCGCTGCGCCCACCAGGCACGGCCACCCAATTGAGTCGCCAGCAACCTGGCGCGGCGATAGAACAACTGGGCATCACTTTCCCAGGTGAAACCGATACCACCGTGCAACTCTACACAGGCTTCAGCGGCTTTGTTCAAGGCTTCCGTGGCGGCCAGGCGCGCGCCTGCCGCGGCTCGAGGCAACTGGTCTGGCGCCTGGGTCAATGCCCAGGCACCGTAATAACAATGACTACGGGCCAGTTGATTGGCCACGTAGGCGTCGGCCAGCGCATGCTTGACCGCCTGGTAACTGCCCACGACCCGGTTGAAGGCCTGGCGTGTCCTGACATACTCCACGGTCATCGCCAGCGCTGCCTCGGCACTGCCCAACTGTTCAAATGCCGACAGCACCGCGGCAGCATCCAAGGCTCGTACGGCCAGTTCCGCGCCCTGCCCCGGAGCGCCCAGCCGTACACACGGCGCGTTCTCCAAATGTAAGTCGGCAAACGACCGCACACGGTCTATGGCTTCGACGGCTTCAAGGCTGACGCCCTCGACGCCGGAGTCCACTCGCCACCACCCCCAACCGCCAGCGTCTTGCTCGGAGGTCGCCGCGACCACAAAACAGCCAGCAACCGCGGCGTCTGCCACCATCACTTTGTGGCCGCTGATCCTACCGTCACTGACCCGCGCCTGGGGCCTGGCGGTCCAGACCTCCTGCCCTGCTTCAACAAACGCCACACTGGCGGTTGTGGTTCCTGCCGCCAGCTCGGCCAACAGATTCGAGGCTTCACTACACCCCTGCGCCTGCTGCAAGGCGGTCGTGGCATGCAGCACTGAACTAGTGTAGGGAATGGGCGCCAGCGAGCGCCCGACCTCCTCCGCCAACACGCACTGCTCCAGCGCCGTCAGTCCCAGGCCACCGTCTTGCTCGGCGACTGCCGCAGCCGGCCAGCCGAGGGCCTGAACCTGGGCCCATAGCGCCCGATCGCACAACCCTGTGCTGTCCAACACCACACGGGCTCTTTGCAGCCCGTCGGCAAATACCCGCTGTGCCTGATCGCGCAGCTGTTCCTGTTCCGCAGAAAAGTCGAAATTCATGATCGATGCGCTCTCTGGCAAGGGTGCTCAACAGTCAAGGGCATGAAAACGCGCTCCCCGTGCAACACGCTCGCGCAACCACGCCGAGGGGCGGAAACGTTCGTCGATCTCATCGGCCAACCGGTCGCAGCGGTCGATGAAAACCGCACCCAACGTGTCGATCAGACTGAAGACGCCTCCGGTCCAGGCCGGGAAGCCAATACCCAGCACTGTCCCCACATCACCTTCGGCAGCCTGAGTAATGACCCCTTCTTCCATGCAGCGCACAGCTTCCAATGCCTGGATGTAGAGCATGCGTTGCTTGATCTGCTCGACGTCCGGCTGCTCAGTCAACTCAGGGAACACTTCGCTCAGCCCTGTCCAGAGGCTGCGCCTGCCTTGGGGATAGTCGTAGAACCCCTGCCCACCGCGACGACCTATGCGCCCCAGGTTCTCGCAGAACATTTTTTGCACATGGAAGCCAGCAGGTTCTCGCCACGCAGCGCCCAGCGCCTCGCGCTCCGCCAGGGCCGACTTATAGCCGTTTTCCAGACCGACATCGTCCAGGAGCGCCAGCGGCCCCATGGCAAACCCGGCCAGGCGAGCGGCATTGTCGATCAACGCCGGCTTGACGCCGGTGCCCAGCATGGCCAGCGCGTCCTGAAGGTAAGCGGCGATCACCCGCGAGGTAAAGAAGCCACGTGAGTCCTTGACCACAATGGGCGTCTTGCGCAAGGCCCGGATGAAATCCAGGGCATGGGCCAAGGTAGCGTCACTGGTTCGTTCGCCGACGACGACCTCCACCAGTGGCATACGCTCGACAGGTGAGAAGAAGTGCAGCCCGATGAACCGCTCAGGCGCTGTCAGGTCTCGGGCCATGTCGCTGATGGGCAGGGTTGAGGTATTGGAAGCCAACAGCGCCTCGGCCTTGAGATACGGCTGCGCCTTCATGAATACCACCGATTTGACCTGGAGGTCTTCAAATACCGCTTCGACCACCAGGTCACAGTCGATCAGTTGGGCATAATCGCTGGTGGCATGAATACGGCTCAGGATGGCGTCTGCTGCTGCCTGCGTCATGCGCTGCTTGCCCACTCGCTTGGCGAATTCATCCACCAGGCGCTGGCGCCCGGCCTCTGCCTGCGCTTGCGAAGCGTCGAGCAGTATGACCTCCAGGCCGGCGGTTGCAGTGGCGCTGGCGATCCCGCTGCCCATCAAGCCGGCGCCGAGTATGCCGACTTTCCGATACGCAGCGGGCGCGATGCCGTCGGGACGCCGCGCGCCTTTCTCCAACTCTCCTTTGTTGACAAACAACGTGCGCACCATGTTGCAAGCCGTGGCGTCAAGCACCAGCCCGGCGAACTCGCAGGACTCGATATGCAAGCCGGCATCGATAGGCACGCACGTACCGTGGGCCACCGCACGCAATAACGCAATGGGTGCCGGGAGGTTGCGCCCCGTGTCACGGGCGATCTGCGTGGTGGTGAGATTGTACAGGTTACCCAGTTCCACGTCGGCAAAACCGGCCCCACCCGGCACCTGGAACCCTTTCTGATCCCACGGCTGCTCGGCGTTGCCATGCTCGATGAGCCAACGCCGAGCAGTATTCAGCAGATCGGCATTGGGCACCACCTCATCGACAATGCCTGCGGCAAGCGCGGCCTGGGGGGGCATCAACGTCCCCTTGAGCATCAGCGGCAGCGCCTTGGCAATTCCGATCAAACGAGGCAAACGCTGTGTTCCCCCTGCTCCCGGCATCAATCCCAAGGTCGCTTCCGGCAGCCCTAGCAAGATTTTGGGGTCGTCGGCAACCACTCGGTGGTGACACGCGAGTGCGATTTCCAGCCCGCCACCCAGGGCCGAGCCATTGATGGCTGCGGCAAAGGGTGTGCCACAGGTCTCCAGGCGGCGCAGTACCGGACTCATCTGCGTCGCCATGACACGTGCCTGTTCCACGCTCAAGGGCCGTGACAGCGTACGGACGATGTCCTTCAGGTCCCCGCCCGCGACGAAATCCTTTTTTGCCGAGGTAAGAATCACGCCCTTCACATTGTCATCGCCGGTCACCCGATCGATAAGCTTGATCAGTTCATCGCGAAAGCCTTCGGTAATGGTGTTGGCCGGTTGTTCCGGAATATCGATGGCGACCACGGCCACGCCGTCGTCGCCCAGGGAATAAGCAATGGTTTCAAACATGCGATGACCCATCCTTGCAGAATTCGATAATCGCCACGATCAGACTCGCTCGATGATAGTGGCAGTGCCCATGCCGATGCCCACGCACAGGCTGACCAGTGCGGTGCTGGCGCCGCTGCGCTCCAATTCGTCCAGGGCCGTGCCCAGCAGCATGGCTCCGGTGGCACCCAGCGGGTGACCCAAGGCAATGGCACCTCCATTGACGTTGATGCGTTCGTGGCCAATGTCCAGCACGCGCATGTATTCCAGCACCACCGAGGCAAACGCCTCATTGAGTTCAAACAGATCGATGTCGCTGACGTTCATCCCGGCGCGCTCAAGCGCCCGCAGCGAAGCTGGGGCCGGGCCGTCGAGCATGATGGTGGGGTCGGAGCCGATGGAGGCGAAGCCGCGAATGCGCGCCCGCGGCGTCAGGCCCAGGCGCTGGCCGGCCTCCAGAGAGCCGACCAGCACGCCCGCCGCTCCGTCGACAATGCCGGACGAGTTGCCGGCGGTGTGCACGTGGTCGATCTCGAAGACATCGGGGTATTTCTGCAAGGCAATGGCATCGTAACCGCCCAGGGTGCCCATCTGGGCGAAGGCCGGTTGCAGGTTGGCCAAGTCCTGAGCCGTAGTGTGTGGCCGCAAGTGTTCGTCACGGGCCAGAAGCGGGTAGCCCAGCCGGTCAACGACAGGAATGACCGAACGGTCGAAACGCCCTTCGTCCCAGGCCCGCCCGGCCCGTTGCTGGCTGGCGATGGCGTAGGCGTCGACGTCGGCACGGCTGAACCCGCCCCGGGTGGCCAGCAGGTCGGCGCCAATGCCTTGGGGGGCGAAAGCCGTCGCGTAGGCGATTGCCGGGTCTCGCGCCCAGGCACTGCCCTGGGAGCCCATCGGTACCCGGGACATGGACTCCACTCCGCCGCCGATGGCCAGGCCCACCTGGCCCGACATCACCTGCGCAGCCATCAGGTTCACCGCATCCAGCCCCGAGGAGCAGGCCCGGTCCAGTTGAAAACCGGGCACTCGCACGTCGTAATCGGCCATCAGGATGGCCGGGCGGGTCAGGTTGGAACCCTGCTCGCCAAAGGGCGTGACAATCCCCAGGGCCACTTCGGCTACCTCGGCGCTGTCAAACCGGTTGCGCTCGCGCAAGGCCCGCAGCACCTGGGCCGCCAACTCCGTGGATGTCACCGCGTGCAGCCCTCCGTTAGCCCGCCCGCGCCCCCTGGGGGTGCGTACGTGGTCGAAAATATAGGCTTGAGCCACTGTCAGTCTCCCATTCAATCCATTCAACGCCGAGACGATCAGCAACGCCCGACGACACGGACCTTAATCATATATATGCTTATGATGATAAACAACCAGTCCGATGGGTAGTTTCTTCTCTCAAGCACTGCTATTTCGGCCAAGGATGCGGGTAGGTTGTCTTGCGTGCAATAATCTATATGATTAATCTGTTTCTGCACCTTCCCCATTTCGTTGACAAGGAGCCTTGCATGCCGAAAATCAATGTAATCCTGAGAAAGGAGGACCTGAACCCCGATTTCCTCTATGACAAGGTAGCCGTTGTCATCGATGTACTGTTTGCCACTTCCAGTATCGTCAGCGCCTTGCACCAAGGCGCTTGCGCAGTGTACCCCGCCTGCAACCGGCAGATGGCTTGCGACGCGGTGCGCCTGCTGGCCAACGACAGCTACGTGCTGGCCGGCGAAAATCATCTCAAGCCTCTGCAGGGTTTCGCCGGCTACTCGCCGCTGGCCCTGTGCCTGGAACCCCTGGCCGGGCGCGACCTGTTCTATGCCACCACCAACGGCACTGTGGCACTGCGCAAGGCCGACACCGCACGCTACGTGTACGCCGCAGCGCTGCTCAATGCCCCGGCCGTGGTTCGCCAGCTCAGGCAGCATCGCGGCACCTCCATTGTCCTGGTCTGCGCCGGCTCCGCCGGGCGTGTCAATCTGGAGGACCTCTACCTGGCCGGGCACCTGATCGACCAGTTGCTGGCTTTGGAACCTGACCATTGGCAGGCCTCGGACACCTGCACCATTGCCCAGGCGGTGTACCGCCAGTTCGCCGACTCCCCCGCCCGCTGCCTGCAGCAAAGCCAGCTGGGTGTATTGTTGCGGGCTGCGGACATGCAGCACGAAGTGGATTATTGCGCCCAGGTGGGGCTGCTGGACATCGTGCCACGCCTGTGCGGCGACCGTCTGATGTGTGCCGCGTGAGCCAGGGCTACCCACGCACGGGTGGGCGGTTGCGGCGCCTGATCGTACTGCGTCACACCGCCCCCGGCCAGGTCACGGGCTGGCTGGAGGACGACTTCCATCACTTTGGCGTGACTATCGAGCACGACGGCCGAGTGATTACCGCCGTTCGCATGGCGGCACCCCGTACCCCCTGGAGTACCTGCCCTGGCGCCGTGCAACCGTTGCAACAACTGGTCGGCAACCCCTTGATCGCCCGTGCCTCGGACATCGGCGCCCTGATCGACATGCGCCAGCAGTGCACCCATGTGCACGACCTGGCCGGACTGACACTGGCCCACGTCAAGCGAGTGCAGGTCGAAAGACGCTACGAAGCCCAAGTAGATGACAGGCAGGTAATGGGTTGGGATGGCCTGCATCCCAGGCTGGGGCCGACCCAAGTGCGATTGTTGCGCGACAATCAGGTAGTCATGGGCTGGGCGGTAGACCAGGACACCATCACTAACCCACCCTGGCAGGGCCAGACACTGGGCCGAGGCTTTCGCCAATGGACCGAAAGCCTGGCTGAAGAGACAGCGGAACAGGCGAATATTTTGCGCCGGGCGATTTTGGTGGCCGGTGGGCGCACCCTGGACCACGACCGCTTCCACGATGCCGCCGAGTATGGCCAGCCACCGTTGTGCTACAGCTTCCAGCCCGAACGCAGTGCCCAGGCCCTGCGCTGCCAAGGCTCGACCCGCGACTATGCCGAGGGCAGCGAGGGCATGCTGCTCGACACCCGGCAGATCCCTTGACGCCTAGCTGGCGTTGAACAGGTCGGCAATGCGCATGTGCTCGAAGCCCGTCACCCAGACCTTGTTCGATCGCACCATGTGCTTGCGCCAATGGGCCTCGGCGCCATCGATGTCCTTTGCTTCGATCAGGTTGATCAGCTTTTCCTGGGATTTTAGCCCGGTGACGGCAGCCAGGATCGAATTTTCCAGGGAGATATTGCGCCGCTGCAAGGCGACTACTGCCGCCTGATGGCGGGCCACGACCTCGTGCATCGCGCCCCACAGATGAATCAACGGCTTGTTGCCCGAAAGCTCCACCAGCAGTTTGTGAAAGCGTGCGACTTCGGCAGCGAAGGCCGCCGGATCCTCGATGCACAACCGTTCCTGCTCCACAACGTCGCGCAGCACCGGCACCGCACGCGCGGCGGAGTGCTCAACCACGAAGCGCACAGCCGATGGCTCGAAGGCCATGCGCGCCTGGTACACCTCCGCCACGGTGGTGCCCTCGCACTGCAGCACCATCAAGGCATAATTGGCAATCAGATTAGGGTCTGGGGCGTGAATGATCGCACCGCCTTTGGCGCCCCGCGCCACGGTGATCAGGTGCTCTGCCTCCAGGATACGAAAGGCTTCGCGGATGGTAGGCCGAGACACACCGAATTCTTCCATGAGCTTGCCTTCTGCCTGCAGCAGATCACCTTCCTTCAGCTCACCGTTGACGATCTGCTTTTTGATGCGCCCCGCAACGATCTGCGGGGCCTTGGGAATGTGCAAGGCCTGGCGCTTGTCCTGTCCCCCTCGCCCATTGAGAAAGCCCAGGTCTTTCATATCGCTCATGACTACCAACCTTCAGAATGACCACCCCGAAGCGGGCGACCTAATCAACCATATGATATTGATGATTTAACTATAACACACGATTCGAAAAGTATTTCGTGGTTTGTCTGCGAGCCGCCATACTGGCTGCCATCGACAGGATGTCGACCACTGGACACAATAATTTTAATGTGTATATGATTTATACGTTTATACAACAGTGATACTGGCAGGGGCCACCATGAACTTCGATTTTTCTGATGAACAGCGCATGCTCAGGGACCAGGCCCGCCGCTTTCTCGGCGAGGCCAGCAGCCTGCAGGCCTTGCGCCAGATGCTGTCGGCACACCAGCCTTGCAATCCCGACTTGTGGCAACAGGTCAGCGAACTGGGCTGGCCCGCAGTGGCCATAGGCGAGGCGCAAGGCGGCCTGGGGTTGGGCATGCTCGAGTTGTGCGTACTGGCCGAGGAGCTGGGACGTGCCCTGGCCCCCATTCCGTTCCAGAGCACCGTGCTTACCGGCGCCGAACTGCTCAAACGCAGTGCCGCCCCCCAGGCCCTGGAGGTTTTGCAGGCCATCGCTGGCGGCGAAGCCACTCTGACGACCGGCCTGATTGCCCCCGGCCAGTCCTGGGACGCCCAGCCCCTGCGCTTTGATGGCAAGGCCGTGAGTGGTCGCAGCCATGCCCTGGCTTACGGGGCTCACGCCCACCATGCTGTGCTGCCCGCCCTACAGGCCAGCCAGCCCGTGGTAGTGCTGGTGGACCTCAAACAAGCGAACATCAATACCGTCCCCCTCAAGGGCCCTGACGGCACCGTACCCTTCGCCGCGCTGGAACTGAGCCGCATTCCCGCGGTGGGCGTACTGGCCGGTGCCCAGGCGATCAAGACCATGGAGCGGGTGGTGGACCAGATGGCTATCTTCACCGCCTTCGAGCAAATTGGTGGTGCCGACGCCGCCCTGGACCTGGCACGCAACTATGCCCTGGAGCGCCACACGTTCGGCCGCCCCATTGGCAGCTACCAGGCCATCAAGCACAAGCTGGCCGACATGGCCGTGAACATCGAATTGGCACGCTCCAATGCCTGGTATGGCGCTTGGGCGCTGGAAGCTGGTACCGCCGCCGAGGCTATTCTGGCAGCCGCCACCTGCCGCCTGAGCGCCACCCATGCCTACGAACAGGCCGCCCGTGAATGCCTGCATATTCACGGCGGTATCGGCTACACCTGGGAAGCGGACTGTCACTTTTTCTATAAACGCTCACGCCTACTGGCCATGACCCTGGGGGAACCCGGGGCCTGGGTCGATCGCCTGCTGAGCGCCCAATCCCTGCAGCTGCTGCGTGCCCATTAAGGAGGCTTTATGGACTTCAATGACAGTATCGACGAGGCTCAATTCCGGCAGCAGGCGCGCCAGTGGCTCCAGGATCACGCCCCCAGCGTGATCGGCCATGACAGCCAGCAGGATGTGCAGGCCTTTACGACCGCAGCGCGCCAGTGGCAGCGGCTGAAAGCCAGCGCCGGTTATGCCGCTATTCGCTGGACGCGGGAAGAAGGCGGGCTGGATGGCACGCCCATGCAGGAAGTGATTTTCCACGAGGAAGAGTCGCGCCATGCAGTGCCGGTGGGCCCCTTGGTCACCATCGGCACTCAGTTGGCCATCCCTACCCTTCGCACCCACGGTACCCCAGAACAGGTAGAGCGCCTTACCCAGCCAACGCTCAATGGCGATCTGCTGTGGTGTCAACTGTTTTCCGAGCCCAGTGCCGGCTCCGACCTTGCCAACCTGCGCACTCGCGCGGTGCGCGACGGCGACGATTGGGTGATCAATGGCCAGAAAGTCTGGACCTCCTGGGCCCATGTCGCCGACTGGGGCATCCTGCTAGCGCGCACCGATTCCGAAGCCACCAAGCACAAGGGCCTGACGTTTTTCCTGGTGGACATGCGCAGCCCGGGTATCGAAGTTCGCCCCATCGAGCAGGTCTCCGGCGAGTCCGAGTTCAACGAGGTGTTCTTTACCGACCTGCGCATCCCTGATCGCTACCGCGTCGGCGAGGTTGGCGACGGCTGGAAGTGCGCCATGACCACCCTGATGAACGAGCGGGTCAACGTCGGTGGCGAAAGCCAGGCGCTGCCCAATGTGGTCGAACTGATCGAGCAGATCAACCGCAGTGGCTCGGCCAACAGCCAGGATCGCTTCCGCATTGCCCACCTGCTGACCCAGGAGCTGGGCCTGCGCAATTTCCGGTTCCGCTTGCTGACCTCACTGTCCAAAGGCGAAACACCTGGTCCCATCGCAGCCATGAGTAAACTGGTGTACGCCAATGGCCTGCAGGCGCTGTCGGCCCTGGCCCTTGACAACTTGGGGCTTGATGGCTTCGTCCAGATTGACCAGGCAGCCGGCGCAGCCCGGTTCAGCCACGGTTACGAATGGGCGGCGGCGTTGCGCATCGCCGGTGGCACCGACGAGATCCTGCGCAACCAGATTGCCGAGCGGGTTTTGGGGATGCCGGGCGAGATTCGCGTGGACAAGAACATACCCTTCTCCCAATGTCGCTGAACGCAGGGAGGTCCTTGAGCATGAGTGATTCCATAAGGCTGGAACGCCAGCAGCATTGCCTGTCAATCACCCTCGAACGTGCCGACAAGCACAACGCGCTGACCAATGCCATGTACGACAGCCTGGCGGCTGCACTGCGCCAGGCAGCGGATGACGATGACATTAATGCGGTGGTCATCAGCGGTGGGCCGAAGGTATTTACCAGCGGTAACGATCTGGTGGACTTTCTCAAGCAGCCCCCCACCCATCTCGACGCGCCGGCCTTTCGATTCATGGCGGCGGTGGTTGACCTGGATAAACCGTTGATTGCGGCGGTGTGTGGCGCCGCCATTGGCATAGGCACCACCCTGCTTCCCCACTGCGACCTGGTGATGGCGACCCGTGACAGCCGGTTCGCCACGCCGTTCGTAAAACTGGGCTTATGTCAGGAATTCGCCGCCAGCCTGCTGCTGCCCCAGCGCATTGGCCATGGTCAGGCAGTGCGGATGCTGCTGGGGGGTGAAAGCCTGGACGGTGAACAGGCCCATACGCTGGGCCTGTGCAGCCACCTGTACGGTAGCGCTGAAGAGTGCCTGGCCTCGGCCCTGGACTACGCCCAGCGCCTGGCCGATGCCCCGGCCAAGGCGCTACAGGTGAGCAAGCGGCTGATGCGCCAGGCGCAGCGCGAACAGGTGTTGGCGATCATTCGCGAGGAAAATCTGCAGTTCATCGAACGGCTCAACACCCCGGAGTGCAGGCAGGCGCTGGAACGTTTCGTGCAAAAGCGCAGCTCAAGCCAATAGCCGCTGCCGCAGGCTTCGCGGGCCCTGTGCCGCGCTGGACATCTCAGGGCAGCGCAGCCTGCCGGCAGCAGCAGCTACGCTTGCCTGGGGTCAGTCTTGAATCAATTGGGAGATCGTCATCTCTTCATAACCGGTGAGCCAGGTTTTGTAGGCGGCCTGCATGTGCTTGCGCCAGTGAATCTCGGCAGCGTCCTCGTCACCCGCCTCGATCAGCTTGACCAATTTTTCCTGGGAGCGCAGCCCCACAGAGGCGTTGGCGATGATGTCTTCAGTGGCCTGATTGCGTCGGTACAGCGACACCACGAGCGCCTGATGGCGCTCGACGACCATATGGATCACGGCCCACAGATGCATCAATGGACGGTTGCCGGACAACTCCACCAGCAGGCGGTGGAACTCGGCGATGGCTTCGGCGAACGCCGATGGATCACCCAACGCCTCACGCTGACGAGCGATGGCCCCGCGCAGAGTCTGGGGGGCCTCCTTTCTGGCCTGTTTGACGACCAGCCGCACGGCCGATGGTTCGAAAGCCATGCGCGCCTGGTATACCTCGGCAACCTTGGTTCCCTCACTTTGCAGGACCATCAGTGCATAGCTGGAAATCAGATCCGGATCAGGACCGTGGACCACGGCACCGCCACGCGCACCACGGGCGACGCTCACCAATCGCTCCGCCTCCAGGATCCGATATGCCTCGCGGATGGTAGGGCGCGAAACGCCGAACTCCTCCATCAACTTGGCTTCGGCCGGCAACAGATCACCCGCCTTAAGCTCCCCCGTCACGATCATTTTCTTCAACCGCGAGGCGACGATCTGGGGCGCCTTGGGGATTTGCAGCGGTTGCCGCTTGGTACCGGACAAACCGAAAGCTGAGGATTTTCCGACGGGCGTGTTCATTGTTCCTTTCATTCCTGATGGCCGCATGGCTTCCCGTTCATTCTAACGGTTACGGCCTTGAAAGAAAGTAAAGGATCAATAATCTGTATCCTATGCAGCATAAAGCCGTTAGGAGGGCTGTACTTCCACGACCGTTTTGCCGATTCTGTCGCGGTCCAGCGACGTGCTGAGCGCTTGGGCAAAGTCCTCCAGCGGGTAGCGCCGCCCCACCAGAGGGTTCAACTCTCCCGCAGCGATGAGGTCAGCAAGCAACTGGCGTGATTGGGCGGCGTGGCGGGGTTCGAACAGGCCATACTGACGCACGTCCACCCCCATCAGCGTGGCGCCCTTGAGCAGAGTCAGGTTGACCGGCAGCGCGGGGATACTGCCTGCGGCAAATCCCAGCACAAGGTAGCGACCACCCCAAGCCAACCGCCTGAAGGCTTTTTCCAGGCCGGGCCCGCCGATGGGGTCGACAATTACCTGCAAGCCTTCTCCATCTGTCAGCACCTTCAACTGGTCAACCCAATCGGCCTGGGTGTAATCCACACTCTGCCAAGCCCCTGCAGCCAGCGCCGCCTCACGCTTGGCGGGGGTCGAAGCGGCCGCAATCACCCTGCCTCCCAGCCAATTGGCCACCTGGATCATGGCCTGGCCAAGGCCGCCCGCCGCCCCCAGCACCAACACGGATTCGCCGTCCTGCAACTTGGCCCTGTCACGCAAGGCGTGCAGCGCCGTGGTGTAATCCACCCAACACACCGCAGCGCGACTGAAATCCAGAGCATCTGGCAACCGTGTCAGTGCCGTTGCCGGTACCACTGCGTAATCGGCAAACCCGCCCCCCAGGCCAAGTGCAGCCACCCGATCGCCAGGGTTGAACGCGGTCACTTGGGCACCCACCTCGTCGATGATTCCGGCAAACTCGCAGCCGGGCACGAACGGGACAGGCGGCTTGACCTGGTACCCGCCACTGCACAGCAATCCATCGACGAACCCCACCCCGGCGCTGTGCACCCTCACCCTTATTTCGCCGGCCTGCGGCTGCGGGACCGGTAGGTTCTGCAGCTGATAGGCCGACAGTTCCAGACGCTGCCCTTGGACTGCCCTCATCCAAATCTCGCTCATGCCCATGCCTCCAGTGTGCGTTGGCTGCTGATTTTCAGGGCCTGGCAGTACTCCTGCTCCATGCGCGTGACGAGCGCTTCCACGTCAGGCACATCATGGATGTTGCCCACCCCTTGCCCCGCGCCCCAGATATCGCGCCACACTCGATATTCACCGTGTCCACCGGTACCCACCCCCGGCGTCTGTGCCGACGGCAGGCGCGCCGGATCAAGGCCGGCGCGCTCGACACTGGCGGCCAGGTAATTGGCCGGCAGGCCGCTGAACAGATTGCTATTGACGATGCCTTCTGCCTTGGCCTGCACCAGCATCCGCTGGTAGACCGGGTCTATCTGGCACTCGCGGGTGGCCAGGAAGCGTGTGCCCATGTAACCCAGGTCAGCCCCCAGCAGTTGCGCGGCCAGCAGGTCCACCCCGCGGCTCATGGCGCCAGCCAGCAGCACCGTGCCCTGAAAGAATTGACGAACCTCACTGATGAACGCAAAGGGGTTAAGTTGCCCGCCATGCCCCCCGGCACCGGCGCACACCAGCACCAGCCCGTCGACACCCGCCGCCACAGCCTTTTCGGCATGGCGCACCGTGACCACGTCATGAAACACCAAGCCGCCGTACCCGTGAACCGCTTGCACCACGTCACCAGGCGCGCCCACGCTGGTGATGATCACTGGCACGCGGTGCCTGACCATCAGGTCCAGGTCCGCGTCCAGGCGAGTATTGGCTGGAGCCAAGATCTGGTTGATGGCAAACGGGGCACTGCGGTATCCGGCCAGAGCCTGAATCATCCCCGACAACGCATCGTCCAGTTCAGCCGTGGAGCGTAGATTAAGCGCCGGCATGGAGCCCAAGACCCCTGCCCGGCACTGGGCGATGACCAGGCTGGGCGATGACGCCAGGAACATGGGCGCTGCCACCAACGGCAAACGCAGGCGGCCTTTCAGTGAATCGGGCAGAGGCATGAGCAAACCCTTTTGTTATGGTATGAGTGCATGGATAAGTTGCACAGAGGCGTTTAATCATGTGTACTATTAAGCTATTAATGGTAGAACACAACAAAAAAGGAAGTCACCATGAGCATGCACCGCCAGACATTGGAGGGATATCGAGGCCTGACCTTGTGTGCTGATTGCGGTGGCCCCGCCCGCGGGCTGCCGGTCATATTGCTCCATGGCGGCGGCCAGACCCGTCACTCCTGGAGCCGTGCTGCCACGCAACTGGCGGCTGCCGGCTACCGCACCCTGGCCCTCGACCTGCGCGGCCACGGTGAAAGTGACTGGCCGGCCGATCAGGACTATTCCACCGACGCCTTCGTGGCTGACCTCAAGGCGGTCATCGCCACCCTGCCACGCCCACCCGTGCTGGTGGGCGCCTCGTTGGGTGGCGCCTGCTCGCTGCTGGCGTTAGGCGAAAGCGCCACGCCCCTTGCCAGCGCCCTCGTACTGGTTGACGTGGTGCCGCGCATGTCCCCTGCTGGCGTCAAACATATCCGCGACTTCATGGTGGGCAGCCCCAATGGATTCGCCACGCTGCAAGAGGCGGCCGACGCAGTGTCACGCTACCTGCCCAACCGACCTCGCCCCCCCACCCACGAGGGGCTGCTCAAAAATCTGCGGTTGAAGGAAAACGGCCGCTACTACTGGCACTGGGACCCCGCCTTTCAGGCCAACGGCGCCCGTGAACGCCTGGCGGACCTGCATTTGCGCATGGAAACCGCCGCCAGCAAGGTCAAAGTGCCGACGCTGTTGATACGGGGCCGGCAAAGCGATGTGGTCAGCGAACACGGTGCTCAATCATTACTGGCGCTGATGCCCCATGCCGAATACGTCGACGTGGACGGTGCCGGGCACATGGTTGCCGGCGATCGCAATGACGTGTTCAACCAAGCCATCGCTGACTTTCTCGCCCGCCAGCCGCGATGAGTGCGCATTCGCTTTGACCAGTCGGACATCACAACAACAATTCCGATGATCATTTATCCATGACGTCCACGGGCGTCGCCGAGGGAGAGAAGGCATGACCTGGGAACACAGCGACAAGACCGCCATTGTCGGCGTCGGCGCGACACCCTACTACGTGCGCGGACAGTCCTGGCCCCGCACCATCAATGAGATGATTGGTGAAGCCATACTGGGGGCGTGCGCGGACGCCGGCCTGTCGGTGCGTGACATCGACGGTTTTGCTTACTATGGAGGAGCCAAGGCAGGCTACATCGACACCATGGACACGGCTAGTATCATGGAGATGCTCGGTATTCCAGAGGTGACGTTCACCGCCACCCTGACTGGCGGTGGAGGCGGATCAGCCGGCGCCATCGGCCTGGCCTCAGCCGCCATCATCGCCGGCGACGCCAAGTACGTGGTCACGGTCATGTCCCTGCAGCAGCGGGCCCAGCGCCTGGGCACGGTGTTCGGCGCCCTCAAGCCAGACCCGGAGAACTCGTTCCTGCAGCCTTCCGGCCTGGTCGGTCCCGGTCACCTGATGTCGGTGCTGGCCCGTCGACACATGCATCTTTATGGCACTCGTCGCGAGGCCTTCGCCGAGGTGGCAATCAACAGCCGACTCAACGCGTTGAATCGCCCCAAGGCCATCCGCCGCACGCCACTGACCCTTGAGGAGTATTTTGCCTCGCCGATGCTCGCCGACCCGCTGTGCCGCTTGGACTTCTGTCTGGAAACCGACGGCGCAGTGGCTGTAATCACCACGTCCACCGAGCGGGCGCGGGACCTGCGGCAGAAACCGGTGCTGGTTACCGCCGCCACCCACGGTGGCCGTGCCGAATGGGGACGGGCATTCGCCTGGATGGGCATGAGCGACGAATATTTTGCCTCCTCAGGGCACAAGGATGTTGCCCGGCGCCTGTACGAACGCGCCGGGGTCACGCCCGCCGATATCGACGTGGCGCTGCTTTACGACCATTTCACCCCCATGGTGGTCATGCAATTGGAGGATTATGGTTTCTGTGCCAAAGGTGAAGGCGGCCCATTCGTGGAAAGTGGCGCCATTCGCATGAACGGCAGCCTGCCGGTCAATCCCCATGGCGGGCAACTATCGGAGGCCTACATCATCGGCATGACCCATATCCTGGAGGGGGTCGAGCAATTGCGCGGCACTGCCATCAACCAGGTGCCCGACGCCGAGTTGGCGCTGGTCACCGGTGGCCCAGCCTCCATTCCCGTTTCCGGCCTGATCCTTCGGAGGTCCGCATGAGCCCCATCCTGTCCCGCGCCCTGCCCGGCGAGCACGTCCACATCACCACCGACCCATGGACCGAGCCGTTCTGGCTGGCGGCCCGTGAAGGTCGGCTGGTGTCCGCCCAATGTGGCCAATGCCGCACTTTCCGCATGCCACCCACCCCGTACTGCCCCCATTGCCAGAGCCAGGACACCCGCTGGCCCACCTTGGAGGGCACCGGTACCGTCTACAGTTATGCGGTGTGCAACCGCTCTCCGTTTCCCGGCGTGGACGATTTCATCTATATCCCGGTGGTGGTTGAACTGGACGGTGCCCCGGGCATCCGCCTGGTGTCGAATTTGGTGGGCATCGACCCCGCCGACGTCCGCATCGGCATGGCAGTGACGGTGGACTGGAACCCCATTACCGAAGACTGGCGCCAGCCCGTATTCAAAGCCCTTTGACCCGCAGGTGGCGTCGCCTCGGCGCCACACCGCCCGACGATCAACCTGGAACACGATCATGGACTACCGCACCGTATTGTTCGATGTCACCCCTGATGGCGTGGCGACCATCACGCTCAACCGGCCCGAGGCGATGAACTCCTTCACCCTGGCCATGCTGCGCGAATTCGACCACCTGTGGGCGCGCATTCGCGAAGACGACGAGATCCGTGCCGTGGTGCTACGCGGCTCGGCTGGCCGGGCCTTTTCCACGGGAGCGGACGTGAAGGCACACGCCACGGAAAACGTACTGGGCACCGATAACCTGTGGAACGCCCGCGATCCGGGCGAGAGCCTGGGCGCACGCGCCAACAAGGTCTGGAAGCCGGTGGTCACCGCGGTACATGGGCTGTGCTGCGCCGGTGCGTTCTACTGGTTGAATGAAAGCGACGTAATCATCTGCTCCGAGGACGCGCAGTTCTTCGACCCCCATGTGTCTTACGGCCTGGTGTGCGCGGTGGAGCCGATCGGCATGTCGTACCGGCTGCCGCTGGGCGAAGTGCTGCGCATGTCATTACTGGGCAACGACGAGCGCATCAGCGCCCAGACGGCGCTGCGCATCGGCCTGGTAACCGAAGTGACAGCCAACGAAACGCTGTGGGCTCGAGCCCATGAACTGGCAGCACGCATCGCGGCCAAACCACCGGCGGCAGTCCAGGGCACGGTGCGGGCCATCTGGGAATCCCTGGACGTGCCCCGCTCGGTTGCGCTAGCCCAGTCGTTGAAATACCCCCTGCTGGGCAACCCCGTGGCCCAGGCGCAAATGGACGTGGACTCCGTACGCAAACAGGCACGCACGTTCGATGTCCGCTGACGGAGCGTGTGTGACGCGGCTTACGCCGCTATTACAGGCGCATGTCGCTGCAGCAACTGTCTTGTGGAGATACACACTATAGGAGCAAGGCTTGCTAACGATGCAGGCGACGCGGTTTTTCTGGATTACGGCGTCGATACCATCTCGAGCAAGCTTTGCCCCCACAGGACGGCGTAGCAGATGCCGAAGGCTGCGTCGTGCGCTGCTGCAGGTCGGCTGCCTTGATGCTAGGCTCCTGCCTTAAGCTTGTTTAGCTGGGCAAATCCCAAAAACACTCCCCCTATCGCCAAATGCTCGGCCAACGGAAAAGCCGGCGCCTGGTTGTTCGAGTACGCCCAGATATCCAAACCTGCGAGCAACAAATTCCAGACGCCCGCTACTGTGAATCCCCACCTGATGGTCTTGTTCATTGCGTCCTTCCCTGATGTGTCAACAGCAGGGAAGAGTAATTTCAAATAGCCATCACCCATAGTAAATTTTTTCTCAGCTTTAGCAGGCGTAGTCAGCACCCGCTTGCGCCTTACCGATAATCAGGGTTGCTTTGCGCCAGCGATTGCGCCGTCACCCGCCGCAAATGCTCCAGGACAGGGCTTGCCTGGGGACTGTCCGGGTCGCCCAGGCCACTGCGCAATGCCTGCGCCAATAGCCGGTTGGCGTGAGCCAGCCGCCACTCGTCGGTACCCAGCAGACGGTTCAATGACGCCAGCTCATCACGCTCAGGTTGCTCGCCAGCGCGCAACTGGCGGGCAGCGATATTCATCGCATTGCAGATCATCAACGCTTCATGCTTGCAACTGGCCGGCATTTGCGCCAACAGCCGCGTGCGTAACAGACGCTGGGCCGTTTCCAGCAGATCGGCGCCATCAGGACGTGTACGCATCAGTCTTGCTCCGTCATGTCGAGAATTTCCCATTCCAGTTGCGCGGTCATGTGACCGGTCAGCGCCAGCAGCAGCGAATCCTGTTCGCCCGACACATGCCGCTCAGCCTGTTGGATGGCAATCACTGCCCAATGCACATGGGCCATTATTTCCCAATAACGCACCTGGTCCCGCGCGATGGCTCGACCACTCTGCGCCTCGTACCCACGATAGAAATCGTCACGGTCACCGATACCCCCTGCCTCCTGTTCCGGCAGGGAAAACCGCCAGCAGCGGGCACAGAACCAACCAATGTCTTCCAGCGGGTCACTCCAGCCGGCGAATTCCCAATCGATGATCGCCGTCAGGCCCTGCTCGTCCACCATATAATTGCCGGTACGAAAATCACGATGGCACAGCACTTTCGACCGATCCGCCGGCGCGTGCCGCTCGAGCCAGCGTAGCCCCCACTCCAGCACCGGGTAAGGCGTGTGATGGCGGTCCAGGAAACCGCGCAACTCTGCGATCAGATGCATAGCAGGAGGCGCATCGTAGGCCGGCAGAAATGCCAGATCCTGGCGTGGCGGGGTGATCGAATGGATTCGCGCCATCTCGCGGCCCAACTGCTCGGCCAACGCCACGCGGTTACCCCCCCACGCAGAGCCGGGCTTGACGATCAGGTGCGGGCTGGCAGTGCCCGCCACCCGACGCATGAGGAAAAACGGCCGCCCCAGCACCGAGCGTTCTTCACACAGCCACAGCGGTTGCGGCACGCTGACGCCCGCTTCAAAGGCCGCCGTCAGTAGGGCGAACTCCTGCGCTCGACCATGGCTGACCGCCACGCCGGACGGCGCGTCAGTCCGCAGCACCAGACTTTGCGGGCCTTCGTGAAGGCCATCCTGGAACACCGCGTCGATGCGCCAGTTTTCCTGAATCGCGCCGCCGGACAGCAATTCGGCAAGGGTGACTTGGACGCGACTGCTCCCCCCCCGTTGGGCCAAGTAGCGTTCCAGTTGTTGGCAAGCAAGTGCATCCATGAAGCATTCTCCTAAAGTGCGCTGACCAGGTGCCCGCCATCGACCGCCAGGGCCGCGCCGGTGATGTGGCGACCGCCCTCGCCCGCCAGTAGCAGCAACGGAGCATCCAGATCCGACAGCACGCCGAACCGGCGGCTGGGAATGCGCAAGCGCAGGCGCTCGCCCGCCTCGCTGGAGAGAAACTCGTGGTTGAGTTCAGTGGCCACGTAGCCGGGCAGCAAAGCGTTGACCCGGATGCCATGGCGCGCCAGCTCCAGGGCCAGTGCCTTGGTGGCCTGAATGACCCCCGCCTTGGAGATGGCATATGGGGCGACGGCACCAGATACCCTTTCTCCGAGAATAGAGGCAGTATTGACGATCACCCCGGTCTTGCTGGCGGCAACCATGCGCCGGGCGGCCTCGGTGGCGACCAGCCAGCCCCCCTTGAGGTTGGTGTCCATTACCGCCTCCCAGTCGCTCTCGGTTTGCTCCAACGCCGGCTTGGTGACAGTGACACCGGCATTGTTGACGACAATGTCGGGCACCCCATGCAAGCGGCAGACTTCAGTAAACGCCTCCGTCACGGACCCTGCTGCCGTGACGTCCAGGCGCACGGTCGAAACTTGGCCACTGATGGACTCGGCCAGCTCAGTCAACACGTCGGTACGTCGTGCCGCCATCACCACGTGCGCCCCAGCATCTGCCAACACACGACAGAAATGTAGGCCAAGGCCACTGCTGGCCCCGGTCACGAATGCCACCTTGCCCTGCAGACCAAAAAGGTCATTCAACCCCGCCATGCACGCTCTCCAATGTTCGCTGCCTTGGCCACACAGGCCAAAGGCTTGGAAAAATCATATCAATGAGTTATATGTTTAATCAATCAGCCATTGTTCCTTGACTCAGGACACACCTCGCATGACGACGCCTCGACCTTCTGATTTCGCTGCGCTTTTTCACCTGGACGAGGACGACTCACGATTTGTCAGCCGTTGCGGCGAAGCCAACCTGACCGGTAACGCTTTTGGCGGGCAACTGATGGCGCAAGCGGCAGTGGCCGCAGCCCATGGACTTGACCCGCGACGCCGTCTGCGCTCGTTGCACGCAGGCTTCTTCAAGCCCGTCCCGCTATCACCGCCACCCGTCTATGACAAGGCAGTCCTGCTCCATGGCAGAACCTTTAGCAACCTAGAGGTGCGGGTCGGAACACCTGGGCAACTGGCCTTTAGCGCTCAACTGTGTTTCCAGGCACCCGAAGTGGGCCCGTATCACCAAGCAAGCGCCCCCCAGGTCCCGCTGCCGACAACCTTGTTGAACCTGGCCGAGTTAGCCGACCGCTTCCACTCACGCCTGAGCGAGGGCAACCGACGCCTGCTGACGGCCAGCCATTTGCATGAGCTGCGCCCAGTGGATGCGGAAGCCTTCCTGTTTTGCGGCGATCGACAACCGTCCATGCGCTACTGGATGCGCAGCAGCCAGGCCATGGACGATGAGCCGCTCAGTCACGAAGCTGCGTTGGTCTACATGTCCGACGCGTGGGTCAACAGCCCCATGCTAATGCCCCACGTAGCAACGCGGATGGGCCGCGATTTCTTCGCCCCTACTCTGACCCACGATTTGTGGCTGCACCGTTCATTCAGGGCCGACGAATGGCTGTTGTTCGACCTCACCAGCCCGTCGCTGGCCGGCGCGGCCGGGCTGGTGCTGGCAGCCATTTACGACGGCCGCGGTCAACTGGTGGCCAACGCAGCCCAGCACGCACTGTTTCGCCGACTGGGCTGAGCCGGAGCAGTCAAGGCCGGGTATTGCGTATAATTTTTTTGAGCAGGTTCTTGAGCAGCGCCAGGTCGTCCCAGTCCAGGCCGCCGATGGCCTTCTGCTCTTCTGACTTGGCCTGAACGAACAACTTGACGGCGCAATCGCGCCCCTTGGCGGTGAGGTCAAATTCACGGTCCGGACCGTTGCCATGCACCGTGAGCAACTCCGCCTCCAGCAACCGCCCCAACTCATGTTCGTCCAGCCTGTGGCCGCTAGGCTGAAGCAGCGCCTCGATCTGGCCCTGGGTCTTGTGCTTGCCTGCCGACAGCACGCTGAGGACGAAATAGCCGCACTCGCTCAAACCCATTGCTTGCCAGGCCAGGCGAACGGGGCGGTACAACTGCATGGACGCCACCCCCAAGAGGAAGCCCAGATAATCCTTGTTGAAGCTGCTGCCAACGTCCTCGGTGTCTATCAACGACTCAAGCGCACGGGGATGCACCTTGGCGTATTTGCCGCCGTGAAAGGCCAGTGGTGGGTGCGCCGAGTGATCGAATTCGATGACTTCGCCAACGAAGATGATATGGTCGCCGCCTTCGTAACGGTAGCTGGTGCGGCATTTGAAGCGTGCCGCACAGCCCTCCAGCAGCGGCACCTGGCCCGGGCCGCGCTGCAACTGCATGCCCTCGAATTTATCGATGCCTCGCCGGGAAAACCGATCTGACAGCGGTTGTTGGTCGGCAGCCAGCACATGCACGGCAAAATACTCGCCAGTCATGAAGGCATCCAGGCTACCGGAGGTCTTGGCCAGGCTCCAGAGAATCATGGGTGGTTCCAGTGATACTGAATTGAAACTGCTGGCGGTGAGGCCTACATCGGCGCCGCCACCATCGCGGGTGGTGACGATCGTGACGCCCGTAGCAAACGCGCCCAGGGCATTGCGAAACTGCTTGCTATCGATGACCAGATCGGAATTGCTCACGGACTTCTCCTTATGGATTAAAGCCACCGCAGTGATGCTATCCACTGCGGCTATGCGAAATGAGGGAACAGGCTCAGCCACCACTGGCGATCTTTTTCAGTGCGTCGGGGGCTGGCGGAGTGGCGATATCCACCGTGGCCTCAACCGCCGGCATGCGCACCGCGACCACGACCGCATTGCCCTTGGCTTGGCCGATGTCGCGCAACAAGAAATAGGAAAGCGCCGGAATCAGGGTGAGTGCGCCCAGCATGTTCCACAAGAACATGAAGGTCAGCAGGATGCCCATGTCGGCCTGGAACTTGATAGGCGACCACACCCAGGTAACCACGCCGGCAGCCATGGTGATGCCGATCAACGCTACTACCTTTCCAGTAAAGCCCAGGGCCAGGCCGTAAGACTCGGCTAAAGTGATGCCCCGCCGTTGCGCGCCCAACTGCACGCTGAGCAAATACAACGCATAGTCCACGCCTACGCCGACGCCCAGTGCGATCACCGGCAGGGTCGCCACCTTGACGCCAATTCCCAGCATCACCATCAGCGCCTCACAGAGGAACGAGGTGATCACCAGCGGCACCATGGCGACCACCACGGCACGCCAACTGCGGAAGGTTATCAGGCACAACACGATCACTGCCGCGTACAACAGCCCGAGGATTCGGTAGTTGGCCTGTTCCACAACGATATTGGTGGCTGCCTCGATGCCGGCGGGGCCGGCCGCGAGCAGGAACTGGCGATCAGGGGTATTGTGTTCGGCTGCAAAGGCTTCGGTAGCCTTGACCACCTGGGTCAGGGTTTCGGCACGGTGGTCTTTCAGGTAGGCAATGACCGGCGCCACGCTGGCGTTGGCGTTCATCAGCTCAGGATTGCCCACCAGCAAGGCTTGGGTGACATTGCCGGAGGTCTGCTGGTTGCGCGGGATAGTCATCCACTTGGGATTCCCCTCGAAGGAACCGGCTGCGACCATGCGGATGCCCCCTGCCAGGGAAGATACCGCCAGCACGCCTGGCAATTGCTGCAACTGCCAGGCAAGACGGTCCTGTTCCACCAGCGAGGTGTAATCTCGCATGCCTTCGGTAGGGGTCTTGACGATCACCGCGAACTGATCGCCGCTCAAACCGTAATGTTCGTTGATATAGGCAACGTCTTTGTTGTAGCGCGAATCGGGTCGCAGCTCGGGTGCCCCAGGGTCCAGGTCACCCATCTTCAACCCATGGAGGCTGATGGCCATGGCCCCTGCGCCGACCACCAGCGCGGCCACGGTCAAGGGTATCGCGAACCTGCGCTCGGTGCAGCGTTGTAGCAGGCCCATCAGCCCTTGCCCTGCGGGGCGCTTGCGCAGACTGCGTAGTGCTGCGCTCTGGCTGACGCCAATATAGGAAAGCGCCACGGGGATGAAGAACAGCTTGGTGAAGATCAGCACCAGTACCCCCAGACTGGTGGTCATCGCCAGGTCGTGGATGACCGGGATGTCAATGATCATCAGCACCGCGAAACCGACAACATTGGTGATCAGCGCGGTCAAACCAGCAATGAACAAGCGGCGAAAGGTATAACGTGCTGCCACGTATTTGTGCGTGCCGCGACCAATGTCCTGCATGATGCCGTTCATCTTCTGGGCACCGTGGGACAAGCCGATGGCGAAGATCAGGAATGGCACCAGCACCGAATAGGGATTGAGCGAATAGCCCAATACCTCCAGCAAGCCCAGCAACCAGACCACGCCGATAGTGGCCGTTGCCACCAGCAAGACCGTGCTGCGCCAGTCGCGGGTATAGAAGAAGATGATCAGCGATGCAATCAGCGCCGAGGCACCAAAGAACATCATGACTTGCAGCAACCCTTCGATCAGGTCGCCCACCAACTTGGCGAAGCCGATGATGTGGATACGGTAATCGCCTTGCTGGGCCGCAGTTGCCTGCTGCTGCAGGCTGTAGGCAGTCTGGAATTTGTCGCGCACGTCCTTTTCCAGAAACGTCGACAGCACACTGTAATCCAGCGGTTGGCCGGTGGCGGGAATCACGTCCAGCAACGGCACGACGATCATGCTGGATTTAAGGTCATTGCCCACCAGGGTGCCACGCAACCCTGCGCGCAGGGCATTGATGCGGACCTGATCAATCGAGGCGGCGCTGCCATCGTAATTGAACGGCATGACCGGCCCGCCGCGAAAGCCCTCCTCCGTCACTTCTGTCCAGCGCACCACTGGCGTCCACAGCGAGCGGATGAATGCACGGTCCACGCCTGGGGTCAGGAACACCTTGTCGTTGATGTCGCGTACCACCTCCAGATATTGCTTGTTAAAGATATCGCCTTTGGTCGTTTCCACCACAATGCGCAAGGAGTTGCCCAGCCCCTTGAGCTCGCTGCGATTGTCAAAATAGTTTCGGATATAGGGATGCGATTGGGGAATCATGGCATCGAAATTGGCTTGCACGACCAGTCGCGTGGCATGAAAGCCCAGGAACACTGTAATGGCCGCCACCAGCCCGACAACCCAGATCCGGTGATTGAAAATCAAACGCTCCAGCCAGTCGCCCGAATGCTTGTCGAAATCCTTGGGGTCGCGGATGACGGGCAGATGAAGTGATTCAGTATCTACAGCCATGATGTCTCCAGATTTTTTTCAAGCCCAGGTCTTCAGCTGCCGACTGCTGGAACGGGTTCGAGCTGTGCGCCAAGGGCGCCGACGATGATCACTGAGCCCTTGCCTGCGGCCAGTACATTGGCAAAAGGCACATTGCGGCTCAACGAAACAGGCTGGAAATGGTCGCCTGAGCTATCGCCAAGCAACAGCGCTCCGCCCTGGCTGACCAGGGCGATGCGCTGGTCAGCCAGGATGGTCGCGCCGGTCAGGGTGTTTTCCACGCCAGTGTCGACCTTGGCCCACGTCACGCCCTTGTCGGTACTGCGCCAGGCGTTGCCACGCAGGCCGTAGGCAATCAGGGCACGGGAGGTCCCGATGATCCCGAAGAAGCTACCCTGATACCCGGTATTGAGCGCAACGAAGCGCTGGCTGGCCTTGTCCAGGTGAAACACCGTGCCGCGCTCGGAGGCAATGTAGAGCTCACCATCCACCTTGCTCAAGGCTGCCAAGTGCTGGCCGTCTGGGTTGTCTACCTTGTCCAGCAAGGGCGTCCAGTGCTCGCCGCCATCGTGGGTTTCCATGATCAGGTTGAAGGTGCCGACAACGTAGCCGTGCTGTTCATTCTCAAACCACACATCCAGCCAGGGTTGTTCGGGGCCCGTGTCGTAGTCCAGGTGGATTTGCTCCAACATCGCCACAGCCGCCGGCCGATCCGCCTCTGCGGCATGGTCCAGGCGTTGCTGGTAGTAGTCGACCATTAGCTTGCCGGTGCTGAAGCCGTCCTGCTGCTTGTTCCAGCTGACCCCACCGTCGCGGGTATGCAGGATCACCCCGCCGTGCCCTACCGCCCAACCCTGGCGTGCACTGGGAAAAGCCACAGCGGTAAGGTCGACACTGACCGGCACCTGCGCCTGGCGCCAGCTGAGCCCCTGGTCATCCGAATAAAGGATGTGCCCGCGCCAGCCAACCGTAACCAGGCGTGCACCTGCCTGGGCCAAGCCCACCAGCTGAGTGGTGGGTGCCAGTCGCGAAGGCAGCGCAGCAAGATTCAATGGATCGATGTATGACGGTGCGCTGTCGTTGGCATGAGCGCCCATCAACAGCGTCACCCCCAAAGCGCAGCCCAACAACCAACGGATGTTGGGCCAAAGATTGCCGCTTGCGCCCAAGGGCGGTGAGCTGCATTGGCTCATTTCAACCTCCAGACTCTTATTGAATTTATTGTTCGGAGTAGCGCTTGCCTGTTGCACACAGCCTGTTCAAGGCTGCAGATACACCATAATCATATTAATCCTGTATATCTTTATCGTCAACGCGACGTTGCCACGCTGGCGATAAAATCAAAACAATGATATATCTGATTGTCAGCAATCCACCAACAACAAAGGGACCCTGCATGAGAATCACAGCCGCCTTGGCGTTTGACACCAACGCCCCCTTCGTCTTGAGCGAGGTAGAACTTGCCGACCCGGCCCCCCACGATGTGCTGGTGCGTATCGTGGCGTCAGGGCTGTGCCATACCGATTTGAACGTGTTGAAAAACCCAGCGTTGCCATGGCCTGCAGTGTTCGGCCATGAGGGCGCCGGAGTAGTAGAGCGTGTGGGGAGCGCAGTGAGCAGGGTGGCCGTGGGCGACCACGTCATTCTCACCACGGTGTCGTGTGGCACTTGTGCCCAGTGCATCAGCGGTGAACCTTCCTACTGCGTGGACTTTCGCGCGCTGAACATGTCGGGCGGGCGTTGCAGCGATGGCACCTGCAGCCATACCCATGCCGGCAAGCCAGTATTCGCCCGGTTCCTGGGCCAGTCTTCATTTGCAAGTCACTCGCTGGTGAACGAGCGCAGCGTGATCAAAGTCGACCGCGACTTGCCGCTTGAAATTCTCGCGCCGCTGGGTTGCGGCATCCAGACTGGCGCCGCAGCAGTGCTCAACACCTTGCGCGTGCGTGCAGGGAGCCGATTCGTGCTGTTCGGTGCCGGCGGTGTGGGCCTGGCAGCCCTGATGGCGGCAAAAATCGCCGGTGCCAGCCAGTTGATCGTAGTCGACCGCATTGCCAGTCGACTCGCACTAGCGCGCGAATTGGGTGCAACCCAGGTAATCGATGCCAGCCAACTGGAGGCTGTGCAGGCAGTTCGCGAAGTCAGTGGCGGCGGCGTCGATTATGCGGTTGAGGCCACCGGGGTACCGGCAGTCATGGAACAGGCCATCCAGGTGCTGGGCCATGGCGGCACGGTGGTATTGGTGGGAATGGCGGGAGCCCAGGCCCAGGTCACTTTCAACCCCATCGAGCTGCAAGGCAAACGGGCGCACATCAAGGGCAGCATCATGGCCGGTGAAGGCGGGATCCCGGAGTTGTTCATTCCACAGTTGATTCAATACTGGAAAGCCGGCCTGCTCCCCATCGAGAAGCTGCTGCGCACTTACGCCTTCGACGACATCAACCAGGCCGTTATCGATGCTCGTGACGGCTCAGCCATCAAGCCCGTCATCCGCATGCCCCAGGAGGTTTGAGCCATGTCAGTTGATAACAATCTGATTGGTAAAATAGACGCTGTGTTTCAACAACAGCGCCTGAGCCGGCACGCCCGCAAGCTGGAGAACAGCCAGCAGCGTGCGCAGCGGCTCAGCCGGCTCAGGGAGGTCATTCTTGCGCACATCGACGACATCGAGCAGGCCCTGTTCGATGACCTGCGCAAGACGCCCAATGGCGGCAAGGGCGGCGAAATAGCGTCTGTGCTGGCAGACATCGACACTGCCATCACGCACCTGGAGCAATGGATGGCCGACGTGCCCGTGCCCTCCTCGGCCTATCTGCCCGACAGCACTGCCCACATTCATTACGAGCCACGCGGTACCGTACTGTTGTTGGGGGCGTGGAACTTTCCGTTCGCGCTAGTCATGGCACCGCTGGTACCGATCATCGCCGCCGGCAACAGCGCCATGATCAAGCCCAATGAGCTGCAACCGGCCACCAGCCAAGTCGTCGCTCGCCTGATCGCCGAAGCCTTCGACCCACGCGACGTAGCCGTCGTCGAAGGCGGGGTTGCGGTAGCCGAACACCTGCAGGGCCTGCCGTTTGACCATGTGTTCTTCACCGGTAGCCCGGCGGTGGGCAAGCGTGTGATGGCGGCGGCGGCTCGACATCTTAGTAGCGTGACACTGGAGTTGGGCGGCAAATGCCCGGCCGTCATTGGTCCGGATGCCGAGCTGATGTCCACCGCCGCCAAAGTAGTAGGCGGGCGCTTTAACAATGCTGGCCAGCTGTGCCTGTCGGTCGATCACGCCTGGGTACCCCGCCAACAGATCGATGCATTCAGTGAAACCGTCAAGGCCCTGGTCGCCAAGATGTTTTACGCCGACGGTCAGCTGCTGCTGGACAAGCAACCGCGCATCGTCAACGAACGCAATTTCGATCGGTTATTGGGTTATATCGAAGACGCACTGGCTCGCGGCGCGAAACAAGTGTGCGGCGGGACGTCGGACCGGGCGACACTGACCATCCACCCGACCGTGCTGACGAATGTGCCGTGGGACGCGCGCATCATGCAGGAAGAAATCTTCGGCCCGATACTTCCCCTGCTCGCCTACGACGACCTGGAACAGGTCGTGGAGCAGATCGATCAGCACGGCAAGCCACTGGGCGTGTATGTGTTCAGCCACGACAAGGCGTTCATCGACCAGGCGTTGCAGGGGACCTCGTCCGGTGGCGCGACGATCAATCACGTCATGATGCATTGGGTGGAGAAAAACCTGCCTTTCGGCGGCGTCAACGGCAGCGGCATGGGCCGTTACCATGGCCTGGCAGGTTTTCGCGAACTGTCCAATGCCCGCTCTATCTTCATCCAGGGGCCCGCACCTACTGCTTAAGGGGCAAGGGCGCACCGACTCGGTCGCCCTGCCACACCGTTTTTTTCATGCGCCGAGCGCCAGTGTCTCATCCTTGAGACGCTCGGCATCCACGTTCCTTCGCTCTTGAATCAGCCGTTTGGCTGCCAGGAACTCGGCCGGGCGCGCTACAACGTCAGCGGCAATCATGCGGCCGTCTTGCAAGTAAAAGGCACTGAAACTGTTGGTCCGATCATCGCCTCGAATCACCAACTGCTCATAGCCCCGGGATAACCCCGCCATCTGCAGCTTGAGCCCATACTGGTCCGACCAGAACCAAGGCAGCGAGGCTGGCGGTCGCGGCTTGCCCGCCAGGCTGGCAGCAACGCGACGCGCATGCTCCAACGCATTGGGCACTGACTCAAGGCGCACGCGCCGACCATAAAACCCGCATACATGACTGGCGCAATCGCCTGCGGCGTATATACACGGATCCAGGGTGCGGCCGTCGGCATCGACGACGATGCCTCCATCCACTTCCAACCCGGCGGCTTCGGCCAGCTCGGTATTGGGGAACTGACCCACGCCTACAAGCACCTGATCGGCGGCAAACACGCGACCGCCCAGACAGCTGACCGCGCCCACCTGCACGCCCGTGCTGGCAGGCATAAAGGCGTTGACTTGCACCTGGGTATCGATCAACACCCCCGCCTCGCGGTGCAAGCGCTCATAAAATGCGGAGAGGGGGGCTGCCGTCACCCTGGCCAGCACCCGAGCTTCGGCTTCCAGTACCTGTACCCGCAAGCCGGCGCCCACGGCGGCTGCCGCCACCTCCAGGCCCACATAACCACCACCGACGATGACGAGCCGCTGCCCGGGCCGCCAAGCCGATTGCAATACCCGGGCATCTGCAAAGGTGCGCAGCACACCGATACCGGGCAAGTCCGCCCCGGGTACCGTCAGGCGCCTGGCCCGTCCCCCCGTGGCCAGCACCAGGTGCCCATAGCCCAGCCGCCGACCATCACTCAACAGCACCTGTCGAGCCTGTCGATCAACCGACAGCACTGCCACCGACAGGTGCAGTTCAATACCGGCCCGTTCGTAGGCCAGCGCAGGCTTAAGCAGCACCGATTCGAACGGTACCTCCCCTGCCAGGCACGCCTTGGACAGCGGTGGGCGATGGTAGGGCAATGCGCTTTCTTCCCCTACCAAGGCGATACGTCCCGACACGCCGTGCTGGCGAAGGGCGAAAGCGACTTCGGCGCCAGCCTGCCCGGCCCCCACTATCACTACGTCTATCTTGTCCTCATTGCGCATCTTAACCTCCGAAACCAGACCATCCTGCTCAGCCTAAGCAGGATCGTCACACCTTAATCATCTATATCATACAAATCAATATTTACGACTCAATCATTGATACGATATAGTTGATTAGTCTCACACCAACCCATCAGAGGCCGACAATGAAACTGGGTGAAATCGATCTGTCCAATCCGGACGTATTTGTGCAGGGCGTTCCCTACGATTACTTCGCGCTACTGCGACGCGAAGCGCCGGTAAGCTGGCAAGCCGACTGCCAGGGCGGTGGCTTCTGGAATGTCACGCGCTATCACGATATTCAAGCGGTGGAAAACAACGTCGAGGTGTTTACATCCAAAACCAACGTGACACCGCAGCCCATTCCGGAACAGACGCTGGCCGCCACTGTGGATCGCATGATTATCCTCAGCGACCCACCCCGGCACAGTTTTTTGCGCAAGCTGATCATGAGTGGCTTCACCCCCAAGGCGATCTCCCGCCTCGAGGCGCGCATCCAGCAGCTTGCCTGCGATTCGATCGACGCTTTTATCGCGCAAGGCTGCTGTGACCTGCACGATCTGGCCGCGCACATGCCCATCGAAGTGGTGGCGGACTTGCTGGGGGTACCCGACGTCGATCGCCAGCAATTGTTTGACTGGGCAAACGCCATGTTTGGCGGCAGTGATCCCGAATTGTCCAACCCCCAGCACATGAATCTGGCGCAGCAACAGATGTTCGCTTACGCCAAGGCGTTAGGCATCAGCCGGCGCGAGGCGCCGTTGGAAGATGTGTTCAGCCAGGTAGCCATCGCTCAGGAAAACGGTGAGCGCCTGAGCGACATGGACCTGGGCTGCTTTTTCCTGATCCTGGCCACGGCGGGCAATGAGACCACGCGTACCCAGATTCTGCAGGGTGCCCTGACCTTGATCGAGCACCCCGAAGCTATGCAGGCCCTGAGGCAAAACCCGGCGCTGATCGCCAATGCAGTCGAGGAAATGTTGCGCTATACCACCCCCGCCCTGTGCTTCGCCCGCAAAGCCACCCAAGACATTGAGCTTGCCGGCCAGACCATCAAGGCCGGCGACAGAATTGTGATGTGGTATTGCTCAGGAAGCCGCGACGAGCAAGTCTTCAGCAATCCGGAGCATTTCGACATCCATCGCCACAATGCACGCGATCACATGGCATTTGGCTCCAGGACAGGTATTCACCGCTGCCTCGGCGCCATGCTCGCGCGCATGGAGTTGCAAGCGATTTTCAAGCAAATCGTTACGCGCCTGCCGGACCTGGCACTGGATGGCCCCGTGTCACGCCTGCGCTCCAATTTCACCAATGGCATCAAGCACATGCCTGTGCGGTTCAGCAAAGGCACGCCTGCCAACAGCGCCCATGCTGTGCGTCTGTACGCCAGCCACAGCGCCAAACCCGCTTCCACCCCCACCACCTGCCCATTCGGGCACTGAGAGGAATATGCCATGCCTGTTACCCTGACTCCCCTGGCGACGGTCACCGTCAAGCTCGGCGCCCCCGTGTTCATCCCCAATACGCCTCGCGGTACCCGTGCCATCGTCAACCTGGAAGCCGCGACCTGGGAGGGCGAACGGCTCAATGCCACCCTCAAGCAGGTCGCGGCTGCCGACTGGGCGCAATTCACGGCAGACGGGACCATTCACGTAGACGTGCGTTGCGCTATTGAAACCCACGACGGCGCGGTCATCTTCGTCGCCTACCAAGGCCGCGCCACCGCAAGCCCCACCGGGGCCGATCCGATCATGATCGCGCCCACGTTCGAAACCGGCGACGAACGCTATGCCTGGCTGAACAAAGTCCAGGCCATTGGCCGCGGCAGCCGCGATGCCAGCGGCGCCCTAGTCTATGACCTGTACGAGGCAAGCTGAACCATGACAGGCCCTATTGACACCACGTCGGATACGCCATCGACCTGCAAAGTGCTCGATGCCGCCATCTTGTGCCTGGAACAACTGGGCCTGGACAAAGCCACCATGGAGGATATCGCCCGACTGAGCAGCGTGTCGCGGGCGACCCTTTATCGCCGGTTTGGCAGCCGGGAAGCCATCTTTGCGGCGGCCCTGGACCGACACTCGCGGCCTTTCGAACGGCAGGCCAGCGACGTACTGAACGGCCTGGGCACGCTACCTGAACGCATAGAGCGGTTTGTCCTCTGGGCAGTACTCGACGTGCCGGCCAACAGGCTGCTGCAGAACGCCGCCTGGTCGGGTCTCTCGGACAGCGGCATGCAGGTATTTGGTGGCGTGTTCAAACGCAAGATCGGCCGCATCCTGATGCCGTTAATCGATGCAGCGAAAATCAGCCGTGAACTGCCCACGCTACTGGACGCCGAGGCATTAATCGACTGGCTGATACGTGAATTGCTGATGATCAAGTCGACTCAGAGCTGGGAACGAAACCGCCTGCAGCGCTACATCAGGAATTTCATCATCCCAGTGCTGCACGCTCACCTCGCGCCAATCGCCCATGGTGCCGGGTTGCCGGCGCGCTCCATGGAGCAGCGACTGGCACACCTGGAAAACCGACTGACCGAGATTCATCAACTGCTTGGCCTGGTACACCAGGACATCCATGCCCTTTCAATTTGATCAGTGAATAACCATGCCGACCATCACCTACATTGAATTCAACGGCACCGAGCATCGGGTCGACGCCCTGGACGGGCAGAGCCTGATGGAGGCCGCCGTGGCGAACATGATCCCCGGTATTCTCGGCGACTGCGGCGGCAATTGCAGTTGCGCCACTTGCCACGCGTACATGGACCCAGCCTGGGCTGCCGCCCTGCCCGCCATAGCCGACGAGGAACAGGGCATGCTCGAAGGCGCTTTGGCAGTCAACGAGCACAGCCGTCTGTGCTGCCAGGTCATTGTTACACCCGCCCTGAATGGCCTAGTGGTTCGACTCCCCGAACGCCAGTTCTGAACCACTTTACCCGGCCAGTGCCAGTCATTATCCTATATATGATTACAACAAAAAGGAATTCACCATGTCACTTGATCCACAGATTGCTGCACTACTGCACAGGCTCAATGAAATGGGCCTGCCGGACGTGGACACCATCACCGCCCAGGATTTTCGCGACCAGGCGAACCAACGTCGGCTGCCACGGGACATCATCGAGTCGGTAGGCGAAATCATCGACCGGGAAGTGCCGGGGCCCAACGGCTCGATCCCAGTACGGGTCTACCGACCCGCCAATGCCGGGCCCGACCTGCCGTTGCTGGTGTATTTCCACGGCGGCGGTTTCGTGCTGGGCGACCTGGACGGCTACGACGGCGTATGCAGCGCCTACTGCAACACGCTGCAGGCCGTGGTGGTGTCGGTGGGTTACCGCTTGGCGCCGGAGCATCCCTTCCCCGCTGGCGTCGGCGACGCCTATGCAGCCACTGGCTGGGCGTCCAAACAAGCCAGGGCGCTGGGCGCGTCCCCTGCAAAACTGATCGTCGGTGGCGACAGCGCCGGAGGCAACCTGGCTGCTGTCGTCTGCCAACAGGCCTTGGCCGAAAGCGGCCCTGTCATCGCGCATCAACTGTTGCTTTATCCGGTGTGCGACAATGACCTGGAGCGCCCCTCGTACCAGGAAAACGCCACCGGCTACCTACTGGAAACACGGATGATGGCGTGGTTTTGGCAGCAGTACCTGCCCGATCCCACGCAAGCCAGCGCTCGCAGCTGCCCCTTGCGAGCATTTGACTTGTCCGGGCTACCGCCTGCCACGGTGGTGACCTGCGGCTACGATCCTCTGCGCGACGAGGGGGAGCAATATGCCAGCCGTCTGGCTGACGCGGGGGTGCCAGTGACACACATCGCCCTGCCCGGCGCGATTCATGGATTCATTAGCTTTACAGGCCTCATCGAGTTGCCCGGCCAGGTCATACGTCAGACCGCCCAACTGATCCACAAGACGCTACACCCCTGACCAAAGCCCCCTGGCACCAGGGGGCAGCTCCCAATCAGATGGCATCAGGCAACGCCGAGCTCGCCACTTTACTGGCGGTGCCAGGCGGTGGCAGGGCGAGCGCGCTCAGCAGACACAGCAGGCAGGACAGGCTGATCAGCGCGAACACCCACAGGTAAGCGCTGGCCGAGGGGAACATGCCCGAGCCCCCGCTTGGATCACTGACAGTGCTCAGGGAGAAAACAATCGCAATCATCTGCGCACCAATGCCCATGCAGGTCATTCGGACCACTTGCGTCACCCCGTTGAGCTCACTGATTCGGGTTGGGGGCGCCACTTCAGCGATCAAGGTAGGAATAGCGCTGAACGCAATCGCCGTGCCAGTACCATTGATAATGACTGAACCGACGATCAGCCAGACCCGGTCATGGCTCAGTGTCAGAGCTGTCCAGCCGCACGTCAGCAACACCAACCCAATCACCAACGCCAGCCGCCCCCCTCGATGCCCGGCGATACTCCCCCCCCAGGGTGAAGCCAGGATGGCCACCAGCGAAGAAGGCAACTTGATCGTTGCCGCCAACGTGGCCGCCAGTCCCAGCCCTACGCCTGTCCACACGGGCTGTTGCAGCAGCATCAGCATCACCTGGCCAAATTGCATGGCACCGATGGCAATCAGGCCATGGCACACGTTGGTGAGCAGAACTTGCCGGTTGGTGAACAGTCGCACGTCAATCAACGGGTTGGGGTGGCGGCGCTCGTAATGCACCCAGAAGACAAAGAGCAGCAAGCTCCCCACAACCAGGCCGACCACCCGCAGATCAGACCACCCCCACATCGAACCACGGCTGAAGCCAAACAGAAGCGCCGCCACCGCAGGAGCGAACAGCACGCCTCCTACGATGTCCACTGCGCCTTTGCCTACGATCCGCGGGGACACCGGAACCAGCTGCCAGACGGCCAGGATACCCACGACGGCGATACCGGCGCTCAGGTAGAAGATCCAATGCCATTGCAGGTAGTCGATTACCAGCCCCCCGCACACGAAGGCCACGCCCGCCATGGTAGAGGCCGTGCCGGCAACAATACCGTTGCCCAGGGCGATCTTGGGCTTGGGCAGATTCTCCGACACCAGGCCGAAACACAAAGGCAGCACGGCTGCGGATACGCCGTGGATGGCACGACCGACGATAATGCCTTCAAGGGTCTGGGACAATGCAGCCACCAGCGAGCCGATGACCGAGATGACCATGACGATGAGCATTACCCGCCTGCGCCCATAGAGGTCGCCCAGGCGCCCGCATATGCCGGCCGCGGCTGCGGCCACCAACATATAGGCGGTCATGACCCAGCCAATCATGACTGGGTCCTTGAATTCACGATAAAACGTTGGGAACGCTGCGAACAGCATGCTGACCTCAAAAATCGAGGCCATGTCAGCTGCCATCAGGGCGAGGATAATGATTTTCCAGCTTCGCGTCTTGGCCTGAAGTGAAGGCATGATGGGGTACCTGCGGACTGAAGGCAAAAAAACCGCGGCCCGGAACGGCCGAACCGCGGTGAAGGGAACTTCGATCAGCGCACGCCGGTGCCCGCCATGGACTCGGCACGGTAGGTGTAGTCAGGTTTGCGCGGCATGACCTTCAGGTAGCCGTTAGGCGAGCTGATCATACTGTTGAAGATGTACTGGCCCTTGCTCAGGTCGTAGGTCACCGAGGTGGTGTCGGTCATGCCGGCATTGCCCTGGGCGTTACGGTTGTATTGGGGCCAACTGGCTGACAGGCCGACCCTGAACACTTTGCCGGAGTCATCAGTCGCGTCGGCGGCCATCAGCGTCCAGGAGTCTTCGTCAATATAGAAGTTGCGCTCGGCAGCAATGTGACGTTTATCTGGCTTGCGTGTGGCCTGGACCACCCAGACCCGATGCAGCTCCCAACGCATGGCGTCCGGGTTGGCAAATTTCTTGCCCAGAATGTCATCGGTTTTCATGGTCAAGTACTTGAACTGGTTATACGGCACGTACATTTCCTTGCGCCCTACCAGCTTGAAGTCAAAGCGATCCATACGGCCGGCGAAAAGGTTCAACTCGTCATAGTTCAACGCCCCTGACAGCGAAGCACTGGGCGTGTCATAAGTCAGTTCGGGGGCGAGGCGCGTCCGACGCTGCCCCGTGGTGTACGACCAGATCTTCTGAGGGGTTTCGTCAAATTTTGCCGGGTACCAGACCAACGATTTCTGCCCGGCATCGCGTGCCGGCGCGATCGTACGGTTCAGGAATCGGAAGTAGTTTTCCGCGGCCCCCTGGTAAGGCGTTGCGTTGGGATCCCAATAAGGGTAATCGGCATCGAAAATACTCTCATTGGTCATGGTCTTGGTACCCGCGGAGTCCACGAACCAGCTCTCCATCCGAATTTCGTAGTCGGGCTGTTCGTGGGTCGCGGCATTCCACATGGCCTCGTAGCCGGTCTTCGGAATCGGGAATGGTGTGCCGAACCAGCAACCTCGCAGCCCTACGCCGTCGGGCGTGGTCTTGCACTCAGGGTTATGGGCATTGGCCACTGTGCTGTTGGCATGGGCCTCGGACATCGCCGGGTAACTGCGGTGAGTGGTGTATACGTCTATGCGGAAGTCGGGCCAGCGCTTGAGCAACTCCTTTGTGCCCAAGGTCAGCTTGTCAGCGTACCGGTCCATATTCTTGCTGGTAATGCTGAACAGCGGTTTCTCGCCCGGGTACGGATCAATCGGTTTGTTGTCCGACGGACTGGCACCGGCCGGAGGTTTGACGCCGCCCGTATACGCAGGAATGCTGCCGTCCTTATTGCCGGCGATTTCCGCGCCCCAGGGAGTAAGGGTTGTACCCAGTAGCTTGAGTTCATCGGGCGATGGCTGCGCCATTGTGGCTGAGGCAACGGCAAGGGATAACGCCGCAACCATGATTCTTGCTGAAGTGATCATGTCGTGCTCCTGGTTCAGAACGATGCCTTGAGGGTCAAGGTCACGCGACCGCGGTCCGTGGTCTGCCACGCGCCACTGCCATAGTAAGTGGTGCCCTCGCGACGAATATCCGCAGTGGAGTCGGCCCACACCAACGACGCAGTCACCTGGTGATATATGTCGGCCGAGACGCCCGCCGAGTAGGTGTAGAGCCCCTGGTTGGTGCCACCGAAGTCGGCGGTATTACCGCGCACCCCGCCACCGAAGGTCACAGGAAGCGACAGGTCGATGCCGGGGAACACTTGCAGATATTGGGGGGTGAAGCTCATGTTGAACCCCCAGGCGTTGCGGGTAGCGCAGCCAGAATCGCGACCCAGAGGGCAGGCGGCGCTGTCTTCACCGTTGTAGAGAGCCTTGTTGTCGGTCACCGACTCCAGGTAGTCATAAGTCACCTCACCGATCAGCGTGCCGGTATCCCAGAGGGCGGTCTTGGGCATGGTGTAGATGGCGTTCGCCAGTGCGTGCCAGGTGTTGCCTCGCGCACCTTCGTCTGCACTGGACAAGGCGACCGAGTTGAGGCCTGCATTGCGCCGTGTCGAAATCTCGGCACCAATGGCAAAGGGGTCAATGGTGGTATCCAGGCTTAGACCGATCAACCGCGTACTGCGCGGGAAAACCGCGCGAATATCCGTGGCATTGTCCGGGTCACGGAAGACCCAAAAACCGTTCTTCTCATCAAACTCACGGTAATAAACGCCGATGGTCGACGAGTTCAGTTCCGGAATCGTGATTTTAGTGCTGATGCCCCAGTTGCCATAACGATGCTTCGGTCCCAAGGGGTCATCGATATGGAACCCGGCCAGCGGCGTTGAACCACCAAAGCTATCGGGACCATTGAGCAGGAAGTCAGCAGTCCCCAGGTAGGTACCGCCCTCGGGAATGCGAATGGAGTCCCAATCAAGGTAATACTGTGCGCCGATGGACACATTGTCGCTCACCTGGCTCGTCATGGAGACCTGGTTCAGCGGAAGGAAGGTTTCGCGGGTTTCGGTTCCCGGAGTAGCCGCGCTCTTCTGGCCATCAATGGGGCTCTGGCTGTAGGAAATGCCCCCTTGGCTGAAGATCGAGTTACCCCAGTACACCACGTGCCGCCCCACCTTCAAGTTGACCGGCCGGTCGGCCAGCGAAAAGTTGGTATAGACGAAAGCATCGAGAATCTCGCCGGATGGGCCGCGGTAGTAGCGCTTCGTGTAGCTGGAGTAGCGATCGTTGTCGTAACTGGTTGGCCCGGAAATCGATGGGTTCTTTTCCACCGAGGTATCGCTGTAGGCGTTGTCGTACCAGGCAGCGCCGGAAAGACGCATACCGACCTTTTCCTGCCAGTCCAATTCCAGTTCGGACAACAAGTCAAGGCGGTCGGTGACGACGCTACCCTTCTTGAATTTGTAGTCACTCTGATTGGAGGTACTGCTATTGCCGATGCGGCTGTCGATTCCATCGACCCGCCATCCCAGGTTGTACCGCAAAGTATTGTCGAAACGAGCGGTCAGCCCGTCGATACCCGTGTCCAACTGCATCGCGGTGGCGGGAAGTACTACGCCTGCAGCCACGCAAATGCCAGCCGCCTTGACTGCTGCGCGGCAACCCCGTTGCCCACGCAAAAGCCTGCCATCACTCATTTTGAACCTCCAGACCATTATTGAAATTGTTGTGCGGAGTGTTTTTGTTGTTTCGAGCTTGGGTCCAGCTAGGGCCTGGCAACAGCCCTGGTTTGCCTGCAACCAACCGACATGAAAGCCGGAGAAGCAATTAACCTTACAATCATACTAATCCTATATCTGATTAATCGTCAATACGATTGTACTGATTAAGAAAGCCATTGGGGAGCGGTTGGGAGAGGTGCTGGGATTAGCGGCGGGCAAAAAAAAACGCACCTGCCCTGCTGTGGGGCCAACAGGTCAAGTGCGTTTGAACGCGTGGAGCAGATCAGTTAACGCCTGGGTACCCTCCTCCCCCATACATTGCATCGACCGCCTGGCGATCGGTCTGGCCATCACGGCATTTAGGCAAGGCTTCGGCAAATTCGATCTGCTTGGGCTTTTTGTACGAGGCCAGACGCTCACGGCAGTGCTCGATTATCTGCGCCGCATCCAGCGACTGCCCCGCCCGCAGGACAACCACAGCCTTGACATTCTGTGACCACACCGGGTCGGGCACGCCGAGTACGCAAACGTCGAGCACCTGCGGTAGCTGGCGCAGACAGCCTTCGACTTCCGCGGGGTAGATGTTTTCCACCCCTGACTTGATCATGGTGGTCTTGGGGCCCACGAAAGCGATGGAGCCGTCAGCCAAGCGCTTGCCCAAGTCTCGCGTGCGATACCAGCCGTCCCAAGTGCGCTGCTGGTTTTCCTCCAGACGATTGAAGTAACCATTCATGACTTGCAGCCCGCGCACCTCGATCTCGCCCGCCTCGCCCGGAGCCAGCTCGTTCCCCTGGTCATCGACAATGCGGACCTGGACCAGCGGCGACGGTCGCCCCGCCCCTTCGCCTCCCAACCACCCCATCACCGCAAAGCCCATGATTTCGGTCTGGCCATACAGGACAGGCTTGCGATTGAGGGGAGCCGAAGCAGGCATGACCAGGGGATTGGTCCACTCGGGGGCCAGCGGCGAGCTCCACAAGCTGGCGGTGTCGTAGCTGCCATCGGCATTGAGCTGGCGGATCTGCTCCAGCGTCGGATGAGCAACAAAAGCATGCGTGACCCGTTCGGCCTCAATCAACCTGAGCATATCTTGGGCATCGACCCGCGGCAGGAAGACATTTTTTCCACCAAACAGGAACGTCGACAGCGTCGTGACCAGAGTCCCCAAATGAAACAGTGGGCCAGAGTTGAGAAATACTGAGGACTCGCTGACGCTTTCCGCGTATGCCACCATGATGCCTTGGTAAAGCAGGGTCGAGTGGCTCAGCAAGGCAGCATTGGGATGCCCTGCGAAGGCAGCGGTATAGATCGCCAACAGTGGCCACTCGGCATCCACCTGCTGCTCCTGGCGTTGCTCGTCGAAGCCAGTCAACCAATCTTCATAACCCCCTTCACCGTCCAGATCGGACTGTATCCAGGTGCACGGATGTCGAGCCAGTGCACGGGCGGCTTGTACGGTTTGACCGATTTCCGCCTCTTGCCAGATCACCACCCGCGGGGTGAAGTCATCTATCACGAAGGCCATTTCATGTTCGCTCTGGCGCCAGTTGGCAGGGCAGAACACCGCGCCTATGCGCGCGGCGGCCAACAGGCATTCCACTACGCGAAAAGAGTTCTGGCCCAGCCACAGCACATGGTCGCCCTGCTCCAGGCCCGCAGCCTGCAGGGCATTGGCCAGGCGGTTGACCCTGCGATCGAGTTGCGGCCAGGTCAGGCGCCGGTCCCCATCCACCAGCGCATCGAGCAAGGGTCGCGAACGACGGTGTTCACTGAGCACATCGGCCAGCCCATGCTGGCGGATCTGCCGATAGGCATCTGTCTTCAACGTCGGCTGCATGTATTGAGCTCTCCCCTATTCAGGCAGGATGCGTGGGCCAGGGTTGCCGCAGCGACACCCTGAGTGAATGACGCGCGCTTTGACGCCGGTCCTATAGGCCTGGAACGGCTGGCAGCGCTCTAAACGACTGCTGATAACCACTTCGCCGTCTTGCTCATCGACCAGCCATTCGAAGCGATCAATGTGGGCACCTTCGCCCGCGCTGCACTCCACCGCCACTGCTGGTCCCAGCTCCAGGCACCGGTACAGTTTCAGACCAGGCGTGCCGACCAAACTCGCGTATGCCTGGGGCCACGCCCACAGAATCATGCCCTGGAACAACTGCTCGGGCTGCAAGCCCATACCGCGCAATCCATCGAGAGTCGCCTGGGTAATGCCATAGACGCCCGCCAGCTTGAAGCGACGGACGATGGACTCCACACGCTTGGCGTCGTACAGCGACGAGTCGGCCGACACAGCCACCATGTTGTACTGCATGATCGCCCGTTCCATCCCCAGGGCCTGCACGCCTTCGTCGAACAATGCCGTCACCATCAGGTTTTGGCCGCTGCGAAAATGAAAGGTGCTCAGCACCTTGAGCATCGCCCGGGTCCAGCGTTCGGCTTCAAGCGCTGAATAAGCCAGGCTCTGGCGAGCACCGCTGGCATCGTGGAACCGCCCCACGGCCATGGGAGGCATGGCAAACGTCGGTTGTGCACTGTTCATGATTTCACCACCCTTGGAATCTTGTTTGGCGGGCCGTTCTTGAGCAAATCGGCATTGGCCACGGCCTGGACCTTAAGCGGAATCTGCAGAATCCCGGCCAACGTGTCGGCGATGCGCACCTCCAGGGCTTCGACACTGTCCTGCAACGCGGTCTCGTCATACCCCACCCGCAGGATCAACAGGTCCACTTCGCGTTGCGGCCGCACCATCTGGAACAGTCCGCTGCGCGCCTCAGGAAATTGCTCCAGCAACGGGAAGACATCCATCGGCAAAATGGAGCGGCCAGCGACCCGCATTTCGTCGCTCTTGCGGCCGATGGGCTTCAGGCGGCCGTGGGTGCGACCGCAACTACACGGTTTGCGGGTGAATTGGATCAGGTCGTCGGTACGGTATCGAATCAAAGGAGCGACATCGTCAAGCAGCGCCGTCACCACCAGTTCGCCCCGCTCGCCGTCGGCGACGGCCTCGTTGCCGGCTGGGTCGAGATGCTCGATCAGCGCCAAGTCTTCCCAGGTATGCATGCCATCGTGGGCACGGCACTCCATGGTAGTGGCGATATCGCCCAAGGAGCTGAGTTCAAAGATTTCCAGCCCCCACGACTCGACGACGTGCCGAAAATGCGGGCTCATGGGTTCGCCGCCAAATACCGCGCCGCCATAGGATGAAAAAGCCTCGCGCAGATCGTCACCGGTTTCCTTCTGGTAGCGCTCCAAGGCAACGATCAGGGGCGTTGAAAGCATGAACAGCGCTTTGGGTCGAAACTCACGAGACGCCTTCACCAAGTGCGGCATCTGGTCAGGAAGGTGTTGCAAGGTCAGCGGTCGCATACCGCAGTCCAGCCACTTGTCAGCGTTCAAACCTTCACGAAACGTGAACAGCGCATAGGTGAAATAGTCAGTGGGCCGCACACCCATGTGCCACAACTCGCGCTTGAGCCCTGCAATCGCCACGTGATATTCACTGCGTGGCAGCGGCGTGGGGTCACCCGTGGTACCGGAGGTGAAACCCACGCCACGCAAGTGCGGTGGCCCTACACAGGTCAGGCCGCCATAGGGATCGCCGTGGCGGTCACGAAAATCGCGGATGGTGTCCTTATCAATGAAAGGCACCTTTTCGCGAAAATCGGCCAGGGAGCGAATATCCTCCGGGGTGATACCTGCTTTGTCCCATACCTCGCGTACCAATGGCGATTGGTTGTAGGCGTAGGGCAACAACTGCAGTATACGGACCTCCTGCAACCGTTCGATGTCCTCGCGCGGCATGGTTTCGACCGCTGGGTCGAAGAACCTGTCGTCATCTAGTCTGCTCATGGCTTGTCCTTGTTATTGTTTGACTGTCACCGATCGCTGGATGAGTTACTGGAATTGCGGCAACGGCAAGCGGAACAACCGCGCCGCGTTGCCACCCAGAATATCGGCCTTTTCCTGTTCACTGATGTCTATGCCATCGAACAGCCCGGCGATGATGGCCTTGGAATGCGGGAAAGTGCCCTCGGCGTGGGGGTAATCCGATGCCCACATCAAGGCCTGGGTGCCGGTAACCGCACGGGCCGCGATGCAAGCCCGATCATGCTGGAATGACGCCTTGACCTGGCGGCGAATGATTTCGCTGGGCTTGACCGACAGCTTGGGTTGCACAAAGGCGGCGTGGGCGTGATACACCTCGTCCATGCGTTCAGCCAGGGCGCCAAGCCAGCTGGCACCGCACTCGATGATCGCCACCTGGGTCCGTGGGTTACGGTCCAGTACCCCACCTGCCACCAGATACGTAACAGTGTCGATACCATCATTCATCTGGCGCGTGTAGTTGACCACTGCCGCACCCGGCCCACGTTCGTGGATCACGGTCTCAAGGCCAGTGCCAGTGTGCATCACCAGCACGATGCCCAACACACCAGCCTCATGGAAAACCGGGTCCCAGGCGGGGTCGTTGTACTTGGGCACCCCGCTGGGCGTAACTGACGGCAGCATTGCCGCCGTGAAGCCCAGCCGCGCCACTCGTTTGATCTCTTCGACGGTATGGCGCAGGTCGCGCACCGGCAAAATGGCGCAGCGCACGAAGCGGTCGAGATGCGCCGAGAAAAAGCCATTGTTCCAGTTGTTATAGATCTGCGTGGTGGCGTACTCGGCCTCGACATCCTTGATGGCGTAGGCCCACAGGCCCAGGCTGGGGAAGCAGATTTCGGCGTCGATGCCGTCTTTGTCCATGTCCTGCAGGCGGCCTTTGAGGTCATGCAAGCCGACACGTTTAACCCCTTCGATATCGACCACATTAAGGCGCATCTTGAAGATCACCTCCTCGTCGGTACGGGTAATAAGTGTCTCGCCTTCGCGAACGGCATGAATGGCATGTCGGCGTAGCGAAGCAGGCAACCCTTCACGGAACAGGTCATTGGGCTCACGCACATGGGAATCGGCACTGAAGATGAAATGGCCAGCCATGGTTGGACAGTCTCCGTCGAGTTGAACCAGGGCGAATGATCGCCTCAGGGAGGCAGCGGGCAAAGTCGGCATGGTTACCCCAACGTACCGGCCACCACTAAAAAACGCTTAATCATTGTGCTGATTATCATTGCATGGCGGATTACCGCTGTCCATAAGTGGCGAGGCGTACCCCACGCTTTTATCGACCGCTTGGGAAACCGCTGTTTGCCTCCCACCCTCCTCTGAAATGCGGTAGCCCTTTATTTTCGGGCACTGCAAAGACATCTGGGGCAAAGACAGGAACGCTGACGCTGACAAATTATTTGCTTAATCATACAGCTCATTGATACGATAAATTTCATCGCACCCCTTGCCCGTTGTTCGGCGAGCCCTGTGAACCTGTGACGAGAGCCATTGACCATGACGTTAGACCTCGCTTCAAGCATAAGCAGCGTGCTCACGCTGGCACCTGATGCCCCCGCCCTGGAATATCAGCAGCGCTGGTACAGCTGGGGCGAGGTAGGCTTGATCATGCAACAGGCCGAAACGTTGTTGGCCGACCTGCCGACAGGAGCGCCGGTGGGCATCTTGCTGCGCAACCAGCCCGCCGCAGTGGCCATGTTGCTGCAGGTACTGGCCAGCCGCCGCTGCGTGGTCACTCTCAATCCGTTTCAATCTGCAGACAAGATTGCCCAGGACCTTGAGGCATTGGCCGTGGATGCAGTGATCGCCGACGAACAGGACTGGCACGCACAAGCACTGCGTCAGGCGGTCGCCAGTAAAGGCTGCCAAGCGTTGAGTATCAGCTCCGCAGGTACCTTGCGGGTCGGCCCATTGGCCGGCCACTGCGTGAACCCTCAGCGCCTGCCAGCTCCACTGCAGCAGGGCATTGCCATATTGATGCTGTCCAGTGGCACCACGGGGCCGGCCAAGCGTATCGCCCTGCCCTACAGCAACCTGGAGCATTCGCTCCTCGATGCCGCGCACTATGAAGACAACAAGAACAAAGGGCAGCAGGCGCTGAAAACATCACCGGCCATGCTGGCAATCCCGCTGGTGCATATCGGCGGCATGTATGCCGCCGTGGCCGCGGTGATCGGTGGGCGCTCGATCATCATTCTGGAAAAATTCTCGGTGCACGAATGGACCCAAGCAGTGAGTCAGTACAAACCGAAGGTAGTTTCTTTGCCGCCTACCGCCATTCGCATGATCCTGGACGCAAATGTCGCCCCCCACGAGATTGCCAGCCTGCTGGCAATCCGCACCGGCAGTGCGCCGCTGGACCCGCAACTGCAGATCGACTTTGAGCAACGCTATGGCGTTCCGCTGCTTGATGCATACGGTGCTACCGAATTTGCCGGAGCAGTGGCCGGCTGGAGCCTGCGCGATCATCAACGCTATTCAACCACCAAGCGCGGATCGGTGGGCAGGGCGCAACCGGGCTGTGAAATGCGGGTAATCGATCCTGACACCGGCAGCGCCCTAGGTACCAACACCGTAGGCCTGCTCGAAGTCCGCTCCCCCCAGGTTGACGCACAGCGTTGGGTACGGACTACAGACTTGGCGGAGATCGACGACGACGGTTTCCTGTTCATACGCGGACGCAGCGATGCGGCCATTATCCGCGGCGGGTTTAAGGTGCTGCCACGCGATGTTGAACAGGTGCTGCGCGAGCACCCGGCCATCAATGAGATATGCGTGGTGGGGCTGGCTGATCAACGCTTGGGCGCGGTACCGGTCGCAGCCCTTGAATTGCGCCCTGGGGCAACTCTGGACGAACAAGAACTGGTGGCTTACGCACGCAACAAACTGGTGGCCTACCAGGTTCCGGTGCGCTGGCAGGTGGTGGAAAAGTTGCCTCGCACACCTTCGTTGAAGATCAGCCAGCACGAAGTGCGGCTGTTGTTCACCGCGACCCAAGACCTGCAGAACGCGGCGGTGGCGCAATGAGCGACCAGGAAGCCCTGCTGACGCACCTGGACCAGGGCGTGCTGACCCTGACCTTCAACCGGCCTGAGCGTCTCAATGCGTTCAATCCAGCTCTGATGCGCGCATTCTCGGTGGCCGTTCGCGAGGCGGGGGCCAATCCCGAGGCCCGTGTGGTGGTGATCACCGGTGCCGGGCGAGCGTTCTGTGCAGGAGGCGACCTGAGCGGCGACAAACCTCAGGACAAAGGGCGCGAGCCGTCCCGCCCGCGAGCGCCCGACAGCCTGGCAACGCGCATTGACTGGCTGCGCCGCAACATGGACGCCACGCGCCTGCTATTTGAAATGCCCAAACCGACTATCGCCATGATCCGGGGCGCCACGGTATCGGTGGGTATGGCTATCGCTGCAGCCTGCGATTTTCGCGTGGTCTCCGACAACGCCAGCTTCATCACCGGGTTCGCCAAGGCTGGGCTCTCCGGCGACTACGGCGTCAGTTACTTTCTGACCCGACTGCTGGGCACCGCCAAGACCCGGGAGCTGATGTTCCTGGGTGACAAGATCAAGGCCGAAGAAGCCCTGCGCATTGGCCTGGCCAGCCAGGTGTGCCGGGACGACGAACTGTTGTCCAACACTGCCGAGCTGGCCAGGCGCCTGGCCGGCGGCTCGCCGATCATCCAGCGCTATATCAAGCAGAACCTCAACGCGGCACTGGAGATGCCTTTGCCGGCATCCCTGGATCTGGAAGCGACCCTCAATGTCCTGTCGGCCCAGACCAATGACCATAAAGAAGCGGTGCGCGCGTTCATGGAGCGTCGCGAGCCGGTATTCAGCGGCAGCTGAAACCTCCCTTACCTGCCTGATCTGGAGCGCTTATGTCTGACCAAACCCTGACTGAAGATTTCAAGAAAGCCACTGCTTACGAGCTGACCGACCACGACATCGAGCGTGCCCGTTTGTTGTTGGGCGTGGACGTGGCCAGCCGCGACCAGGAACAGATTGGCACCGCGACGCATGACAACATCCGTTCGTTTGCGTACGCGTGCGGCAGTGACAACCCGCTGTTCACCAACCCCGAGTATGCCGCCGGTACCCGCTGGGGTTCGGTGATCGCACCGTCAATGATGGCCGGGGTAATCAACCGCCCCATGCGCGGCGACCCCATGGACCCGGAACTCAAGGCCCAGACCAAGAGCCTTTTCCGTGGTATCCACATGTTTATCTCCGGCGGCGAGTGGACCTTTTTCAAGCCTATCTTTCCTGGCGATACGCTGTACAGCTTCGGTGGTGAGGACGGCCTGGAAGTCAAACAGTCGGAATTTGCCGGCCGATCACTGACCCGATTCAACAGCCAGATCAAGGTCAATCAGCGCGGCGAAGTGGTGTCGGTGTACCGCTACCGGGCAATCATGACTGAACGTAAGAAGGCCCGAGAAACCGGCAAGTACAAGGACATTCGCCCGGCCGAGTACAGCGATGAAGATCTGGCGCGTATCGACGAGATCTACAGTGCCGAGACTTCCCGTGGCGCGGCAGTCCTGTATTTCGACGATGTCAGCGTCGGCGATGTACTGCCTGCCGGCGCAAGTGGTCCGTTGACGGTGACCGACGTGGTCAACTTCCATGGCGGTGGTTATGGCTGGGTGCCCTATGGCCTGCGTACCGGCCGCCTGTGGAACCTGAATCGCAAACGCATCGCCCCCTTCTATGTGAAGAACGCCCAAGGCATTCCCGATGTAGCCCAGCGCCTGCACTGGGACAGCGAATGGGCCCAGGCGATCGGTAACCCCATGGCCTATGACTATGGCGTAATGCGGGAAAACTACCTGTTCCGCTACCTCACCGACTGGGTAGGCGACGCTGGCTGGGTATACAAGCAGTATGACGAGATTCGCAAATTCAACTACATGGGCGATACCCAGTTCATCAGCGGCGAGGTCGTAGGCAAGCGCGAGGAAGATGGCCTGAACCTGGTCGACGTCAAGTTGAAAATGACCAACCAGCGGGGCGAGGACACCGTGCTGTGTGACGCGGTGGTAGCGTTACCCTCCCGTGCTCAGGGCGCACTGGTACTGCCCGAACCGCCAACCGACCTCAAGGTGCGTGCGGCGCGCATGATGGCCAGGCACTGGGAACTGAGCGCCGGGAAGCCTGCGCCATGAACACCGTCCATGATCATTTGCAGGCGCTGGCCGACTATCGCCGGGAAGTCGCTGACTTCCTCGCCCGGGAGTGGCACCCGAAAACCACCGACAAGGGCGTGTTCCGGGGCTTGGCCATTGAACAGGGATACTTGTACCGCACCGTCCCCAAAGCTTACGGCGGCTCCGAACAACCTGCCGATTTGGCCCGTGCACAAGTGATCCAGGAGGAGTTCGCCCGTGTACGTGCCCCCATGGAGGTTCCCGGCGTGGGCACGGGCATGCTGGTGCCCACCCTGCTGGCTTGTGCCACGCCCTGGCAGAAGGGGCGCTTCATCGCTCCTACGCTCAAGGGGGAGATTCGTTGGGCCCAAGGGTACAGTGAACCCAACTCTGGCTCCGACCTGGCATCCATTCGCACCAAGGCTCGCCTGGAAGGCGATCACTGGGTCATCGACGGGCAGAAGATCTGGAGCTCTGGCGCCGACAAGGCGCACTTCATGTTCATGCTGGTGCGTACCGAACCCGAGGCGTCCAAGCATGGCGGCATTTCCTACCTGCTGATAGACCTGCGCCAACCAGGCATTACTATTCGCCCGCTGCGACAGATCAATGGCAGCGACGAATTCAGTGAAGTATTTTTCGATGGTGCCCGGACTCCCGCCGATTGGATTGTGGGTGAACGCGGCGAGGGCTGGAAGGTCTCCAAGACCACCCTGTCGGCCGAACGCTCGGGCTTCATTGGCGCCGCCGAAAGCTCTGTCACGCTGCACCGCAAGTTGCAGGAGCTGGCCAGTCGGCATCTGCTCGATGGCCAACCGGCGATCCGCGATCCACGGATCCAGGACCGACTGATCGTTCTCGAGGGCATGGTGAGTGCCCATTACCACAATGTGCAGCGCCAATTCGCCTTGCGCCTGGCTGGCCAGGAACCGGGCAACGTGGCCTTGATGAACAAGTTGATCGTGACGCGCATCGCGGCAGAAGTGGCTGACATCGGCCGCGACATCCTCGGCGATGCCTTCATGCTCTCGCCATTCGGTCGCGAGGCCGAAGCAGGCCCGGAAAAATGGCTGAACCAGTACTTAGGTTCGTTGGGCATTGCCATTGCCGGTGGTACCTCGAACATTCAGCGCAACGTCATCGCCGAACGCGGTTTGGGCCTGCCCCGCGACAGCGTCGCGGCTCAATGAGGAGGCACTTGCCATGAACTATCTGCTCAACGACGACCAGTTGGCGTTCCAGCAAACCGCTCAAGACTTTCTTGCCGACCATGCCGATTCGGCGGTGTTGCATCACATCGCCGATCGGGGCGCAGGTTGGCAGCAAACGCTGGCCGAACTGTGGCAGGGATTTGCCGACCTGGGCTTCACGGGGCTGCTGGTGCCCGAACAATGGGGGGGTATCGGCCTGCAGGTGGCCGATGCCGCATTGGTTGCCGAGACCCTCGGTGGCGCAGTCGCGCCTCTGCCCTTCAGCCCTCACCAATTGGCGTGCTTGGCGCTTGTACGCGCGGGCAGCCCGGAACAACAGGCACGCTGGCTGCCGGCGTTGGCAAGCGGCACCGTGATCGGCACAGTGGCACTGCACGCCGCCGCCCCGGCCTGGCAGCCGGCCGGCTGGCAGGCACAGCCTGGCGCGGCCGGCCAGGCTGTTTTTGAGTTCGTCCCTGTTCCTGGGCATGCGGTACCGGTGCTGGCGATTGTCGGCATCGCCGGGGGTGGCCTGGGATTGATAGAGCCCGATGCCCCGGGCCTGAAGTGGCAGCCGCAAGCGTGCATCGATCCCACCGCGTTCTTGGCCACCTTAAGCGTGGAGCAGACGCAGATCCAGCCACTTCCCGCCGGTGAAGCCCACGCACGCACGGTGATTGCTGCCGGCCATGCCCTGCTGGCTGCCGACGCGTGCGGCGGCACAATCCGCTGCGTGGGCCTGGCGGTGGACTACGCCCGGATCCGCGAGCAGTTCGGCGTGCCGATCGGCCAGTTTCAAGCCGTGAAGCACCAGATCGCCGACATTGCCCTGGAAGGCGAGCCTAACCGTCCGCTGTGCTGGCACGCGGCCCAGGCCGTGGACACACAGGAGCCTCTGGTGCCGCGCCTGGCCGCCTTGGCCAAAGCCCACCTGAGTGATGCCTACCTGCGCACAGCGCGCCGGACCATCGAACTGCACGGCGGATTTGGCTACACCTGGGAGGCCGACCTGCACCTTTACCTCAAGCGCGCCATGTTCGGTTCCGCCTGGCTCGGCAGCGCCGTGCAACTGAGGCGCCAATTGTCCTGACCGTCGAGACGCCTGCCCCCTTACAACTTCAACAACAAGGATATTCATGATGCGGCCATTCATCTTCAGCTGCGATGCTCATATCGTCGAACCCCCGGACTTGTTCACCAAGGGCCTGCCAGAGCACTTGCAACACTGGGCCCCCAACGTTGCCCTGGACGAAGCCAAGCGCATGCGCCTGAACCGACTGGGGGAAAACGTGATCTTCAAGATTCCCTTGGACTTCCATGCGCACAAGGTCGGCGACTCCAACGATCTGGACGTGCGTCGCCTGGGCGCGCGTGACCTCAAGCTGCGTTTTGCCGACATGCAGCGCGACGGCGTCGACGCCGAGCTGGTTTTTCCAAGCCTGGGCCTGCTGGTGTCACGCATCCCCGATCGCGACGCCGCCCGGGAAGCGTGCAAGTTGTACAACGATTGGGCATGGGAGTATCTGGATGGTATCCGCTCTACCCTCATTCCCGCAGCCATCATTCCCCTGGTGACACTGGAAGACGGCATCGCCGAGCTCAAGCGCGTGATAGGCATGGGCTACAAGGCCGTGATGATGCCGCCGGCGGGACTGGAGTCGGCTCCGCGTTACAACGATCCGGCCTGGGACGAATTCTTCGCCCTGTGCGCCGCTGCCAAGGTGCCCATGGTTTTTCATACCGGCACCGGCAACGTTAACCTGCGCGCCATTCGCGGCCCCGGCGCGGCACTGTTCAATTACGCACGACAAATGAACGATGCCATCGATGTGATCTCGGCTTTGGTTGGGGGCGGCATCCTGGACCGCAATCCTGATGCCCATATCCTCTTCGTGGAAGCCGGCGCAGGCTGGTTGCTGGGCCTGGCCGAGCGCATGGATGAAGTGTACGAAGGCCATGCCCCTTCAATTCAACCCAAGCTGTCGCGCAAACCTAGCCAGATCGTGCGCGACCAGGTGCATTGCTCGTTCCAGAACGATCTGGGCTGTCTGCTGACACTCAAAGGCCTGACCATCGAGAACTTCCTCTTCGCCACTGACTACCCGCACAGCGAAGGTACCTTCCCCTACTCCCGGGAACTGGTAGCCGGCATGTTCGACCAGGTGCCCGAGCTCACCGAGCACGACCGCGCCGCAGTGCTGGGCCTGAATGCGGCGCGCATGTTTAACATCGACCCCCAGGAGGTAGCTACGGAAACCCAACGCGTCCTGAGCGCTTGACTGCCACGCGGCAATGAAAGCATTGCCGCAAAACAGTCACAATGATATATCTGATTAAGGTCGCGCGAAAACAATAACATTCCACCATTCGAGGATGGGACACACTATGCGCCAAGATGCTACACCGCCCCTTTCCGCCATGCCCTTGGAGGGCATGCGTGTCATCGAGCTGGCCAATGGCAAGACCGACACGGCAGCACGTCTGCTCGCCGACCTTGGCGCCCAGGTGATTCTGATTGAACCACCGCAGGGCTTGCCTCAACGCCGGGCTGCGCCACTGGTCGGCTCGGCCAGTCTGGACTTCATGACCCACCACGCCAATAAGCAAAGCCTGGTGCTGGACCTGCACACCCCCGAGGGAAAAGCGCGCTTCCAGCAGTTGCTCGATAGCGCCGACCTGCTGGTCGATGGTAGCGGCCCCCAGACCCTGGACCAACTGGGGCTCGGATTTGACGTGCTACGCACACGCAAGCCGGACTTGCTGCTGTTGTCCATCAGCGACTTTGGCGCCAGCGGTCCGTATGGCGACTACCAGGCTAGCCACGCCGTGCACGCGGCCCTTTCCGGCGTCCTCTGCCGTTCCGGGAAACCGGGCGAGACGCCGGTATTGCCGCCCGGAAAGCTTTGCTGGGAATCGGCGGCGATTCAGGCCGCCTGGGTGGCGCTGTTGGGTCATTGGCAACGGTTGCAGACCGGCGTTGGCGACCACCTGGACTTTTCCATTCAGGAAGCCATTGCCCAGGTTCTGGACCCAGGGCTGGGCGTAACCGGCAGCGCCGCAGCTGGCAAGTCGGCGCTCGACTCCACGCCCCACGGCCGTCCGCCAGCAGTGCCACTGTACCCCATCATTGCCTGCAAGGACGGGCACATGCGCCTGTGCGCACTGAACCCAAGGCAATGGGAAGCATTGCGCGACTGGCTCGGCGATGACCACCCATTCTGCGACCCACAATATTCCAATATCGCCAAGCGCATGGCGGTGGCCCCGCAGATCAACGCGCTTTGCGCAACACTGTTTCGAGATGCCACGACGCAAGAATTGCTTGCCGAAGGACAACGGCGCGGCGTGCCCATCGCGGTGGTGGCGACGCCAAGCCAAGTGCTGGCTGATGAACATTTTACTGCCCGAGGCAGCTTCCAGCCCTTCCACCTGGCTGATGGCAAGGTCGGCCAAATCGCTTCCGGCTATCTGGAAATCGACGGCCAACGGGCCGGGCCGCGTCAAGCCGCGCCAGCGCTCAACGCTCACGCCACAGACCTTTTCGCTGCCCATGTCGCGGCACCGCGCGCGCCAGCCAGCCAAAGCTTTTCTCCCACCTTCAAGCGTCGCCCGCTGGAAGGCATTCGTGTGCTTGACCTGGGTGTCATCGTCGCTGGGGCCGAAGCCGGCCGATTGATGGCTGACCAGGGCGCGGAAGTCATCAAGGTAGAGAACCGCGCCTTCCCGGACGGCGGACGGCAATCCTTGACCGGTGAGCCTATCACCCCCTCCATCGCCCAAGGCCACCGCAACAAGCAAAGCATGGGCATCAACCTGCGCAGTGACACCGGCAGGCGGCTTTTCAAGCAACTGGTGGCCAAGTCTGACGTACTGCTGTCCAACTTCAAGCCTGGCACGCTGGAATCACTGGGACTGGGTTATGACGTGCTCAAAGCCATCAACCCACGGCTGGTGATGCTCGACAGCAGTGCCATGGGCAATACCGGGCCGCAGAGCCGTACGCTTGGCTATGGCCCGCTCGTACGCGCCAGCACTGGCTTGGCCTGGCTATGGCGCGACCCGCAGATACCTGATTATTTCGCCGATGGGGTCACGATTTACCCCGACCACCTGGCGGCCCGAGTCGGGGTGTGCGGAGTGCTCGCCTTGTTGATCCGCCGCGAGCGCACTGGCCTGGGCGGTACTGTTAGCGTGTCCCAGGCCGAGATATTCCTCAATGCCAATGCCGAGCCGTTTCTGCACGAATCTCTGCAACCGGGTGCATTCGCGCTGCACGGCAATGGCTCTGCGCACTGCGGGCCTCATGGCGTGTACCGCTGCGCCGGCGAGGATCAATGGTGTGCGGTCAGCGTGCAGGACAATGGTCAATGGCAGTCGCTGGCGAATTTGATGGGCCGCCAGGATCTGCTCGACGATCCAACCCTGAGCACAGCCCAAGGCCGAGTACAGCAACGCGAGCGCCTGGACCAGGCCGTTGGCGCGTGGACGGCAGCCTTGAGTTCACGAGAGGTGATGCAACAGGCCCAAGCGCAGGGGATCAGCGCGGGTTTCATGCTCCGACTGAGCGAATATCGCGACGATCCGCAGCTGACCCACCGGCAATTTATCGCCACTCTGGAGCACCCCGGGCTACCCGCCCCCCTGCCGACCGAAAGCCAGCTTGCTCACTCGCTGCACATACCATCACCGCCCTTGCGCCCCGCACCTTACCAGGGCGAACACACCCGTGAGCTGGCTGCACGGCTGCTGGGGTTATCGCGCGCTGAAATCGACAGCCTGATTGCCGATGGCCACCTGGAAGACCAAACACAGCTGGCAGCCAAGGCCTGACATCATGAAAACTCATAAGGATTGCCCCGTGAGCGTGAACCTTCCTGACGACCAGACCCCGATCATCATTGGCGTTGGCCAGATCAGTGAACGCCTCGAAGACCCAGGCTACCACCAGTGGTCACCCACGGCGCTGGCGGCCGAAGCCGCCAGGGCCGCCTGCGATGATGCCCTATCGCTAGCCGCTTTGGCGCCCCATGTGGATGCTGTCTACGCCATCCGTACCGTGGCCGACTCGGCACCGGCGCCGTTACGACCTCAGCGCGCTCCTTTTGGCTCACCTGATAACGTCCCGGCCGCCGTTGCCGCGCGCCTTGGCCTTGAGCCGACCCTGCACGTGTACTCGCCCGCCTGCGGTGATGAACCGCAAAAGCTGATAGGGGAAATCTGCGAACGCCTGGCCCAAGGCGAGCTGCGCATGGCGCTGCTGTGCGGCGGCGAAGCCGCTTCAACACAACGGGCCGCACAAGCCGCAGGCCAGCAACTGAACTGGTCCGAACACCATGAACAGGCGCTGGAAGACCGTCACTGGAACGTGGGCGCCATGCGCACCAAGCACATGAACGACCAGAACTTGATCATGCCCACCACCGTCTACCCCTTGCTGGAGCAGGCCCGTCGCCGGCGCCTGGGGCTTGATCGCCAGGCATATGCCGAGCAGATGGGAGATCTGATGGCGCCGTTTGCCAAGGTGGCCAAGGCCAATCCCCATGCTTCGAGCAAGAAGGACTGGACCGCCACAAGCATTGCTACCCCGGGCCCGGATAACCGCATGATCGCCGACCCGCACCCCATTGCGGTGGTAGCACGCGACCAGGTCAACCTAGGCGCCGCCTTGGTGCTGACCACGGTGGGCCAGGCTCGGGCGCTCGGCGTGAGCGAGAATAAGTGGGTGTACCTACATGGCTACAGCGCGCTGGACGAACGTCAGGTACTGGAACGCCAGGACCTGGGCGCCTCTACCGCAATGGCACTGGCCTATGAGCAGGCGCTGCAGGAAGCCAACGTCAGCATTGAACAGATTTGCTACTTAGATATTTATAGCTGCTTCCCTATCGCGGTGTTCAGTGCCCTCGATGCATTGGGCATCGAAGCTGATGATCCGCGTGGACTGACCGTTACTGGAGGCCTGCCGTACTTTGGCGGGCCCGGCAACAACTACTCCAGCCACGCGCTTGTGGAGCTAGTGCATCGGTTACGCGCCGACCCGGGTTCGTTTGGACTGCTGGGGGCCAACGGCGGTTTTCTGTCCACCCATGCCGTGGGCGTCTACTCCACGAAGCCTAAAGCCTGGCATGCCTGCGACAGCAGCACCCTCCAGGCGCGGGTCAATGCACTGCCCGCGCCCGCCTTCACCCTCGATCCACACGGCTGGGGCCACGTGGAAAGCTACACCGTGCTCCACGACAAGTCCGGGCCCCGAGAGGTGATAGTGATCGGCCGCCTCGACACTACCGGCGAGCGCTTCGTGGCCAACAGTGCCCCAGGGGATGAATTGACGGTTCGCGCCTTTGTTGAGCAGGACGGTTTCGACCTTCCCGTGACCCTGCGCCATTGGCAGGGTGTCAACCGCTTTGCGATCAGCCAACTGGCCCTCGATGAGCACGTCCCCAAGACGCCTTTGACCCTACAACCGCACTACACCTACGTGAAGGTCGAACGTCGCGGTGCCGTCCTGGAAATTCAGATCAATCGGCCGGAGGTCAACAATGCGTTGATTCCTGAAGCCAATGACGAGTTGGACCAGATCTTCAGCGCCTTCGAGGCCGACAGCACGCTCTGGGTAGCGATCATCAGCGGTTCTGGTGACAAAGCCTTCTGCACCGGCAATGACCTCAAGGCCGCCTCTACCGGGCGCCGAATGTGGATGCCACGCAATGGTTTTGGTGGCTTGACCGCCCGCCTTAACCGCGAAAAGCCGGTAATTTGCGCGGTCAATGGCTATGCCATGGGCGGCGGCTTCGAGATAGCCCTGGCCAGTGACCTGGTGGTAGCCGACAGTCAGGCGCAGTTTGCCTTGAGCGAAGTGCGCGTGGGGTTGCTGGCAGGTGCCGGAGGCTTGCAGCGGCTGACCCGACAGATTCCCTACAAACAAGCCATGGAGATGATCCTCACGGGCCGTCGTGTGGGGGCTGAAGAAGCTCGCCAGCTGGGTTTCGTGAACCGTCTGACCGCCGCGGGCAAGGCACTGGAGGGTGCGCGAGCACTTGCCGAGGAGCTGTTGGAATGCTCCCCCAACTCGATCCGCCTGTCCAAACAGCTGCTCAATGAGCAGTCCCGCTACGCCAGTGAGCTGGACTCGGTGCGTGTGCCGTTCAAGGCAATCGACCGGGTGGTCAACAGCGAAGACAGGTTCGAAGGCGCCATTGCATTCGCACAAAAGCGCAAACCCGTGTGGAAAAACCGCTAAGTAGGTTTTGAACCCAACAGTCATCTCGCGGCCGGCCAGTCATCACATGATGACTGGCCGATGTCAGCCATGCTCAGCAACCTATCCTATATCCACGCTGTCAGCCCTACCGGCCAATTGGAGGGCAGAACTACCGTAAAGGCCTCTCTATCCTCGCACGCGCCCTGGCGACACTAGAATCTTGCCGAAAGCATTGGGCTGGGCCAGCGCGGCCATAGTCGCGGGCAACTCACCCAGACTGATTTCATGGGTAATCATGGGCCGAGGATTGATGCGCCCCTGGGCGAGCATCTTCAGGGTGTAACTAAAGTGCCGGGCTTCGTACATCATGCAATAGAGGATACGCAATTCCTTGAGAAACGGAATGATCCGTCGAGTGGACTCCTCATGCATGTGCAAGCCGCCAATCACCACCCGCCCGCCGCGCCGGGTCAATGCGGTGGCCAGATCTAGGCTACCAGGGCGACCGATGCATTCAATCACCAACTCGGGCGCCCCGCCCAGTTCGCGCGAACAAAACGATGCCAGATCGTCCGTCAATGGGTCACACACGGCCGTGGCGCCCAATGTGAGAGCTAGGTCACGACGCTCCTGCACTGGATCACTGACCACAATGTCACCGATGCCCAACGCGCGCGCCCACACCACCACGGCCAAGCCAACCGGTCCTGCACCCAGTACCACCAAGCTTTCGCCTGGTTTCCAGGCCGCGACCTCGACCATTTTCAGCCCCACGGCCAACGGTTCGACCAAAGCGCCTAGGGCTGAATCAACTCCGGCTGGCAGGAGGAAGGTTTCTTTCTCGCCAACCAGCACATACTCGGCGAATGCGCCATTGGCCGGCATGTTCAAGCCAATCATTCGGGTGCCAGGGCAATGCGCTGGATCGCCCCCCAAGCACTGCAGGCAGCGCCCGCAGCCCATCAGGGGCAAACTGCAGACACCGTCATGCAAACTGAAGCGCTCAACGCCGGCCCCTAGCTCGGCGACAGTTCCGGCGAACTCATGGCCTAAAACCGCAGCCTGGGCCTTATCCGTCTGAACGACGTGCAAATCGCTGCCGCAGATACCTGCACGCTCCACCTTGAGGAGTATTTCGCCCGGTCCGGGCGTGGGGACATCAATCTTCTGGACTGTAATGTGATGGCGCCCGTGCAAGATTGCGGCGTGCATGCTACGAGCGGTCGTGCCTTTACACTGCGATGACCTACAGGTCTCGCCACATTGATGGTCTACCAATGCTCTTCTCCCCGTTCCAATACTTCGGTGCCACCATCAATGCTCAGAAACTGCCCGACCATCAGGCTATTGGCTGGGCTGGAGAGCCATAACATCAGTTCGGACACTTCCTCAGGCTTGCCGTAGCGCCCAAGCACCTGCGGATGCATATCACGCACCACTTGGGCACGCACGGGGTGGTCCTTGAGTGCTAGTCCTGCCTCGGTTTCGATATAGCCAGGCGCCACCACATTGACGATGATGCCGCTGCCACCCCAACGCGGACTGACGACGGCGCGGCGCGCCCAGCGGATCAGGGCAACTTTGCTACTGGCATAAATGCCCACAGGCGTGCGCTGGTTGACCAGGCGACTTTCGCTCTGCGCTGCGGCCCTGGCCATCAGGTCCTCCGCCCGTTGCAGCGCCGCGACTTCATTGCCTGCCAGGTAGAAGTCGACCAAAGCGCGGTCATCACCACCCGAATACGCCATGCGTGAAGACACCAGCACTACCCTTGGTGCCTTTGACTTGAGCAGTAGCGGCTGCAATCCCTCAAGGATGTCCACTGAACCAAAATAATTGAGGCCGGCGCTGGTGGTATTGGAAAGCAGCATGCCGGCGCAGGTAATAACTGCATCCAGGCCTTCGCAAGCCAAGGCGTTTACCTGATCGACCAGGGATGCTCGCCCCTGCGCAGTCGACAGGTCGGCCACGACGTCGCCTTCATGCAGGTCGGCACGTAACACCCGCCAGCCGCGAGCCTGAGCCATAGCGGCCGTGGCTTTGCCGATACCATTGGCGGCACCAGTGATTAGAATGGTCCCGCTCATGCTCCCACCTCCTGAGCAGCGGCCGTTGGGATCAATGCCCCCGTCAAGGTGAACCCCTCATACCCATTGGCCGCCACCGCGTCACAGAAGCGCCGGTAATTACCGAAGCCCCCCACGAACGGCATGAATACCCGCGGTTTGCCGGGCACGTTGGCACCCGAGTACCACGAGGTGGCCTTGCGGTGCAGGGTCAACTGCGCCAGCGCCGCGACTTTTTCTACCCAGGCGTCTTCGGCAGCCACCGTCGCTTCAATCAGCGTCTTGCCCTGAGCTTGCAGATACCCCAGGCAGTCCATGATCCAGTCAACATGCTGTTCGATCCCCACCACCACGTTGGCCAGGGCGCCGGGGCTCTGGGGGCCGGTCATAACGAACAGGTTGGGGTAACCGGCGGTGGCAAGGCCAAGGTAGCAACGCGGCCCATCACGCCATTTTTCTTTAAGCGCCCGGCCGCCGCGGCCGGTCACATGAATGCGCGAGAGCGCACCGGTAATTGCATCGAAGCCAGTGGCGAACACCAGTACGTCCAGCGGAATTTCCTGATCGGAGGTCTGCACGCCGCCTTCCGTGATGCGCTCGATAGGCGTGTGCTTGAGGTTCACCAGGCTGACGTTGTCGCGGTTGAAGGTCTCCAGATACTGGCTGCCAATGCAAAGGCGCTTGGCGCCCAGCGGGTGGTCGTTGGGGCATAGTGCTTCGGCCACCTGCGGGTCTTTGACGATGCTGCGAATCTTGCTGCGCACGAAGTCCGCGGCCGTCGCATTGGCCTCTTCATTGACCAGCAGATCGTTGAACGAGCCCAGGAAGGCCAGGCCATTGATGCGGTAGTTCTCCTCATAGATAGCCTGCCGCTCCTCGGGCGTGGCAACCAGGGCGGACTTGTCGTTGAACTGGTAATGAGATCCACCGTTTGAATACCGAGTACGTTCACGAATCTGCGGGTAGAGGGCCTGGTAGCGCTCGTGCTCTTCATCCGTCAGCGGACGGTTGCCAGCAGGCAGGACAAAGTTGGCGGTGCGTTGGAAAACCGTGAGGTGCGCGGCTTGTTGGGCAATCAAGGGCGCCATCTGCACCCCCGTGGAGGCCGTGCCCACCAGCCCTACGCGCTTGCCGGTGAAGTCCACGCCGTCGACAGGCCATTGAGTGCTGTGGTACCAGGTGCCCTTGAAGTTATCCAGGCCGAGAATGTCCACGGGTTTGGGCACCGTCAGCGAACCAGTGGCCATGATCACGAACCGTGCGCTGAACTGTTGACCTGCCTGGGTCGTCACGCTCCAACGCTCCTGGGCCTCCTGGAAATGCGCCTCAGTCACCCGAGTGTTGAACTGAATATCACGGCGCAGATCGAAACGGTCGGCCACGTGCTGGATGTAAGCCAGAATTTCGCCTTGGGTAGCGTAGCGTTCGGACCATCGCCATTCCTCCTGCAATTCCTTGGAGAAAGAGTAGGAATAAATCACGCTTTCCACGTCACACCGGGCACCAGGGTAGCGGTTCCAGAACCACGTCCCTCCCACGTCGTGGCCAGCCTCAAAGGCTCGAACGCTCAGGCCCTGCTCGCGCAAACGGTGAATCAGGTAAAGCCCGGCGAAACCGGCCCCTACCACGATGACATCGAAATGGCCGTGAGCCGTGTTGGCTCCAGGCAGTCCTGCATCAGTCATGGCCCAATCTCCTGGGTGTCGCGATCATATCGCTATAATTATTGTATGTATGATTTATACCTTTACCATTATTACCACGGTTTTACTGGGCCCTCAATAGCCTCATCAGGCTTGTCACCCTGGAGAAAGAGGTTGTGCAGCATGGACGCGATGGTCATCAAGGTGTCGTCGTCGGCCAGGTACTGCGGACGCTCAATGGCGATTGTGCGCACCACCAAGTGCAGGGTGCGACAGAACAGGTACAGGCGCTTCTGCGCAGCACCGCCTTCGATAGGCCCGCAGAACCTCTTGAACAACAAGCGCGCTGCGCCATCGACCGGCGGCTGGTAGGGGATGTCGGCGGGCAGTAGGCGCAGGGCCTCGTAATAGCGTACCTGTCGGCCATTGGTGTCCGGGTCGATGGCATGCAGGCGCCGGCGCAGTGCCAGCGCCTGGCGGGTGATCAAGCGAATTCCCTCGAACAGCCCGGCTTCCACGGGTAACGCTTGCATGTCCGCCTGCATGCGCTTGCCAGCTTCAACGCAATAGTCGATGAAAAGCACGTCCACCAGGCTGTCCATGCTCGGGAAGTACTCATAGATCGAACTGGCGCCAACCCCCGCGTATTCCGACAAGCGCGTCAACGTCAAGGCCGAGCGGCCTTCCCTTTCAAGCAAGTTGCGCGCGGCCTGTTTGAGGGCATCGACCAGTGCTTCGGAGCGCGCCTGCCGCGGCAGTTTGCGCAATTGCCCAAATTGTTCGAGCGCCTGCCCGGCATCGGCTAAGGGGATACCTTCCGGGACGGGATCGCCCGAAGGGGTGAAGCGGGTTAATACGTACCGCATGTCCGTGCCCTTCCATTGCGTCAATGCCTGAGCGAATCCGGAGCAATCCGCAAACGCCGAGGAAAATACATTGGAAATCAACGTTGTATGAAGCTGCGCGTTTACGGATTCTCGGATAGGTAAGAATCCGTTAGATGAATAATATGAATAGCCGAAACAGACAACAACTACAACTGAAGAGGTACGCCCATGCATGCCGATTACGACCTGGTACTCAAAGGCGGCAGAGTGATTGATCCTGCCAGCCAACTTGATGGCCCTTTCGACCTCGCCATCAAGAACGGGCGCATTGCCGCCATCGCTGCTGAAATAGAGCCTGGCAAAGCGACGGTGCTGGACGTGCGTGACCAGTTGGTGCTGCCTGGTCTCATTGATCCCCATGCCCATGTTTTTCGCTACATTACCGGCGTTCTAGGTATGGATGCCGATTGGGTCGGCGTGCAGTCGGGGGTGACTACACTGGTCGAGCAAGGGGGGGTGAGTGCCGCGACCTTGCCAGGTTTCCTGGAGTATGTAGTGAAGCCCAAGGCCAACCGGGTGCACGCCTTTCTGGCGCCCTATGCAGCAGGTGGCGTCGGTGGTTTTTCCTACCCTGACCAGTTTACCCCGGGCACCATTGACGAGGAGGCCAGCCTGGAGGCCTTTGAAAGCCATCCACAAACTGTCAAGGGTATGAAATTCTGGGCCGAACAGGCCAGCCTGTTGAAGTTCGGCGACGCATCGATCTGCAAAGTGCGAAGTATCGCCGACCAGGCCAACGTGCCTTTGTACGTGCACATGGGCGAGCTTTGGCGCTTGCCTCCGGAGATCCACGTCCAGTTTGCGCCGCACCGAGTATTGGAAACCATTTTGCCCTTCATGCGCGCAGGCGACGTCTTTGCCCACGCCTACACCGACCGCTTGGGCGGTTTTTTCGAGGCTGACGGCACGGTACGGTCACTAGTACGCGATGCAATTGCCAGCGGGATCCACATCGACCTGGGCTATGGCGCGGCCACCAACTTTCAACTGCTCCGCCATGGAGTGGAGCAGCAGTTCCTGCCACACACCTTGGGCGCTGATATTCATGCCTACAACACCCGGGTGACCGCCCCGTACATCAACACCGGCGGGCGTGGGCGGTTCAATGGTTTTCCAGGCGTAGTGGCCGGCATGAACCTGCTGATGGCCTTTGGCGTGCCGTTGGAGCAAATCGTCCCCATGGCCACCTGCAACCCCGCACGGATTTTTCTGCGAGAAACCGACGGTGTTGGAACATTGGCCATCGGCGCCACAGCCGATGTCACCGTGCTGCATGACTGGCGGGGGCGTTGGCGCCTGACCGATACCGCCAACGACCAGGTCATCACCGAGCGTCTGCTACACCCGCGTTTCTGCCTACGCAAGGGTCACCTGCACGCTGCAGACTCACCGTTGCTGACCCTCCCGGAGGAAGTCTGATGAAGGTGCTCACTGCCAGTGATTTCGCGGACCTACTGGAACCGTCGGCCATCCTCGATGCCGAACAGGCAGCACAACGCAGCGTCGCGCCCAGCCGACCAGGCCAGGCCCTACAGGTGCGCTGCCTGCTCCGCCCGTCCAGTACCGAGCAGGTCAGCGCCATTCTCAAGCGCTGTCACGCTGCTGGCCAACCGGTCACGGTGCTGGGCGGGCTAAGCGGCGGCGGTGGCTTCAGCCATCCCAATGAAGTCGCGATTTCCACTGAACGCATGAATGCTGTGGAGCAAATTGATCCCCACGCCAGCCTCGCGGTAGTGCAGGCTGGCTGCATACTGCAAGCGCTCCATGAAACGCTGGCGCCCTATGGCCTGGGATACGGCGTCGATTATGGCGGTCGTGGCTCGGCAACCCTGGGGGGCAATATCGCCACCAATGCCGGGGGAAGCCAGGTGCTGCGCTACGGCATGACCCGTGACCAGGTCCTGGGGCTGGAGGCAGTGCTCGCTGACGGCACGGTCGTGTCATCCCTCAACCGCATGCTCAAGAACAACGCGGGCTATGATCTCAAGCAACTGTTCATTGGCAGCGAGGGAACCCTGGGCATCGTCACCCGGGCCGTCGTGCGCCTGCGTCCGCTACCCAGCAGCCACAACACGGCGCTGCTGGCGTTAACAGATTTCGACCAAGTGATCGCGTTGCTGATGCACTGCCAAAAGCACTTCGCCGAGCACCTCAGCGCTTTTGAAGTCATGTGGCAATCCTTCTACCGAGGGGCGGTAGCGCTGGATACGGCGCCGCTGTCTGCGGACTATCCGCTGTATGTCCTCGTGGAGACCCAAGGCTTTTCGGTGGGCCAGGATAGCGAGCTGTTTGAGGCGGTGCTGCAGCAGGCGTTGACCCACGAATGGATTCATGACGCAGTCATCGCCAGCTCTCAAGCCCAGCGGGAGGCACTGTGGCAAGTGCGTGAACGCGTCTTGTGGATCATGAAAGCACCCAGTTGGCACGTGTTTGACATCAGCCTTGCACCTTCGGCCATGGCGGATTACCTGACAACGATCCAGCAATCCCTCGATCAGCACTGGGCGAATGCCGAGTTGGTGGTATTTGGCCACATCGCCGATGGCAACCTGCATGTGTTCGTGCGGTTTGATAAGGCCATGCCACCCCAGACCTACGAACAGCTATGCGCCGTGCTGTACCCACCGCTCTGCGTTGTAGGCGGTTCCATGGCTGCCGAACATGGGGTAGGCCAAAACAAAGTTGAGCACCTGCATTATTCACGTACTCCGCAGGAATTGTCGCTGATGCACCTGCTCAAGCACAGCCTGGATCCCCTGAACATCCTCAATCCCGGTCGAGTGTTGAACATCGCGTCTGGCCCTGGAGAGCTTAACCATGCACATTGATATGAATGGCCGTATTGCGCTGATCACCGGTGGCAGCAAAGGCCTGGGCTTCGCTACAGCGGAACGCCTGGTGCGCAGTGGCGCGCAGGTCGCGATAGTGGCTCGCGATCCGATACAACTGGCCAGTGCAGTTGAACAACTCAACAGCCACGCCCGGGGTGCGGCCTTTGGCGTGACCTGCGATGTCACCCAGGCGACGCAAATCGATCAAGCCTTCGCCCAGGTCCAGGACCACTTCAAGAAAATCGACATCCTGATCAACAACGCTGGGGAACACGCCCACGGAGCGTTCGAGTCCTTGTCCGATGCACAATGGCAGCATGACCTTGACCTGAAGTTTTTTTCGGTTGTCCGCTTCTCCAGGCTGGCGCTCCCTGGCATGAAGCAACGACGTTGGGGGCGCATCCTCAACAGTATCAACGTGTTTGCCAAAGCGCCGCGAGCCAACACCGCGCCCACCAGTGTCAGTCGGGCGGCAGTCATGGCCTTGACCAAGGCGCTTGCAAGTGAATGTGCCCCCTTCAACGTACTAGTCAACGCACTGGCCATCGGTATCATTGAAAGCGATCAGTTCCGGCGGGGCTATGCGGCCAACGGCGGTCACCAGAGCTACGAAGACTATCTGCGGGAAAAAGCCATCAGCCTGGGTATTCCACTGCAACGTGCAGGGTCGGCTCAAGAGTTTGCTGACCTGGCGTGCTTTCTGGCGAGCGAGGCAGGGTCGTTTATTACCGGTAGCGCTATCAATGTGGATGGCGGTATGAGCCCGGTGGCGTGAAATGAGCCGAATGACCCTGGCCCGAGCCTGCACCATCGCTGACCTTGCGCACTTGGCTCACCGCAGGATCCCCGGGTTTGCCTTTGATTACCTGGACAGCGGTGCCGGAGAAGATGCAGGCGTACAGCGCAACATCCACGCCTTTGATCGAGTACTGCTCAAGCCCCGCTACCTCAGGGGCCTGGATGCAGGCAAGGTCAACACGCAGACCACGTTGTTTGATCAAACGTACGCTTGGCCCATCGGGATAGCACCCACCGGGATGAACCATCTCATCTGGCCGGGGACCGATCAGGTCTTGGGGCAGCTGGCCGATCGCTACGCAATCCCCGTGGTGAACAGTACATTGGCGAACTTGAGCGTCGACAAACTGGCTGATCTCGCCCCTTCGATGACCTGGTTCCAACTCTACGCGCGCAATGACAGCGTGCTGAACCAGTCATTGTTGAAGAGAGCCTGGGATGCCGGGGTAAAGGTGCTGGTTGTCACGGCAGATCTGTCGAGTGCCCCTAACCGCAACCGCGATGCCCGCAACGGTTTTGGCGTTGCAACCTTTCGCCTGAGCCTGGGGGCGGCCGGATCGGCGCTTAGCCGGCCTCGCTGGTTATGGCAGTGGCTGAGACATGCTGCGCCAAGCTTTGAAAACCTGAGCCCGTTGATCGGCAGCGGCAGTGGCAATCCCGTGCTGCAGGCCCTGGCGCGGCAAACCAAACAGGATCTTTGCTGGAACGACCTGCAGGATCTGCGTTGCGTGTGGCCCGGCTATCTGGTAGTCAAGGGTATTTTGACCCCTGAAGATGCTCGGCAGTGTGTCGAATGTGGTGCCGATGGCATCTGGGTATCCAATCACGGGGGACGTCAGCTTGAATCTGCGCCGGCGGCCTTGGACTGCCTGGAAGACATTGTGAGCGAAATGGGTGGATGCGCCAAAGTACTGTTTGATAGTGGCGTACGCAGCGGAGAAGATGTAATAAAGGCTCTGGCACTGGGTGCCGACTTCGTCTTCAGCGGCCGCAGTTTCTTGTATGGCTGCGCGGCCGCTGGCCCTTCGGGCGGCGAAAAGGTCATGGCGCTGTTTACCCGGGACATCCGTCGCACATTGGCCCAGATCGGCTGCGCGTCGATCGCCGAGCTTGACCGCAGCTGGATTCACAAGGCATGACGCCGGTGGCGCCGCGGCTCACGCCGCGGCGAGCAGGCTATGCCGCCAACGTTGAACCTAATCGGGCGAGTAGCGCTGCCTGGCCTCCCAACAACATTTCCAACTTTTTCGCCAGCAGGCAATAGCGGAAAAGCGGATAGTCACGATCTACTCCTGTACCTCCGTGAACCTGCTGCACGGCATGGCTGACCCGATGGAGCGCCTCGCAGGCAAATATAGCGGCGCACAGGACGGCCTCTTCAGTCTGGCTGCCTTGCGGCTCGGTATCGACCAGGCTCACGGCCTGTTCCTTGAGGCTGCGCAAGCATTCGGTATCGATGTGACAATCGGCCAAAGCGTGCGCCACGGCCTGAAAACTGCCGATTGGCTTGCCAAACTGCTGCCGCTCCCGGCTGTACATGGCGCCCATGCGGGTCATTTCTGCACAGACGCCACACGCCATGGCGACTGCGGCCGCCCGCTGGTACAACTGGGCCTGGCGGACAAACTCAGCTGTCTGCGCTGCCGTAACCAGCAAAGTGGCCGACACGCCGTCAAGCGCGAGATTGAATACGTATTCACCTGAAGTGCCGGTGTGGCGCTGCAGATCAATGCCAGGCGCCTTGAGGTCAAAGGCGAACACACCCACTCCCTCCTGGTAACGCGCCAAGGTCCAACAGATACCGGGCTGGTCGGCCAATGCCACCCGCGACTTTTGCCCCGTCACGCTCCAGTGCTCACCTGACCGGGTGGCAGTTGCCTTTGCTGCGAGGGGGTCGGGTTGGCCAGGTTCGGCAAGCGCCTGGGTAACTATGCCCTCCCCTCGCGCCAATGCTGTCAATGGCGCCATCAGGCAGTCAGCCGTGCCCAGCGTCTGGATTGGCATCGCCCCGCCTATCAAGGCTTCCAGCAACGGCACCGGAGCTGCCGCTCGCGCCGCATGTTCGAGCAATACGCACACTGTCTCAAACCCTTCGCCGAGACCTTGATACCGCTCCTCCAGGCCGATGCCCAACAACCCTGCCTGCGCCAGGGTCTGCCACAGTGGGAAGTCGTGGTAGCCGCTGTTGTCAAGTGCCCGCAGACGAGTCTGATCACACTCGTGGGTAAATATCTTCGACGCCAGCTCAGCCAGTTCCTGCTGGGTACTTGTAAGGGAAAAATCCATGGCCAGCTCCTAACGAGGTAGTTCCAGTGCGGCATGCGCAATGATGTTACGTTGAATTTCGTTGGCACCGCCGCCAAAGGTCTGCACGCTTCCTTTGCGGTACCACTTTTCGATCAAGCCATTGGCAAGCACATCCGCGCCTTCGCGCAACAAGGCCTGGGGCCCGAGAATCTCGATCATGAGCCGGCCCAGTTCCACGTAAAGTTGCGAGCCATATACTTTGGTCACAGAGGCTTCGACCATTCCGCTGCCGCCATTGCTCATGACCCACAAGGCTTTGCGGCAAAGCATCTTCAGCCCCTCGAGCCTGGCCCTGGCCAACGCGAGATTGCGTTGCACCCAGGGTTGTTCAAGCAAGTGCATGAAGTCGGGGTGGCTGCGCAGAAGGGTGAGAGTCTGATCATAAAGCAAGGTCACGTAGCCATAGTTGACCAGGGAGAGGCGTTCCAGATTCAACTGCGCGGTCATCAACGGCCAGCCACCGTTTATCTCGCCAACGCGATAAGCGTCAGGTATCCGCACGTCCTGGTAATACGTCGCGCTGGTGTCCACACCCATGGTGTGGATGACGGTACAGGAAAAGCCGGGGGTGTCAGTGGGAACAAGGAAGAGGGTTATGCCCTTGTGACGCTTGGACAAATCCGGGTCGGTGCGCGCCGCCAGCCAGATGTACTGACTGAACTGAGCACAACTGGTCCAGATTTTCTGGCCGTTGATCACCCAGTCATCGCCATCACGTACAGCGCGAGTACGCAGACTTGCCAAATCACTCCCGGCTTGAGGCTCCGAATAACCGATGGCCAGATAGGCCGAGCCCTCCAGAATCTCGGTCACCACCTTGTCCCTGAACGCGCCCCGGGCGTGGCGGGCGACCATGGGTCCAATCGAGTTGGCCGAAAGTGCTGGCCAGGGAAACCCCGCGCGCTTGGCTTCTTCGACCAGCAAGTACTGCTCGACAGGATCGGCCCCCTCACCGCCCAGGTCTCTGGGCCACGACAGTTTTATCCAGCCATCGTCGCCCAGCTGCCTGAGCTTGCGCCAGTACACGGGCCCACCGCCGTGGGCGAGGCTGGGCTGTTGGAGCTCGGCCTCGAAGTCGGCCGTCATCATCTGCTCGGTCATGTATGCGCGCACCCGATCGCGAAACTCAAGGTGCTGACTACTGAGCTCGGTGTTCATGCGTTATTCTCTTGTTGTTTAAGTACGGCTGCTGGCGATGCTTTGCTTCGCCAGCGTCGATATCGACTATCCCCAAGTGGGAACAGGGCATGAAGGACATAAAACCACTTTTTAGCTCACTAATTTTCGGCGCCGACCATGCCTGACGGTAAGAAGCTGTGCTTAGCCCCACTCAGGGACTACCGCCATGCAGCCCATCAATTGCTGGCCGGGGTACGTCGCGACCTGGGGGATGATGCCAAGGTGCGCACCCTGGCGCAGGTGGGAAGGGCTGGCGCCCCCATGGATGCCCATCAGTTCGCACGCCTGCTGAGAGCCACGTCCCAAACGCTGGACGATGAATTTTTCGGGCTCACCTCGCGCCCTGCTCGCCACGGCACCTGCGCCATGATGGTTGATTTGATCTTGGGGTGTGCCACGCTGGGGGCCGCGCTGGAGCAGGCCTGCAACTTCATGAGGATCGTCACTGACGACTTGCGCCTGAGTTACACGCTACACGGCGATACACTGGAAATTGCGTTAGAGGTCACCGACGGCCACCGAGATCCGCTGGGTTTTCTTGGCGACTACTGGTTGTTGTATTTGCATAATCTATTCAGCTGGGTCATCGGCCGAAGGATCGCACTCAAGGAGTTATATTCCACGTGCTCGGAAGCCCCCACCTGTGACCGCCTACTCAGCTACATCCGCCCCAGCTGGAGCGACGGCCACAGTCATAATGCGCTGGTGCTGAGTGCCCATTACTGGACGGCCTCCATTGTGAGAACACGTGGCGAATGGCACGCGAATGTCGAGCGAATCATCGGTCAGGGCATACTGGGTTGGCCTGATGGCCACGACTCATGGACGTACAGAGTTCGTGGATTATTCAATCAGACGTTCGAGCGCCAGGCAGGGGTACCCAGGCTAGCCGACGTAGCCGCGCATCTGTGCGTCTCACCGCAGACTTTGCATCGCTATCTACAACAGGAAGGCAGCAGCTTCCAGCAGCTGCTCGATGAGTCGCGAAAAGACCATGCCATCGAATTGCTTGAGCGCCAGCACCTCAGTGTCGAAGCAGCGGCGCAGCGCCTGGGATTTTCCGAAGCGCGTTCGTTCAGTCGAGCCTTCAAGCACTGGACAGGGCTCAGCCCCTCCCAGCTTGCATCGAGACGGTAATTCACGATTCGCCAGGTTGGCGGAGCCTTGCGGTGATCCAATCGAAGCTGCCGTTCCCCCCCGACGGCTAGGACTCGGCCACGCACTGTAGCCGCTGCCGCGAGGCTGCGCTGGCCCTGAGTACGCCAAAAAAACATCTGCAGTGTGGTCGAGGGCCAGCGCAGCCTGGGTCAGCGGCTACAGTGCTGCGGCTGGCCATCCGCAATGGCTCGAACGCGGACTGATACCAGTGAGGCGTTCCTGGCTGCTGTAGCGAGCCTGACGACCCAAACAGGCTGGGTGCTACTGGGCACAGTGGCCACTGTATGGGAATTAAAGATAGAATCTGTGCCTGGCTGCCCTCGCCTCTACCCGATAGCATCATTGCTTTCACGACAACCGGCGTAAGCAAATCTTCAACCAGCCATCGAGGCACGATAGGGGCGACGAGGGATCGAAATGCTCGACAGTACTGCGGTACTCACCGTTTTCTGGGTTTACCTGGCGGGGGTGGTCATTCCGGGGCCTAACTTCATCGCCGTTGTTCACAAGGCAGTTGCCGCGACACGGTCTGAGGCGCTGGCATTAGTCGCAGGCATAGTGGTCGTGAACCTGCTCTGGTCGGGCTGCGCGATTACGGGCTTAGGGCTTATATTTGCTGCCTTCCCTTGGGCGGTGCTGATCGTGAAGATACTGGGTGCAGCGTATCTGATGTGGTTTGGCGTACGCCTTATCCTGAACGCAGGCAAGCATCGCGACTTACAGGCAGACGAGAACTCGGTTCGCAGCCTGCGAAATGCCTTCTGGCAGGGGGTCGTCACTAACATCGGTAATCCGAAATCCATAGCCTTTTACGCAGCCGTCTTTTCAGCAGCCGCTCTCGCTCACGTCTCGGCCATCACCTTTACTTCAATGTTAACCGTCGTAGTGATCGTTTCAGTTACTTGGTATGGGCTGGTTGCGCTAGCATTATCGCAGTCAAGGATCGCTTCGGCGTATCAGAAAGCGCGGAAAATGATTGACCGCCTGTGCGGCGGCCTGATTCTGGGTTTGGGCCTACGACAGCTGGCCTAATTCCGGAACAGCACCTGAGACAGCTAGAGTGTCAGCTATCGGCCCAGGGTGTATAAAAACACCTCCGCGAACCGTTGCTATGATTTCCGATGATTTTATCGCAGGGATCCCCCATGAAGCGCTTTATTCAAGGTGAACATCGAGGCCAAAAGCACCTTGCTTCCCGAAAGCCTCGACGATTACGTCACGGATATCAATCCGGTGCGCGTAGTAGACATCTTTGTCGACGAACTCGGCCAGCGAGCGCACCTTCAGAATCCCGGCATCATTGTTAAAGATCATTGTGCATCGACCAAGAAAAGCGTCCCGTAGCTTCCTTTGAGTACCCTGTGCCGTTTACCGGCAGGAACCACCTGAAAATCCCCCGCGCGCATGGCTATCGTCTCGCCTTCGATTTCAAGAATCATCTGCCCGTCGATGAGGAGCAGGGCCTCATCAAATCCATTATGGGTTTCATAGGGAATACCATTCACATCCATCCGGATTATTTTAAGATTGGCCCCTCTCGTAGTGCCTAGAATACGCGATCGCCAAGCATGTGGAAGCGATGAAGCTTCATTAATCAGATTCCTTGCCATACTCTCCCAACTTCCTTCCTGGCAGACATTTAAGACAAAGCTTTTAAGCTCAGATTTAACCCAACAACGCTAGGCAGAGAAGTTACATGGATAGCTCAGGGCGACATAAGACTAATAAGGCATAACTATAGTCACTGATGCCACCCCTTGGTTGGACTGTATGAAAATCGCGCTTAGCGGGCCTCAAACCGCAGGCATTCAGAAAGCGGGCCAAAGCAAGCGCACTGCGCCCCATGCCCCTAGCCTTAGTTGCGAGTTTAGGAGTAATGCCCTCCGACATGGTCAAAACCTTTGCGAGCGTTCGACGCCAGCATGCGCCGCCTGGGCCTCGAAGCCCTGGATCTGTCATGACACAGCTGGCGATGATGGTCAGCTAGCGGGTTGCCAGATCAAGCCCCGGACGGTCCAGCACGCCGGCGAATGCCCAACTCATGGTCATCGTCGCCATGTCGAGGCAGATCTCTTCGCGCGATTGCGCCAGTTGCGCGCCGCTATGTGCGCCGTGGGCATGTTGAACAGCTCCAGCCGGGGTTGGTAGGTGGTATGTCTGGGCAGTTGATTGATGCTCATGTCCTCTCCTTGCCCACAGGGGAATCCCGCTCCAGTCGCCTATCGGGTGACATGCACGGTGCTGGAAAAAGCCATGTTGAGTGTGTTGAGAGCACACCCACAGTGCTGATTCCACACCGCTGGACGGCCCCACCGCCACACACATCACGCAAGCCGATACCGCAACCTGTGCTGGCCCGTGTTCACGCTGCAGCCCTCAGCACACCCTCAGGCCCGCGCAGCCTGGCGACAGCGGTTACAGAGGACGCCGCTGCAGTTGCGCCACGTCACGCACCGCGCCGCGCGCTGCATTCGACGTAAGCGCCGCATATGCCTGAAGCGCTGGCGACACCGTTCGTTCGCGCGCCTCCGGCAGCCAGGCACGTTCCCCCTTTCTGACCATTGCCTGATAACGCGCCCTTAACGTCAGCTCATCTACCAAAAGTTCAATGCAGCGACCAGGAATGTCGATCCTGATCAAATCCCCCGATGCTACCAACCCGATCAGCCCACCCTCCGCGGCTTCAGGCGAGACGTGGCCTATGGACAGCCCGGAGCTGCCGCCGGAGAACCTGCCATCGGTCAACAAGGCGCAGCGCTTGGCCAGCGCCTTCGATTTGAGGTAGCTGGTGGGATACAGCATCTCTTGCATGCCCGGCCCGCCTTTGGGTCCCTCATAGCGGACCACCACCACATCGCCCGGTGCAACCTGGTCACCCAGGATCCCGGCCACGGCGGCTTCCTGACTTTCGAACACTATTGCCCGGCCCTCGAACACCAGCATCGAGGGGTCCACACTGGCGGTTTTCACGATACAACCTTCTGGCGCCAAGTTGCCAAACAGCACTGCCAGGCCACCGTCCTTGCTGAATGCCTGCGCGGCGCAGCGAATTGCACCCGCTGACCGGTCGGTGTCGAGACTTTGCCAACGTTGCGCCTGGCTGAACGCCCGCTGGGTGCGGACATTGCCTGGCGCGGCGCGGTAAAAGGTACTGACCTCTGCCACGGGGTTGCGCGCGATGTCCCAGCGCTCCAGCGCGTCCCCCAGCGTGGCGGCGTACACCACAGGGACACCGGTGTCGATTAAGCCGGCGCGGTCCAGTTCGCCCAGGATGGCCATGATGCCCCCAGCCCGGTGCACGTTTTCGATGTGCACTTCATTGCTGGCCGGCGCCACCTTGCACAGCCAGGGTACCTTTCGAGATAGCCGGTCGATGTCGGCCATGCTGAAATCCACACCGCCCTCGCGCGCGGCCGCCAGCAAGTGCAATACGGTATTGGTCGAACCGCCCATGGCGATGTCCAGGCTCATGGCGTTGAAAAAAGCCGCACGGCTGGCGATGTTGCGCGGCAGTGCGCCGACATCGTCCTGTTCATACCAACGCTTGGCCAACTCGACGATCAGGCGGCCGCTTTGCCGAAACAGGCCTTCGCGATCAACGTGAGTGGCCAGCACCGTGCCGTTAACCGGCAACGCCAGCCCCAGGGCCTCGGTCAGGCAATTCATCGAGTTGGCCGTGAACATGCCCGAGCAGGACCCACAGGTGGGGCACGCGGCCCGCTCCACCGCTGCCACTTCCTCATCGCTGTAGGCGTCGTCGGCCGCGATGACCATTGCGTCGATCAAGTCCAGGGACTGATGTTTGCCCTTGACCACGGCCTTGCCCGCTTCCATCGCCCCACCGGAGACGAACACCGTGGGGATATTCAGGCGCATGGCCGCCATCAGCATGCCGGGGGTGATCTTGTCGCAATTGGAGATGCACACCAACGCATCGGCACAGTGCGCGTTGACCATGTATTCCACGGCGTCGGCGATCAGTTCCCGCGATGGCAAGGAATAGAGCATGCCGTCATGCCCCATGGCGATGCCTGTTAGCCAAAAAGCCGGGGAACAGTGGCCATGTCAGAAGCTCCAGGTGACACTGGTTTCAAACAGGCTGGAACGGTTGTTGTCGCCGTACATCTGCTTCGCTGCATCGCCCGGCAAGGCCATGCCGTATAGTGCGCTGACGGTGATGGTCGGGGTGACCGTCCAGTTGGCGTACAGGTCCACCTCATTGCCGAAGTCGCGGCTGGTGACACCATTGGTGTTGGCGTTCTCAAGGCGGTAGTGATAGCCGATCAAGCCCAACCCCACCTCTTTTTGCGGTTGCAACGCCAACTTGAGCATGTCGATGTCCAGGTTGGTATTGAACAGCATGTATTCACCCACGATCTCACCCTGGTACCAGGTGCCGTACTCGCCGCCGTACCCGTACGTCATTGGGTCGTAGTCGTCGGAATACTGGGTGCGGCGATAGCTGATGATCGGTGTCCACGGCAGGTCAGTGAAGGCGTAGTTACCCTGGGCATACCAGCCGTGGGCCGCCTTGTGGTCATCGCCACCGCGTTCCCAGACGTATTCGCCCGCCACCGTGAATTGCGGCACCGCGCTGAATGGCGTACCTTTGGCGCGCAGGTCGTACACATCAACGCCGTTACGCGCGGCGTTGTCGACATCCAGGGTATGGTAGTAAGTGGCACCCAGGGTGCCCCACGTGTCGCGCCACTCAAGGTTGGCGCCGCGCAGGCGCAGGTGTTCCTTGTAATCCAGGTAGTCGATGTTTTCGTTGGCGCGCAGGTCAAACAGATCTGCGTGCACCTTGCCAGTGTTCAACTGGGCGATCAGGGTGTTGCTGAACGCGGTGCGCGGGCCGATCCAGGCAGCGCCATCCTTGCCCTGGTCTAGATGACCGTCGCCAATCAGGAACCCATTGTCGATCATGAAATTCTGGCGACCGGCACTCAGCGTGATCGCGTCTTTACCCAAGGACGGGAACAGGTCAGCACTTTTCCAGCCTACATAGGCCTGCTCCAGGCTGATGCGTTCCGGGTCGTCATGGGTCAGCCCGGCGGCGTCGCTGCCGCCGCGGGTCATCGCCCCTACCGCCGACACGCCGCCAAAGAAGGTGCCGATGCTGGTTTGTGGTCCGATGAGTTTGAACCCCGGCAGCACGAAGCCTTCGAAGCGGCTGGAGGTGCGATCCACTGTCAGCCCGGAACTGCTGGTGCGGCCACCAAAGGCCTGATTCCTGTCATAGAGATACGCCGCGCCCACGGTCATGCTCGGCTCAACCAGCACATCGCCGATCTGGAAGCTGTCGAGTGCGAAGCTTGCGCTTGCGTACATCACTCCGGCACCCGCCGCCAAACTGCGAACCAATCCTTTCATAGCTGCCCTTCCCCATTAGTCGATGATACAAACTGGCTAGTTGCGGCAGATTGTCTGGGTTAAGCCCGGCGCGCTAAAGGCGCAATCGGGTCAAAAAAAGGGATCAAACACGACACAAGCACGCGCACTTGTAGCCGCTGCCGCCAGGCTGTGCGGGCCCTTGTGTACCCTAGAGATATTCAGTGAGGCACAGGGCAGCCTGGCGGCAGAGGCTACAGGATGCTCAGTGACGGACCTGGGAGCGGTATTGCGAGGGGGTGCAGCCGCTCCAGCGCTGAAACGCGCGCCTGAACGCGGCCGGCTCACTGAAGCCCAGGTCCTGCGCCACGCGCGCAATCGGTACCTGGCGCACCAGTAATTCCTGGGCACGCTGGTACCGTGCCTCCCCCAGCACCTCATGAAAACTGGTCCCTGCCGCGCGCAGGTGGCGCTGCAGGGTTTTGCTGGAGCAAGCCATGGATGCGGCAATGTTCGTCAGCGAGGGGGACGTATCAAAGCGCTCGCAGATGGCCGAACGCACATTGGCCAGAAAGTCCCGCGGGCTTTCCAGGCGCGATTGCAAAGTGGAGCAGCGGGCCTTCATCTCCAGGTGGGAAACGGCATGGGCGCAGGGCAACGGGAAGTCCAGCCAACGGGCATCGAATGACAGGCAGTTGGCCTTGGACGTATCAAAGTTCACCGGGCAACTGAAATACGCCTGGTACGGCGCGGCTTCCGCCTGTTCGGTGCCATTGAGGTTCACGGCCAGCACAGGCAAAGGTTGGTACAGCAGGTCGGCGATGATACTTTGCAGCGCCGTCAGGCTGAACTCGATCGCCAGTCGGTGCAATTGGTCGTCCACGTCGAAATTGGCGCTCACGGTCAACGAAGCCACGCCGTGTTCCTGCACCAGGCCCAGACTGAAACCTGTCCCCAACGGCAAGGGATATTGGAAAAACAATGCCAATGCCGCACGCAAGTCACTGCTGGACAACAGGGTAAATCCGAACAGACCGTAAGCCGCCAAGCGGCAGCGGGTACCCAGCTCCAACCCCAGGTGCGCGGCACCGGTCAGGCGCAGGGCATTGCGCAGAATCAACAGTTCCTCTGCCGGGGTAATCAGCTTGTCGGCATCGTCCAGGTCTGCGGCACGTACCTGGGTACCCGCCAGCAGGCGCTCGGTGGGGTGGCCCAACCCGGTGACATACGCGTTCACCAGGCCAATGAAATGCAAGGTCGCCAGTCGATCGATGTCATCACAAAGCGTCGGCATAGGTCCCTCATCTTCGGTGGGCGGTCAGCGCTGAGCATAAAGCTGCGCGGGCAACCCCCAACAGGTGAGCAGTGACCTAAAAAACGGGTAGCGGTGGCCGGTCAGCCGGCGCGAATCATCAGCAGCCACATGTGCAGGGTGGTGGCCAGGGTTTCTTTCCAATGCTGCTCCAGCGCGCCGATCTGCTTGTTGTAGAACAGCAGGCCTTCAATCTGCGAGGCAATGAGCGTGGCGAAAATTTCCGAGCGCGGCACCGTGAGTTTCGGGTTGACCTCCCGTATCAGGGTAGACAGCACCCGGCAGAACTCACCGTAGATAGCCTTGAGGTGATCGCCGATGGCCTTGTCGTGCTCGGCCAGGGCCCAGCTCTGGAACGAGAACGATGCAATCCAGGGGTCCAGCGCCGCGGTCATGTCCTGTTCGATGACTTGGATCAGGCGCTGCTCGGGGGTCATCGCCGTGTTCTGGGCAATTTCCACGAACTGGGTGACGAACACCTCGATTTTCGCGCGAATCATTGCCAGCAGCAGGTTCTCGGTGGTCCCGCAATAATGCTGCAGGTTGCTCAGGCTGATGCCCATCTCGCTGGCCACCCGGCGCGCCGAAAACTGCGCATAACCGTCGCGGACAAACAGCGTTGCGGCAGTCTCGATGATTTCTTCGATGCGTTGCACACGTTTCTTTTCGCGGGGGCTGGCGGTTCGCTCGAACAGCGACTCGGCCCGCGAGGCTTCACTAAACATCGACAATGCTCCAAAGCGTTTATTTCGTGGCTACAGCATGCCTGCGGGCGGCGCTACGGCGCAACCTTGGCCGCTTGGCCATGACTGCAACAAAATCGTCACGACGGATCTTGACTTAGGTCTAGTGACCGTATCTTATAGGTCGTGCGACCTTTTATCAAATCAAGTCGCCGAGCCACGAGAGCGACCGATCGCCACGCTTGTGCAACACCCCTGCTTTCGCCCTCCCCGGCCTGCCATAACCGAGTGAAACCATCCTGCTCCAGCCCTGTGCTGGAGTTGCGCATGGCAAGTCGACGAGGGCAGTCCGATGGTATCTGTAGAAGCATCTCCCATTACCCCGCAAGACAAAGTGTTTTCGACGGCCGAATGGCAGGCGCTGAACAATCACTGCGCGGCGCACGACGTCACATCGGACACGCCTCACACCCGACTGTCGCTGGACCAGTGGCTCACCACGTTGACCCGCCACTGCCAGGCCGATGCCGATCCCTTGCTGGCTTTGCGCGTGGGCCAGGACATGCACCTGACCGCCTACGGCATGGTGGGCTTTGCCCTGCTCAGCAGCGCCAACCTGCGTGAAGCCCTGGAGGTAGCCAACCAGTTCGCCTTGCTGATGAACCTCAAGCATCGCCTGCTGCTGAGCGTGGACGGCAATTGCGCGCACATCCTGTTGCAGGAGTCCTTCCCGTTGCTGGGCGCCGCCAGGCACTACAACACCTTGCTGGAGTCTGCCAAGCTACTGACCCTGCTGGGCGATATCCTCGGCCACGGTTTCACCGCCCAGCAGGTCAGCCTGAATGTGGCTGGCGATACCAGCGACGCGCAGGCCATCTCCCGCACCTTGGGGGCACCCACCTATCTCAACAGTACCGAGAACCGCATCAGCTTTTCGCGCCAGTTTGTCGAACAGCCATTGCCGCAATCCCAAGCAATGACCTATCAGTCCTGCAAGGCGGTGTGCAGGGACCAGATGCGCGAACTCAGCCAACGCTACGACCTGTGCTACCAGGTGCAGAAGTTGCTGCTGGCGACCCCGGAGCACATTCCCTCGCTGACCGAGGTCGCCGCGCGCCTGCACCTGTCGCCCCGCACCCTGCGTCGCAAACTGGAAACTACGCAGAGCTCCTACAACCAGATCCTGGAAGATGTGCGCAAAAAACTGGCCATCCGCTACCTGCTCGACACGCCGCTGACCACCGAGGCCATCTCCGAGAAGCTCAGCTACAGCGATGCAGCCAACTTCCGCCACGCCTTCAAACGCTGGACCGGCACCGCGCCGCGGGCGTTCCGGGCGCAATACCGTGACAATGATTGGACAATGCCGGCGCCGCATACTTTGCCAGGGGCCATGGGCAATGCCCGCTACGCCCCAGCCTGACCGCCCTTCAACAAAAAAGGCGTCCCGCATGGGACGCCTTTTTTGTTGAGCCTATAACGGTTACATCACAAACCTACCGACACCCATTTCGGGCCCACGGCCAGGGTCAGCGGGTCAAACAGCGTCAGGTACACCACGGCACCGAAGACGATGGTGGCCATGGCGACCCAATTGACACCGCCCCACTACCAATCGGCGCCTTCGGCATTTTTCACGAACAAATGTGCAAGCATCACGCGCTAGCCGCGCAATACCAGGTAATCGGTGAGCATCACTACGGCCATGCCGGCGAAGATCGCACTGTTGTAGGCCAGCCAGTTCATCACATGGCTGATCAACCATTGCGTGTTGAAAGCCACCACCGGCCCCGGCAACAGCAATACCAGGATGCTCATGTCCCAGCGCATACGGGCGAAGAGGCGCACCTGGTGCACCGAGACACCGGCAAAATAGAAGAAGCTGATCAGCATGCCCAGATTGGCCAGCAGCAACAGCGACACGATCACTGTACCCAAGCCCACGTACTCAACAGGTGCGGCGCGGCCAAATTACCGGTGCTCTCCCACAAACGAAAAGCCCTTGGCCGCTGCCGCAGGTTGCGCGGGGCACCGGGTACGCTGGAGATTTTCAGCGAGGCGCATGGCCCGCGCAGCCTGGCGGCGGCTACAGGGCAGTAGCGAGTTGTAGCCGCTGCCGCTGCGCGGGCCATTGCAGATGTTGAAGCGGTTAAGTGAGGCGCTTTACAGGCCGACGGTAACCTTCTTCGCTTTCCATTGCGCAAGGTTGCGGTAACCACCCTTCTCACTCGAAGCAATCACCAACCGCATGGCCGCGTAGTACGCCACGATGCACAGGGCAAAGGATGGCATCGCCGCGCCCAGGTAGCGGAACGAGGGCCCTACCGCCAGGGTCATGGGGTTGAACAACGACAGGTAAGAACACACCCCCAGCACAATCACGCCCATCGCCACCCAGTTCACGCCGCCCCAGTACCAGTAGGCACTGTCGCGCGTCTTGACGAACAGGTGGGCCGGCAGCACCTGCTGGCGACGCAACAGCAGGTAGTCGGTCAGCAGGATGCCGGCGATGCCGACAAACATGGCGCCGTTGTACGCCAGCCAGTTCATCACGTGGGCAATCAACCAATCGGTCTGGAACGCCACCACCAGCCCGGGCAGCAACAGGATGCCGATGATCATGTCCCAGCGCATGCGGGCAAATACACGGATCTGCTGCACTGACACGCCCGCCAGGTAGAAGAAGCTCACCAGGGTGCCCAGGTTGGCCAACAGCAGAACGCAGACGATCACCGCGCCCAGGCCATTGCCAGCGGTCTTCACCACCCACTCGGCAGGCTCGGTGGAGCCGGTGGCCACGGCCGCCAGCGCACCCACTGCGGTGGTAAAGCCCGCACCCACCAGGCCTGCGCCCAGCAGGCACGGCGTGACCAGATGTTTACGCTTGTGAATCAGCCGCGCCATGCCTCCGAAGAACGGCACGATGGTCAAGGCGTTGGAAGCGCCGAATTCCACCCCGTAGGCCAATTGCAGCAGCGGGTCGGTGGTGTACGCAAGCTTGACGTCAACGTTGGTGTGCCACAGCGCCGAGAAGCTGGTGTCCCGGGTGATCAGGTACAACAATACGGCAGCTATGATCAATACGGCTGGAGACGTGTAGCGCGTCAACATCGCCACCATGGCCGGCCCCTTCCTGAGCAGCAGCCAGACCAGCGCCAGCATCACCACCGCCACGACGGTCACCACCTGCGGATCGATGCTGCCACCGGGATGGAACAGCACCTGGTACAGCCGGCCTGCGGCCTGGCCGGTCATGGCCACCAACACGAAGCCCCAACCCAGTGTGGTGATCAGAATCATGAACAGCAGCAGCGCCGATCCACGGGTGCCCAAGGCACTCTTGGCGGCATCCACCGGATCCACGCCATGCCGGAAACTGATCATGCCAGAGGCCAGGTACATCGGCCCCAGGGTCATCATCAGGCCGATCATGTAACCGATAATACCGATGGCGGTATTACCGATGTACGCCAGGGAGGCGCCGAACAGATAGCTGTAACTGGCAGCACCCAACGCAATGGCAGCGTTGAGCAACGGCCCGAAACTGGTGTAAAGGCGCCCGCTGCCCGCCACGGGCAGACGGCCTGCCAGGGTTTCCCGGGAAATCAGCCCGCCTACATCTTCACCTGAAGTGCTCATGGTCAACCCTCGATCAGATGTAGAAGCCCATCAGGGCCCAAAGGACAATACCGGCGATAAACCAGGCGGCGGCGCTGAAAATGATCGAGCCCGTGGGCAGGCTGGTTTCATCGCTGAGGTTTTCGGGCGAGTTCAAGGCGACCAGGCTTTTAACCAGATCAAGGTCAAGATCACCGATCGATTCATCGATCAGGAAGGAATGGTCGCCGGCAATATGAAGGCTGGATGCGTCACGCATAAGCTGCTCCTGAAACACGGTAGAGGGCAGGAATTCTGGAAAGTCGTTGTTCTTATTTAACGCAGCGGCGTCCTGGCGGGGTGGACCCTTCCGGGTCCTGTCATCCATTTCCCTTGGACGCTTCGATTATGCGCCGGCCACATTCGGCAAACAGGTGCAGAGGGGACATTTTGCGGGATGTTGCGGCCCCTCTGCCATCCTGCCGCCCAGTGGCCAATCAGTCCGGGCGACGGAACACTTCGTAGACGGCCGGCAATTCATCGGCCTGATGGCCGCGGGCGGCCGTGGTGTCCACGCAAACGGCGAAAAACTGCAGCAACCGATAGTCGACACCGGCATTGCGAGCACGCTTGAGCAGCGACTGCACGCCCAGCGAGTGCACGTGAATCGAGGCTTCGTTGCCCGAATAATCCTGCGTGTCGATGGCGTCGATGCTGCGCTTCCAGGTGCTCTCGATCACCGGCTTGAACGCGGCCAGGGCGGTCTTGAAGTCCTTGATGTCGACCTGCTCGGCCTGCAGCATCGCCGCGCTCTGCATCAGCGCGAAGGTGTTGCCGTAATACATCGTCAGCAGACTGCCGTCCAGCAGGTTGGCCGCCGACGGATTGGCGCCGACGTAAGTCATGCGCCCGCCCAGAAGGTTCAGCGCCACTTTGTGACGTGCCCACACGGCCTGGGGGCCGGAAACCAGCAGCAAGCACTCCGGACCACCGACCTTGGTGGGGTAATCCATGATGGCGCCATCCAGGTAGTCCACACCGATCTCGACCGCCCATTGCGCACCGGACTCGGCTTCCTTGCCGTCACCGGTGGTCAACTGCACCACGGTCTTGCCCTTGAGCAACCCCGTGACGCTGCCCTGGTGAAATAACGCATTGCTGGTGGCGTAGTCGGCCAGGCACACAATGATCAGATCTGCTGCGACCACCGCCGCCTCGAAGCTGGCGGCGGCACTCGCACCCAAGGATACCAGCGGTTCTGCCTTGGCCGCTGAGCGGTTCCATACCGTTACGTCATGGCCTGCGTTGATAAACGGCGGCACCAGGGCCGCCCCCATTTGGCCCAGACCAATGAACGTTACCTTTGAACCCTTCATGCCCATTCCTCTGTGCTGGAAAAAGATGCGCGGCGTCCACCGCACGGCACGAAGACTGTAGGCACCCGGCGTCGGGCAATAAAGGTGACAGGCGGCCAACAAAGGGTTCCGCACAGGACAGGCGTCGGCACACTGCAGCATGGCCGCATCGACGTCGAAACTTGGCCCCTGCTCACCTGTTGGGCCACATCCCAGGCGCCCTACCATGAGCCCACAAGCACTACTCAGGCGGGTCACACCGCTGCATCTCCCCTTGAAAGAGAGCGCGAACGATGAGCATCATCCAGGCTGAACACATCATGCGTAACGACCCCGCACACCTGCGGGTGCCCTTCGATCCCAAGTACGGCCATGGCTCGGCGTTCGTCAACGGCACCTACGTGGACCTGGATAACGCCGCCATCCCCATGGCCGACCTGGGCTTCACTCAGGCTGACGCCTGCTACGATGTGGTCAGCGTCAGCAAGGGCTACCTGTTCCGCCTGGAAGACCACCTGGAACGCTTTGAAAGCGCCTGCGCCAAGTTTCAACTGACCAACCCGTACACCCAGGCCCAGACCACCGAAATCCTCATGAACCTGATCAAGCAGGCCGGTGCCAAGGAAGCCTACGTGTGGTGGGCGGTGACCCGCGGCTTCAAGCCCGGTAACGGCAGCCGTCTCAACCCCAAGGCCTATGAAAACCGCTTCTACGCCTTCGTGGTGCCGTACGTGTTCATCGCCGATGACCAACAGCGCACCCGCGGCATCGACCTGATGGTCAGCAAGCAATTCATTCGCATCCCACCAAAAGCGGTGGACCCTACCGCCAAGAACTTCCACTGGATGGACCTCAAGCTGGCTCTGTTCGAAGCCAACGCCGCCAACAAGGAATGGTCCGTGCTGTGCGATGCCGATGGTTATCTCACCGAAGCGCCGGGCTCCAACATCTTCCTGTTCAAGGATGGCGCGCTGTACACCCCCGATTCCGGCTGCCTCGAAGGCATCACCCGCAAGACCACCCTGGAGCTGGCGGCGCAACTGGGCCTGCCGCTGCACGTGGAGCGCGTGCACGTGGAGCAGTTGCTCAACGCCGACGAGGCGTTCCTGACCTCCACCGCCGGCGGCGTCATGCCGATCAACAGCGTCAACGACCGCGTATTGGGCGGCAAGGTCGGCCCGGGTGAGCTGACCACCCAGCTGCACAACCTTTACTGGACCAAACGCTGGAACGGCTGGCTGGGCACCCCTGTGGACTACAGCGAACCGGCTGCCGTTTGAGTTCATCACCGGAGGGTGGCCACGCCGCCCTCTTCCTGCATCTCTTGCCCCGACAGGTAGTTTATGGCCAGCGCATTCAAGAAAATCACCCTCGATACGCCCAAGGAAGAAGTACTGAAAATCCTGCGTGAAGACGCAGGCGTCATCATCAAGGGCATGCTGAGCGCCGACCAGGTGGCGCGCTTCAATGCCGACATTCAGCCAGAGCTGGACAAGATTCCCGCAGGCTCGTCGAAGACCAACGAGGGTGCCCAGGATTTCCACGGTGCCAACACCAAGCGCCTGACTAACCTTGTGACCCACAGCAAGACCTTCCGCGAAGAAATCATCGACCACGACAAGGTCCACCAACTGGCCCATGCCATTCTCAGCCCCTGGTGCGACACCTACTGGATGGGCACCGCGCAGGTCATCGAGATCGGTCCAGGCAACAAGGCCCAGCCGCTGCACCGCGATTTCGAAAACTACATGGCCTTCAAGGAAATGGGCATCAAGGCCCCGGACGTGATCTGCAACTTCCTGATCGCCCTGAGCCCCTGCACCGAAGAGAACGGTGCCACTCGCATCATCCCTGGCAGCCAGTACTGGCCCGACTACGATGACCGTGGCACCCCGGACATGACCGTGCCGGCAGAGCTTGAGCCGGGCGACGCGCTGTTTTTCACCGGCAAGATCGCCCACGGCGGCGGCGCGAATGTGACCACCGACCAGTACCGCCGGGCCGTAGCCTTCACCTTCAATCTGGGCTGGCTGGTGCCTGAAGAGGCCTACCCGTTCGTGGTGGACATGGCGCTGGTGCGCACCCTGTCCCCGCGTGTACAACAGATTCTGGGGTTCCGCTCGTTCACCGCCGACCTGTATGGCCTGCCGGGCCTGTGGCAGGTAAATTACGAGGAAATCGCCGACTACATCGGCCTCAATACCCCCAACTGATGCCCTGCCCCAGAACAGCTGGGGCTTTCCCTTTATCCTTCGCCGAGGTTAACCATGCCCGCATCAAATATACCATCCGTCAGCGTCCTGGGCCTAGGCGCCATGGGCAGCGTGCTGGCCCGCACCCTGCTGAACGCCGGGCTGGACGTCACCGTGTGGAACCGCAGCCCGGAACGCGCCAGTGGCCTGGTGCACGAAGGGGCCCGCCAGGCGGCCAGTGCCAGTGAAGCGATCCAGGCCAGCCCCCTGACCATTGTCTGCATGATCGACAAAGCGGCGGCATTGAGTGTACTGCAGGCCCTCGAACCAGGCCTGAGCTTGAGTGGCAAGACCCTAGTCAACATGAGCACCGGCACGGTCGACGACGTGACCCTGAGCGCTGCCTGGGTGGACCGCCACGACGGCCACTACATTGACGGCGGCATCATGTGCTACCCCAAGGATATTGGCGGCGCGGCCACCACCATCCTTTATTCAGGCAACATCGACGCCTACCACACCCACGGCCAGACCCTGAAACTGCTGGCCGGCAACCCGAAATTCCTCGGCGCCGACCCTACGGCCTGCACGCCCGCCTACCTGGCGCTCTACGCGTTCTACTTCGGTGCCTTCGCCGCCTGGATCGAAGGCGCAGTGCTGGCCTCCACCGCTGGCGTGTCGGCTGAAGCGTTCAAGACCCTGTCGCCGATCATGACCGACATGCTGGTGGAGGGCATCAACACCGCTGCCGACCGCATCACCGCCGGCAACTACAGCGGTGAGCAGGCATCGGTGGATGTCCACGTGGCCGGACAGGAAGTGGTGCTGGATGCACTGGTGCGCGCTAAGGCGCCGCATGCCAGCACTGACGCCTATCTGACCTATTGCCGCCAGGCTCAGGCCGCCGGCATGGGTGACTGGGACATCGCCGCCCTGTTCAAAGCCATGCACCCCTGACCCACCCTGCGCCAGGAGCGCCCCATCCCCACCGCCCCTACACGCGTCGCCATCATCGGCCTGGATAACGTGGGCCGCACCATCGCCCGCACCCTGGCCAACCAGGGTTTCGAAGTGGCCGGCCTGGACCCGCTGCGGATCAACTAGGTGGCGCCTGCGAGCTGCTGTGCTCCGGGCCGTTGAAGGCCTACCAGCGCTTTGCCACTGTGCCGCAGCCTGAGCCCTGCCCTGACCTACCTGGGCAGCGACTGCGGCGCCACCCTGGGCGCTTGACTCTCCCGCCCGCCGTAACCCTGTAGCCGCTGCCGGCAGGCTGCGCGGGCCCTCCCCACCTGAAGATCTTCAGCGCGCGCCGGGGCCCGCGCAGCCTATCGGCAGCGGCTACAGCCGTTCATCGAAATAAAACAGGCGATCGAATATCTGTCACTTGACCTAGGTCGTACGACCGTATTTAATCGGTCATACGACCTAGCGAGTATAACAATATTTGTTTCGGCTCGTTTTAATGCATTGCCTACCTGATAGACCAACAACAAGAGAGGGCGCTCAATCGCAGCCCTGAAAAAGGTCAGGAGATAAAAATGAGGTCAAAGACCCGTCCCGGATCCGTGGTGGTGCCACGCCCGAACCTGCTGTGCATTGCCCTTGCCTGCTACCCGTCAAGATCACCCCCGGCCTGCCCACGCCACCCCTGAAGATTTGAATGAACCGACGCGGATGATCCGTAGCCACGGCGATCGTTCGCAGTCACATTGGCTTTGCTACACCGTGAGGGCAGTACGATGGGACAGATCGAAACCACACCTATAACCTTGGATGACAAGGTCTTTTCCACTGCGGAAATCCTCGCGGCAGCCGGCCTGCTGGAGAGTGAAACACAATTGGGCGAATGCCTGGCCGCAGGGGGCATATCCCTGGCTGACCTGGCCAATCCGCATAGCAAAATCTCGCTCAATCAGCAGTCCTCGATCCATGCTGCCTTCAATCGCGCCGCCGCCAACCCGCTGCTGAGCCTGCAGGTAGGCAAGCGCTTGCACCTCACGTCCTACGGCATTGTCGGTTTTGCCATGCTCAGCAGCGCCACCTTGCGCGAAGCACTGGAAACCGCCAGCCACTTCGGCCTGTTGATCAACCTGAAGATGAGCCTGCACCTGCAGGTGGAGAATGATGTTGCGCTGCTGCAGCTCAGTGACCAATACGGACTGATCAGCCCGGAGAACGCCTTCTGGTACCACCTGGAGGTGTCCAAGTTGCTGACCCTGCTGCAAGACATCCTTGGCCGCGAGTTCGCCTGCGAAGGCATCGAACTGGTGGTGCAAGCCAACGCTCAGGAGCAAGCCGATATTCAAGCCAGCTTCGGCGTTCCGGTCAGTTTCAACCGCGAGCGCACGGCCATTCGACTGGCCGCTCACTGGCTGGACAGTAAGCTGCCACAGTCCAACAGCATCACCCACAGCAGTTGCAGGGCCAACTGCCAGGCGCAACTGCGCGAGATCGTGCAGAAGTACGACATCAGCTATCAAGTGCAGAACCTGCTGCTCAATTCCGGTGACTGCATTGCCTCGCTGTCCGACATTGCCGACCACCTGCACCTGTCGCCGCGCACCCTGCGCCGTCGTCTCGACGCCTTGGGAACCTCGTACAACGCCCTGCTGGTGGAAGTGCGCAAGAAGCTCGCAATCCGCTACCTGCTGAACACGCCCATGACCACCGAAGCCATCTCCGAACAATTGAACTACAGCGATGCCGCCAATTTTCGCCATGCCTTCAAGCGCTGGACCGGCCGTTCACCACGTGAATACCGCGTACTGAACAACGGCGGCAAATACGCTTCGCGCTTTGCTCAGCCTGCCGCCTATGGCATGGCCTGAACACCCGAGCACCACCCCCGGCATCGACCCCTTCCACGAACAGGGGGTTGGATGCCGGTCTTATTCTGAAGCGCCCATTCAACCTGACGTGGAGCCATTAGATGGACATGAATCTGGCCGGAAAAGTGGTTATCATCACCGGTGCCAGCACCGGTCTAGGCCGTGGTATCGCCCTGCGTCTTGCCGAAGAGGGCGCCAGCCTGGTAATCGGCGACATCAACGAAGCCAGCCACCCTGGCGGGTACGATGAGCACCCCGACCTCACCACGGCCGCGCTGATTGCCGAGCGTGGCGGCCGGGCTCTGTTCCAGCATTGCGATGTCACCCGCAGTGGCGACCTGACTGCCTTGGTAGAGGCTGCCACCCGCGAATTCGGTCGTATCGACGTCATGATCAATAACGCCGGGGTTTATCGCGATGGCAAGCTGATCCATGATTTCAGCGAAGAGGAACTGGACCTGTGCCTGAACGTTAACGTCAAGGGCACTTTCTTCGGCGCCCAGGCTGCGGTTCGAGCATTCCTGCAACAGGGCGGTGGCGGCAACATCATCAACCTGGTTTCAACCGCAGGGCTTGGCGGCCACCCGTGGCAGTCGGTGTACAACATTTCCAAGGCCGCGCAGGCCAACATGACCCGTTGCCTGGCCATTGAATACGGCCATGAAGGCATCCGCGTCAACGGCATCTGCCCCACTTACGCGAAGACTGCACTGACCCGCGCCCTGCTGGAACAGCCAGGCTACGTGGACGACTTCAGCGAAAGTATCCCTCTCAAGCGCTGGGGCGAAATCAGCGACGTCGCCGACCTGGCCGTGTTCCTCGCCTCCGACCGTTCCAGCTACATCCACGGCGCGTTGGTGCGCATCGATGGCGGCGAAACCCTGTCGCGCTACTCCGTATGACCCAGTAGCTCAAGACAAGCACCCTGCAGCAGCTGCCGCCAGGCTGCGCGGGCCGGGGTGAACACTGGGGATTTTCAGTGAGCCATAGGGCCTGCGCAGCCTTCGGCAGCGGCTACAGGGTTGAGACCAGGTGGCCGCCGTCTACTGCCAGGGTGGCACCGGTCATGAAGTTGCCGGCCTCGCTGGCCAGCAGCAGCAAGGGCCCATCAAGCTGCGGTAGCTGCCCCAGTTTGCGCATGGGCACTGCCGATTTGATGTAGGCCTGGCCCTTCTCCGAGTTGAAGTAGCTGTCGTTCATCTCGGTCTGGAAATATCCGGGGGCGATGGCGTTGACGCGGATGTCGTATCGCGCCAACTCCAATGCCAAAGCCTTGCTCAACTGCAACACACCGGCCTTGGCCGCGCAGTAGTGGCTCAGGCCAGTGCCCACGCGCTCGCCCAGTATGGAAGCGATGTTGATGATACTTCCCCCCTGCCCGGCCTTCGCCAGACGCTGGGCCGCGCACTGGGCCACGCGCCAGACACCGTCGAGGTTGGTGGACAGCATGGTGCTCCACTCCGCCTCGCTGACCTCCAGCGCTTTCACCGCACCGCCAACACCCGCATTGTTGACCACCACATCGACCACGCCAAAGGCGCGCTGCGCCGCATCGAACGCCGCCTCAACGCTGCCGCGTGAGGTCACGTCCAGCGCCACCGCCAGCACCTCGCCGCCTTGCTCACGCAAGCGTGCGGCCAGTGCCTGCAAGCGCTCCTGGCGACGCGCGGCGATCACTACCCGCGCGCCGGCGGCGCTGATCACCTGGGCAAAGTGCTCGCCCAAACCGCTGGAAGCCCCTGTGACCAGCACCACCTTGCCCTGCAACGAAAACAGAGTATTCATCACAACACCTCGAACAGGCCGGCGGCACCCATGCCACCGCCCACACACATGGTAATGACGACGTACTTCACGCCGCGCCGTTGCCCTTCCAGCAGGGCGTGCCCGACCATCCGCGCGCCGCTCATGCCGTAAGGGTGGCCAATGGCGATAGCACCGCCGTTGACGTTGAGTCTTTCATTGGGGATGCCGAGCTTGTCCCGGCAGTAGATCACTTGGCAGGCAAACGCCTCGTTAAGCTCCCACAAGCCGATGTCTTCCACCCGCAAGCCATGCTGCTTGAGCAATCTGGGCACCGCCAGCACGGGCCCGATGCCCATTTCCTCCGGAGCCAGGCCGACCACTGCAATCCCACGGTATAGCCCAATAGGCTCTAGATTGCGCCGCTGCGCCAGGCGCCCGTCCATCAACACACAAGCACTGGCACCGTCGGACAACTGGCTGGCGTTGCCAGCGGTAATGCTGCCGCCCTCCACCACCGACTTGAGCTGGGCCAGGTCCGGCAACACCGTACTCGGACGGTTGCCCTCGTCCAGGTTGAGCGTCACCGGTTGCAGGGTAACCAGCCCGCTGGCCTTGTCCTGCACTGACTTCAGGTTGCTGACTGAAATGATCTCGTCGGCAAACAGCCCCTCCTGCTGAGCGGCTGCAGTACGCTGCTGGGATTGCAGCGCATAGGCGTCCTGCTGCTCCCGACTGATGCGGTAGCGTTTGGCCACCCACTCAGCCGTCTGCAGCATCGGCATGTAGGCATGAGCGGCATGCTGTTCCACCCGCGGGTCACGCTCGGCGAATGCCCACTCCATGTTGCGCGCCTGGACCGCGCTGATGTTCTCTTGCCCGGCGCCGATGGCCACGCGCATGCCGTCATGTATGATCTGCTTGGCCGCTGTGGCAATCGCCATCAGCCCCGAAGCGCACTGACGATCAATGGTCTGCCCGGCCACGCTTAGCGGTAAGCCCGCTGCCAGCGCACTCATGCGTCCCAGGTTCCAACCCGCCGTGCCGCCAGGCATGGCGGTGCCCATGACCAGGTCCTCGACTTCGCCCGGCTCGATACCAGCCCGCTCCACGGCGGCCGAAATGGCCAGCGCCGCCATGCTGGGTGACTTGAGGGCGTTGAAAGCACCCCGGTACGCCTTGGCGATCGGCGTGCGGGCGGTTGAAAGAATGACAGCGTCCGACATAAATGGATCTCCTGACTAGAACGATCAAAGACGCTGAATATGAGTGCGATGTTCAGCCACCAGACGCTGCAGCAAGGCAGCAGGCTGGAACCACATCTGGCCGTGATCGCCCAACTGCTCGCGATAGCGCTCGATACCGGCCAATACCCGCTCAAGACCTAGTTGCTCGGCATAGTGCAGCGGCCCGCCCAGCCAGGCGGGGAAGCCGTAACCGTTGATCCACACCAGGTCGATATCACCGCTGCGCTGGGCGATGCCTTCATCGAGCAACTGCACGCCCTCGTTGATCAACATGAACAGGCAGCGGTCATGGATCTCCTGGTTGGAGATCACCCGACGGGCAATGCCCAGTTCGCTGGCCAACACCTCGGCGCACGCCACCACTTCATAGTCCTCGATACGCTCGCGGCCGTTGTAGCGGTAAAAGCCGCGACCGGTCTTCTGCCCGTAATGCCCCTGGGCAAACAGCTCGTCCGCCAGCCTGCAGTAGCTGGGATCATGGGCAATGGCCTCGCGCCGTGACTCGCGCACGCGGTAGCCGACATCAATGCCGGCCAGGTCGTACATCGACAGCACGCCCATGGCCAACCCCAGATCGGTGAGCACACCGTCGACCTGGGCCGGGGTGGCACCTTCCAGCACCAGCCGATGGGCTTCCCGCGCGTAGGGTTCGAGCATGCGGTTGCCGATAAAACCGAAACACACCCCCGACACCACGGCAATCTTGTCGAGGCGCCGCGCCAGGTCCAGCGTCGTGGCGAGGACCTGGGCCGAGGTGTCACGGCCGCGCACCACTTCCAGCAGGCGCATGATGTTGGCCGGACTGAAAAAATGCAGGCCAATCACGTCCTGAGGCCGGCGAGTAACTCCCGCAATCAGGTCCACGTCCAGGGTTGATGTGTTGGTGGCCAGGATCGCCCCCGGCTTGCACACCTCGTCCAGAATGCGGAAAACGTTCTGCTTGATCGACAGGCTTTCGAACACCGCCTCGATCACCAGGTCAGCCTGGGCGATATCGGCGTATTCCAGGGTCCCAGTGATCAGCGCCATGCGCTCATCCAGTTGCCTGGCGTTGAGCTTGCCGCGCTTGACCGCGCCATCGTACTGCTGGCGGACATGGGCCAGCCCACGGTCCAGGGCTTCGCCCTTGAGTTCCAGCAAGGCCACGGGGATGCCGGCATTGGCGAAATTCATGGCAATGCCGGCACCCATGGTACCGGCGCCGATCACCGCCACGCTCGCCACTGTGCGACGCGGCGTGTGTTTGTCGACACCCGGCACCTTTAGGGCCTCGCGCTGGGCAAAGAATTGATGGCGCAGCGCTGCCGACTGGGGCGACGACTCCAGCTGGGCGAACAGCGCCTGTTCCTTGGCCAGGCCCTGGGCCAGGCTGCCCTCGCAGGCGCCGCGCACCGCTTCCAGCGCCAAAAGGGGTGCCAATTGCCCGCGCCAGCGATGGGCATTATTAGCGGCGTGTGCGCTGAAGAAATCTGCTGACAGGCCCTGGGCAGGGTTGGCATAGGGCCAAGGCCGCTGCGCGGGAGCGGAGGTTTGCAGCACATCGGTGGCAAAGTTCACCGCTGCGCCAAGCAGCTCATCGTCATTATCGACGACAACGTCTATAAGCCCCAGCGCCAGGGCCTTTGTCCCGCTCACCGGTTCGCCTGAGAGAATCATCTCCAGCGCTGCCTGAGCACCAATCAGGCGCGGCAGGCGCTGGGTGCCGCCGGCACCGGGCAACAGGCCGATGCGGGTTTCCGGCAAGCCCAGGGCAGCACTGGCCGTGGCCAGGCGATACCCGCAGGCCAAGGCCGTTTCCAGGCCGCCCCCCAGGGCTATGCCTGAGATCGCGGCGATCACCGGTTTGGGCGACTGCGCCAGCCGTTCCAGCAGCCCGGCCAATCCAGGCGTGGCAAAGGCCGCCGGGGTGCCGAACTCGCTGATGTCGGCGCCAGCGCTGAACGCCCGTCCTTGGCCATGGATGACCAGGGCCTGAACATGTGGGTCATCAATAGCGCGTTCTAAGGCCTCGGCCAACGCCTGGCGCAGCGCTTGGTCCAACGCATTCACGGGCGGCCGGGCCAGTCCGATCAGTACTACCGAGCCCTCGCAGCGGTAGTCAATCAATGCAGTCATGGGAAGGCTCCAACAAAAAGGTCAAAGGTCAGAACCAGTGGTTCTGCATGTCATGGCAACTACGGTTGCCCGCGCATAGCAGCTGGGCGATGCCCGGCAGTACGGCCAGTTCCCACTCCAGGTAGTAGCGCGCCGTGTGCAGCTTGCCGCGGTAAAAATCTGCCTCCGCGCCTTGCGCGCCCTGGCTCAGGGCGGCTTCAGCGAGCATGGCCTGGCGCAGCCACACCCAGCCCACCAGTACCCGACCGAATAGGTCCAGGTAGGCGGTGGCGTTAGCCAGGCCGCGGTCGACGTCCTCGGCCACCTGCTGCTGCAGTGCGGCGGTCACCTCGCGCAGCACCGCCAGGCCCGAGGCCAGGTGCCGCGCCAGGGGCTGGCAGTGTTCCAGCCGGGCGGCTTGGTGCAGGCTGTCCTGCACCTGCGTCAGAAACAGCGTGTAGCCCCGGCCGCCCTTGAGCCTCAGCTTGCGCCCCAGCAGGTCGAGGGCCTGAATGCCTTCAGTGCCTTCATGAATGGGGTTGAGGCGGTTGTCCCGGTACAGCTGCTCCAGGGGGTACTCACGGGTATACCCGGCGCCGCCAAGAATCTGGATGCCCAGGTCCGAGGCCACCAGGCCGTAGCGCGACGGCCAGGTCTTGACCATAGGCGTCAGCAAGTCCAGCAACTGCGCCGCGTCGTCGCGGGCCTGGGGCGTGGTGCCGGTGTGGAGATCCTCCACCAGGCTGCTGGCATACAGGCACAGCGCCAGGGAGCCCTCGGCATAGGCTTTCTGCGTCAGCAGCATGCGCCGCACATCGGCGTGCTCAATGATCGGCACCTGGCGGATGGCCGGGTCCTTGCAGCTGGCCAGGCGGCCCTGGGGCCGTTCGCGGGCGTAGTCCAGGGCATGCAGGTAACTCTGGTAGGCCAAGCTGGCCGCGCCCAAGCCCACGCCGATGCGCGCCTCGTTCATCATCTGGAACATGTAGCCCAGGCCCTTGTTGGCCTCGCCCACCAGATAGCCCACGGCGCCCGCGCCCTCGCCGAAACTCAACACAGTGGAGGTGGTATTGCGGTAACCCATCTTGTGCAGCAGGCCGGCCAGGGCCACGTCGTTGCGGGTGCCCAGCGCGCCATCGGCGTCGACGTTGAACTTGGGCACCACGAACAGCGAAATGCCTTTCACCCCCGCCAGGGCGCCCTCGATGCGGGCCAGCACCAGGTGCACGATGTTCTCAGTGAGTTCATGGTCCCCGCCGGAAATGAACATTTTCTGCCCGAACACCCGGTAGGTGCCGTCTTCAGCCGGCACCGCGCGGGTGCGCAGGTCGCCCAGCGCCGAGCCTTGGCCAGGTTCAGTCAACGCCATGGTGCCGCTGAAGCGCCCGGCGAACATCGCCGGCAGGAAGCGCTGCTGCACCTGCGGCGCAGCAAAGCTTTTGATCAGATTGGCCGCGCCAATGCTCAGGAACGGGTAACCGGTGGTGGCGATGTTGGCCGCGTTGAAATATGCCATGCAGGCGCGCAGCAGCACTTCGGGCAGTTGCAGTCCACCGTCGGCAAAGTCATGGTGTGCCGCCAGGAACCCGGCATCGGCGAAGGCATCCCAGGCGTGCCGGGTTTCGGGAATCAGAGTCACCCGCTCGCCATCGAAAGTGGGTTCGTGCTGATCGGCCTTGTGGTTGTGCGGGGCGAAAAATTCCGCCGCTACCTGGCGGGCCGTGGCCAGGGTGGCGTCGAACACCGACCGGTCGTGCACGGCGTACCGCTCACGCTCAAGCAAGGCCAGGGTATCGAGGAATTCGTACAGCAGAAAGCTCAGATCGCGTTCGTTGAGCAACATAAAGGTAAGTCCCGCCGAGAAAAGTCATGAGCGAAAACGACCATCATGTTGTAACAGCGCCCGCCCCCGGTTGCGTCGAACCGGGGGGTGGAGTTTGGGATGGATTTTGCCTGCAGGGAGGGTGGAGTGCCCTGCCCCGTCAGCTCAACAGCCCGACACTGCGGGCCTTGCGCAGGGCTTCATCGCGGTCGTTGACCTCAAGCTTGCGGAACAGGTTGTTGATGTGGGTCTTGACCGTACTCAGGCTGACGAACAGCGACTCGGCGATTTGCGCGTTGCCCTGGCCACGGGCCATGCGTTGCAGCACCTCGCGCTCGCGACGGGTGACCGGCTCGATCAGGCGTTGGGCGGCCTGCAATGGCTTCACCAGGCCAGGCAACCATTGTTGCAATAGCTGGGCATCGGGTAACGGGCGTTGCAGTTCATACTGCTTGCGAGCGTCCGGGGCCAGCAGTTGCTGAAACAGGTCGCTCAGGGCCACGCCTTCGTAGTGCAACAGCTGGCCGAACTGATGCTCGCAGGCCAGCGCAACGGCCTCGTCCAGCAGGTGCATGGCCTGTGGCTGGTCGTGCTGGTCCAGTGCCACACTGGCCTGCAACAGCACAATGTCCAGGCGCAGCCGGTGGTGTTGATGCTCCTGCGCCAGCTCACCGAGCGCCTGCACGTACTGGTTCACCACGGCCCGCTGCCCCAGGTGGCGCTGCACCCAGGCGTAGGCCAGCAACTCATCGGGTTGCAGGTCTTCACCGTACTGCCGGTTGCACCAGTGCCACTCGTGCAGCCAGCTCAGCAGGAAGGCCTGATCGCCATGACGCACCGCGTGGCGTACCCGCCATGCCCCGGCCAGGCGGTACACCCGCCATTGGCCAAAGTCCTGTGCAAGGCGTCGCGCCTGGTCCCACTTAGCCACGGCACGCAGTGCGTCGCCCAGCGCATCGAACAAGCAGGCTTGGTGATGGAAAATAAGTGCCAGCGCCGCGCCGTGGGGGAAGTCCATGGCAATCTTTTCGGCCCGGGCCAGGCTCAGGGAGGCGGCGCTCAAGGCGTTGCGCTGCATCAGCACGAGGCCTTGCCCCAAGTGCAGGAAGGCATCGTAGAAGTTCCCTGCGACCTTGCCTGCGCCCGACGCCAGGTCGCCTTCAAAGAACCGCTGGCGTGCCTGCTCGGTCTTGCCCTGGGCTAGTTCGATCAGCCCTGCCTGCAGATGCAGCCGGTGGGTATAGCCTTTGAAACCCAGCGCCGACAGCTGCAGCAGGGCCTGGTCATTCTGCAGCCGGGCATCCTCCAGGCGCCCCAGAGCGGCCAGGCAAGCGGCGCTGTTGGCATTCAGGATGGCGGTGGCCGCGTTGGCCTGCGGGTACCGCTCCAAGGCCATGCGCGCCACGTCCACGCCATGGCGCAGGTTGCCGCCCAGCCAAGCCAGGTGGCTGCGCAGGAAAGCGATGGTTTGCATGACCCGCTCGGCCGACGGGCCGCCCAACCGCTTCAACGCGCCGATACAGGCGCGGGTGCGCTGGATGTCATTGGTGACGATCAGCGCCGAGGCCTCGGTCATGGCCAGGTTGAGGTGGTCAGTTTCACTGTCGCGCAGCGCGTGGCCGAGGAAGTCGACGATGGCGTTGATCTCGCCCTCGCGCAGCAGGTCGAAGGTGTGCTGCTCCACCGTGCGCATCACCGCCTCGGTGTTTTTTGCCCGGCCATACTGGGACACCGCCTGGGCATAAAAGGCATTGGCCAGCAGCCAGTCGGCTGCACGCTGATGCAGCTGCAGCAGCCGATCGGGACGCCGCCTGCGCAACCGTTGCAGCGCCGTCAGACGCAAGGCCGGGTGGTATTGGTAGCGCAGGCGCTCGCCGATCCGATCCTCGATGAACAGGTCAAGTTGCAACAGCTTGCGCAGCGGCGCTTCGACCTGGGCATCGTCGGTCAGCACCGTGGCCAGCTCCAGGTCGAACGCGCTGACCACCGAGGTGTGTTCGATGAAACGCACCAGTGCCTGGGGCAAACAGCGCAGCACGTCTTCCTCGATGAACTCGCCGATGTGCTGGTAGGAGCCGAGCACCGCCTGCTCCAAATGCTCGGGCGACGGATCGAGAAAGGACAATTCCCGATACGCCGAACACCAGAACAGCACGCCGCTGATCCAGCCTTCACTGCCCGCCTGCAAGCGATAGACGAAGGCGGGTTCCAGTATTACGCCCTGGGCCAGCAGCACCTGCTGGGTTTCTTCAGCGTCCAGGGCCAGTTCCCGCGGGCCCAGCAGCCGCACACGGTTGTCGCGCCGCAGGTGGCTGAGGCCCAGCGCCGGTGCGCCCTCGCTGGCGACAACCAGGTGCAGGTGCCGGGGCGGCTGGTGCAGCAACGCCTCCAGGTAGCCTAGCACCCGCGCCGAGCGCAGCAGGTGCAGGTCATCCAGGCACAGGGTGAAGGGCGCGACCAGGCCGTCGAGGTGGCTGCGAATGGCGGCCCATGCCTGGTCTTTGTCCATGTCCACGGGCACCGCGCGCTTGAGCAGCAGGTGGTACAGGTGGCCGATGAAATGCACGGGGTCATTATCTGCGCGGTCGATGCGCAGGAACCCCAGGGTGGTGCCGCGTTGCTCGGCCAGTTGGCTGAGCAGCAGCGACTTGCCATAGCCCAGGGGCGCGCGCAGCAGTACCAAGGTGGCGTCGCCCTGCAACGCCGTAGCAATCTGGGCCATGGCCCGGGGCCTTGGGATCAGCGTGCGCGGCATGGGCGCAGGGCGGAACTTGCTGGTATCGATGGGTAACTTCACAGCGACTGCCTTGTACCACGGGTGGTGTTGAAACGATCTTACCCCGAAGGGTCAGAACTGCGCGCGAATCAGTTTTTTGTCCAGTTTGCCGACGCTGGTGCGTGGGATCGCGGCCACCACCCGCACCTCCGTGGGAATGGCCCATTTGGACAAGGCCCCCTGGGCGACGAAGCCGGTCAGGTGCAGTTTGAGCGCCTCGGCATCCAGGGGCGGCGATGCGGCGGCCTGCACCAGCAATGCCACCGGTCGTTCGCCCCAGCGTGGATCAGGCACGCCCACCACGGCGCATTCGCTGACATGGGGGTGACGGCTGATCAGGCTTTCGATGTCCAGGGACGAGATCCATTCACCACCGGTCTTGATCAGGTCCTTGAGGCGATCATGGATGTGCACCAGGCCGTGGGCGTCGATGCTGGCCACATCGCCGGTGTGCAACCAACCGCCTTCCCAGAGGGTTTCGCTGTTGACCGCGTCTTTGAGGTAGCCGGGGGTCAGCCAGGGGCTGCGGATCAGCAACTGGCCCACCTGCTGGCCGTCCTGGGCCACCAGCTGCTGGTGTTCGTCTACCAGCTTCATCTGCACCAGCGGCGCGATCACTCCAGCACTGCAACGCCAGTGCAGTTGTTGCTCGGCCTCCAACTCGGAAAACTCGGCCGGCAGGCAGGTGAGGGAAACGATGGGGCAAGTCTCGGACATGCCATACGCGCCACGCACGTCCACGTTCATGCCTTGCGCCCGGCGGGCCAGGCCTGCGGACAGCGCTGAACCACCGATCAGCACGTGCCAGCCGGACAGGTCGGCCCCACTGGCCTGGGCGGCATCCAGCACCATGGCCAGCAAGGTCGGCACGCAGTGGGAGTAGTCGACCCGTTCATCGACAATCATGGACGCCAGCAGCCCAGCCTCGTAACGGCCGGGGTACACCTGCTGGCAGCCCATCATAGTCGCAATGTAGGGCACACCCCAGGCGTGAACATGGAACATTGGCGTGATAGGCATGTAGACCTTGTCGCGGTTGAGCAGCGCGGCCCCGGTACTGGCATGGGCATGGCCCCCCGCCAGGGTGTGCAGCACCAGCTGCCGGTGGGTGAAGTACACGCCCTTGGGGTTGCCCGTGGTGCCAGTGGTGTAGAACAGCGTGGCCACGGCGTTCTCATCGAACTCGGAGAATGGGTAGCGGCCGGGCTGAGCGGCCAGCAGCGTTTCATATTCACCCAATACAGGTAATGAGGTGGGCACGGCGCCGCCCCCGTCCTCGCACAGCAGGTAGCCACGAACCATGGGCAACTGACCGGCGATGGTCTCCAGCAGTGGCAGAAAATCGGGGTGGGACAGCACCAGCGTGTCTTCGGCGTGGGCCATGGTGAACTGCACCTGCTCGGGCGCCAGGCGCACATTCACGGTATGCAGCACCGCGCCCAGCATGGGGATGGCAAAGAAGCATTCCAGGTAGCGATGGCTGTCCCAGTCCAGCACCGCCACCGTGTCCCCGGCCACAACGCCCAGCGCGCTAAGGGCATGGGCCAGCTGATGCACCCGGCGATTGAACGTGGTGTAGTCGTGACGCATCTGATTGCGATACACGATCTGGTTGTCGCCGGCGGCGCGCAGGCCGGTCTCCAGCAGCCCGCCAATCAGCAGCGGTGACGGTTTGCAGCTCGCGGTGGCGGGCAGAAACTTGGGTTGATGAGGCAGGTTCATCGGTCCTCCGGTGGCATCGGGTCTTGTAGTTATTGGCGATGTGTATAGCGCGTTGCCGTGGGGGCCATCTTCAACCTGCGGGTGGACATGCAACAGGTGCCGGGGGGACATTTTGCCGCTGCAACATTTTGCCCAACCCGCGTTCTCCACCCCGCCCCCCTGCAAATTCCACCCGCAGGTTGAAGCCCCGCCACCGCCACTCCCCTCTAATAGCCCCACACCCCTTGTAGCCGCTGCCGCAAGGTGGCCCTGCACATTTTCAGTGAAGCACAGGGCCCGAGCAGCCTGGCGGCAGCGGCTACACACCTCAGGAGCCGTACCCATGAGCATCTTCAAGCCCTTCACCTTTGATACCGTCGGCTCGATCGTCGCCGAATGGGGCGCCGCGCGTCGTCTGGGAGAGCTGCTGGGCGCCTGGACCGAGCAACGCAACCTGCTGATCGTCACCGACAAATTCCTGCACACCGCCGGCCTGCTCGATGCGGCCAAGGCCTCGCTGCAAGCGGCAGGCTTCAGCATCAGCGTGTTCGACGACGTGGTGGCCGATCCGCCCGAGGCGGTGCTGCACGACTGCGTGGGCCAAGCCCGCGCAGCGGGAGTGAACCTGGTGCTGGGCCTGGGCGGTGGTTCGTCCATGGACATCGCCAAGCTAGCCGCCGTGCTGATCCCGTCCAGCCAAGCGTTGTCCGAGCTGTATGGCATCGGCAAGGTCAAGGGCAGCCGCTTGCCGCTGGTGCAGATACCGACCACTGCGGGCACCGGCTCGGAGGTGACCAACATCACCATCCTGACCACCGGCGAGACCACCAAGATGGGTGTGGTGGCCAACCAGCTCTACGCCGACAAAGTCATCCTCGACGCCGAGCTGACCATCGGCCTGCCGCCGCTGACCACCGCCGCTACCGGCATCGACGCCATGGTGCACGCCATCGAGGCCTACACCAGCCGCCACCGCAAGAACCCGGTGTCCGACGCCTTGGCCCGTGAAGCCCTGCGGCTGTTGGCCGGCAACCTGATCTCAGCCTGTGAAGATGGCAAGAACCGCCTGGCCCGCGAGGCCATGCTGCTGGGGGCAACACTGGCCGGCCAGGCCTTCGCCAACGCCCCGGTGGCGGCGGTGCACGCCCTGGCCTACCCGCTGGGTGGCCACTATCACATCCCCCATGGTCTCTCCAATGCCCTGATGCTGGGCCCGGTGCTGCGCTTCAATCTCAGCGCTGCTGCCCCGCTGTATGCCGAATTGGCTGATGTGCTGCTGGGCGCCAGCAGCGCCACCATCACCAGCCGCGCCACACGGTTTGTGGAATACATGGAAGACCTGATGAACGCCTCCGGCGCACCTCGCCGCCTGCGCGACGTGCAGGTGACCGAGGGCAGCCTGGCGCTGCTGGCCAGCGATGCCATGAAGCAGGAACGCCTGCTGCAGAACAACCCGGTCGAGGTGCGTGCAGCAGACGCCCTGGCCCTATACAAAAAAGCCTTCTAAGCCGGCCATCTATCAAGGAACACGCGTATGTCCACTGCACAGAACACCTACGATATCGTCATCCTGGGCGCCGGTTTTGGCGGCCTGGGCATGGGTGCCCAGCTCAAGCGCCAGGGCATCGACAACTTCATCATCCTGGAGCGTGGCGCGCGCATCGGCGGCGTGTGGCGTGACAACGCCTACCCCGGCGCGGCGTGCGATACCGAGTCGCACCTGTACTGCTACAGTTTCCACCCGCACCTGCGGGTGAGCAAGATGTATGCCGACCGCGACGAGCTGCTGCGCTACATGGACTCCATGGCCGAGCGCTATGAGCTGATGCCGCACATTCTGCTCAACAGCGAATTGACCCAGGCACGCTGGAATGAACGGGCCAATACCTGGGGCTTCGAGCTGTCCAACGGCCGCCGCTTGAGCGGCCGTTTCTTCGTACCCGCCTGGGGGCAACTGAATAAACCCGCCATCCCGGCGTTCAAGGGGCTGGAGAGCTTCGCCGGACGCTCGTTCCATTCGGCCCAATGGCCTGCGGACGTGGACCTGAACGGCAAGAAGGTGGCCAGCATCGGCGCCGCCGCCAGCGCCGTGCAATACGTGCCCGAAGTGGCCCGCCAGGCACAGCACCTCACGGTGTTCCAGCGCAGCGCCAACTGGATCATGCCACGCAACCAGATCGTGTTCACTGCGGAGCAACTCGACGCCTACGCCGCAGACCCCGCGCTGTTCGAGGAAAGCCGCCGCAACCTGCACACGTTCCGCGAGAACGGCTTTGCGCGGACCCGCCACGGCACCGAGGCGCAACTGGAAGGCGTCGCCATGGCCACCGGTCACCTGGCCGCCCAAGTACCGGATGCAGCGCTGCGTGCCAAGCTAACTCCAGATTATGAGTTCGCGTGCAAACGCATCCTGCGCTCCGACGACTACTACCCGGCGCTGATGCGTGACAATGTCAGCCTGGAAACCTCGGCAGTCGACCATTTCGTGTCCCGGGGTATCATCGACAAGAACGGTACCCTGCATGAATTGGACGCCGTGATTTTCGGCACCGGCTTTGAAAGCCAGGCGTTCCATGGCGACCTTCAGGTGACCGGTATCAACGGCCAAACCCTGAGCCAGCGATGGGCGCAAGGCGCCGAGGCCTACCTGGGCATGAGCGTGCCGGGCTTCCCCAACCTGTTCATGATCTACGGGCCCAACACCAACCTGAACCACAACTCGATCATCACCATGCTGGAGATTCAGCAGCGCTATATCATCCAGGCCATTCAGGGCCTGGGCAAGCACCCGCGCGCCGCCGTGGACGTTAAGCTCGACACCTTCAACGCCTACAACGACAGCCTGCAAACCAATATGCAGTCCTCGGCATTTTCGTCAGACTGCTCCAGCTGGTACAAGAACGCCGCTGGCAAGGTGATCAACAACTGGTCGGGCACCGTGGACGAGTACAAGGCCCTGGCCGCCGACTGGAAGGTCAACGACTACCGCCTGCTGCAGGTCACGGAGGAGGCAGAGTGAGCGGCGACGCCACCGCGTACGCCGTGCCACTGAACGAGGTCGCCGCCGACGCGGTCGACCTGGTCCGGGCGTTTCGCGACAATGGCGAAATTTCTTTCCAGGACGTGCCCCTGGCAGCGGCGCGCGCCAACTACATCAAGGCCTGCGCCGCCAATGGCTTTCCGGCGCAGGCCGTGGCCGAGGTCTATACCCTGGACTACCCAGTGCCCGGTGGCACCGCTGCCCTGCGCGTCTACCGCCCCGCCGGCACACCGGCGCAGGCAGTGACTCCCCTGGTGGTGTTCATCCACGGTGGTGGCTGGGTGATTGGCGATCTGGACAGCCACGACGGGCTGTGCCGCGCACTGGCCAACCAGAGCGCAGCCACGGTGGTGGCCGTGGAGTACCGGCTGGCGCCGGAGCACCGTTTCCCGGTACCGCTGCAGGACTGTGCCGGAGCGCTACGCTATATAGCCACTCATGCCGAACAGCTTAAGGTGGACCCAGGCCGCACGCTGCTGGCCGGTGACAGCGCGGGCGGCAACATGGCCACGGTGCTGGCCAACGACCCGGACAGCCAGACGCTGGGCCTGAATATCAAGGGCCAAGTGCTGTTCTACCCAGTCACCGACCTCAGCGCCAGCGAGCCCTCGTACCGGCGCATCACCCGCGGCTTTCCCTTGACGGCCAACTCCATGCACTGGTTTCGGGAGCAGTACACCGGGCCGGTGGCTGATTTGAATGATGCCCGCCTGTCGCCGCTGCTGCATGCCGAAGGCCTTCGGCAGCCGCCGCTATTCATCCTCACCGTGGGGCATGACCCGTTGGCGGATGAAGGCATCGCCTACGCGGCGGCGGCCGCGCGGGCAGGCACGCTCGTGGAGCATGTGCACCTGCCTGCCCATGCCCACGGACTGCTGACCAGCGCAGGGAAGATCGCCACGGGCCAGCGCGTGCTGACCCAAGCCGCCCGCTTCGCTGCCCGAATACTGTCCTGACGGCCTGTAGCCGCTGCCGCCAGGCTGCGCTGGCCCTTGCGTACACTGGAAATCTGCAGCGATACACAGGGCCCGAGCAGCCTTCGGCAGCGGCTACAGGGCCTGTGCCAGTTTTTGGAGCGTGGCAGGTTGCCAGCGGCCAATCTCCACCACCCTGGCTGACCGCTGTCCCTTTCGAACCTGTTTTCGCCTGCGTCGGGTTCATAGACTGGCTTCAACACCGTTAAACCGGGGCTTACCCCCTTATTCACGACCGTCAACGCCGATGGAGGCGACTCAATGCGATTCCACAACAAAATAGCCATTGTCACGGGTTCGAGCTCAGGCAACGGCCGCGCAATTGCCCTGGCCCTGGCCGCCGAAGGCGCCTACCTGGTGTGTTCGGACCTATCCAAGAGCGCCCGCCCCGAAGGCTTCGAAAAAGACCTGCACATCGACACCGACGACTTGATCTGCCAGAACGGCGGCGAGGCCATCTTCGTCAAGGCCGACGTGTCGCGCTACGCCGACATGGACAACCTGGTGCAGGAAGCCGTGAGGCGCTTCGGCCGCCTGGACATCATGATCAACAACGCCGGCGTGGCAGTGGAGCTCAAAACCATCGTCGAGGAAACGGAGGCCGACTACGACCTGACCATGAATGTCAACACCAAGGGCACCTGGCTGGGCTGCAAGTTTGCCATTACCCAGATGATGAAGCAGGAGGTCAGCGCCACTGGCACCCGTGGCAAAATTGTCAACATCTCCTCCATCGGCGGCTTGGTGGGCCTGGCCCAGGAAGCGTCGTACTGCGCCTCCAAGGGTGCGGTCAACAACCTGACCCGCCAATTGGCCGTTGATTTCGCCCAGCACAAGATCAACGTCAACGCCGTGTGCCCAGGCTTTCTGGCCACTGCCATGGTGCGCCAGGAACTGGATAACCCGGAAATGAAGACCCTGCTCGAAGACCTGACCCCATGGCCGCGCATTGGCAACGTTGACGACGTGGCCAAGGCAGTGACCTTCCTGGCCTCGGAAGATGCGCAGTGGATGACCGGATCGCTGCTGACAGTGGATGGTGCTTACACCGCACAGTAAACAACGGTAGTAAAAAGGGGGGAGTGCCCGCAAGGCATTCCCCCCTTTTTATTCCCGCTAGCGTTACGCCTCGGCTACAGCCGCCTTCGCGGCGCGTTCGGTGGCGGCGATGAAGCCGTCCACATCCGCGTCAGTCATCACCGTGGACAAGAACGCCTTGCCGGTCTTGGCAATGTGGTACCCCTCCAGCACCAGGTGGCGCTGCAGTCGGGATACCCACTTGGCCTCTTCCTTGCTGGAATAACCGGAGCGGTAATCATGGATCTCGCGCTGGTGCCCAAATACCATGAACATCGACGAGAAACCGGTCACCTGCCCTGGGAACCCTGTGCTGGCAAAGGCCTGGGTCACGCCAGCACGCAGACGGTCACCCAGCACGTCCATGCGGTCGGATTCGGCCTGGGTGTACAGGTCCAGGGCAACCTTGCCAGCGGTCATGGTGATCGGATTGGCGGTGAACGTGCCGCTCCACGGCAACAGCGGCTTGCCCTCGCGGTGGTCGAACACTTGCATGAACTTGCGTGAACCCGCCACCGCGCCCACCGGGAAGCCGCCGCCGATGATCTTCGCCAGCACAGTCAGGTCCGGCTTGATGTTGAAGCGCGTCTGCGCGCCGCCGCTGTGCACGCGGAAGGTGATCACTTCGTCGAGGATGAACACGGCGCCGATTTCGGTGGCAACCCGGCGGATCATGCCGATGAATTCCTCGGTGACCGGCACGAAGCCGAAGTAGCTAGGTGCCGGGTCAATCAGGATGGCCGCAATGGCATCGCGGTTGGCGAGGATGATGCGTTCGGCCGCCTCGACGTCGTTGTAGGGAATCACCACCACATCGTTCTTGACGCCCTCAGGCACGCCCTTGGAATAACCCGTGGAGGTAGGGTCAACGCCCCAGTTCTCGGGCGAGGAGTCCAGGCTCACTTCGGCGTAGTCGTAGGAGCCGTGGTAAACACCTTCGCACTTGACGATCTTCGAACGCCCGGTGAGTGCACGCGCTGCCTTGATGGCGCACATCACCGCTTCGGTACCGGAGTTGGAAAAGCGAATCCATTCAAAGCTTTCGGCGCGGGCGCAGATGGTCTCGGCCAACACTACTTCAGGCTCGGTGGGCAGGGTGAAAGCCGTACCCTTGGTGACCTGCTCCTGAATGGCGGCAACGATGGCCGGGTGCGCGTGGCCGTGAATCAGCGACGCAAAGTTGTTCAGCAGGTCCAGCCGACGAGTGCCATCTACGTCAGTCACGTAGGCACCCGAGCCGCTGCCGGCATAGACAGGGAACGGTTCCTGCCACGGCAGGATACGCGTGATGCCGCCGGGCATGACCTTGCTGGCGCGGTCGTACAGGGCTTTGGATTGACTGTGGTTTTCGGGCCATTTGGCAGACATGGGGGTTCCTTGAAAAGGCAGTAGGCTGAAATCAGAGGTGACGCTTGAACCATTCGACGGCGGCAGTGCTGGAGGCCTCGAACTCGCTCAGGTAAGGGTCGAAGTGGCCGCAGTTCAGCAGCACCAGATTTTTCGGTTGCAATGCAGCCTCATAGGCTTTGAGGGCCGCGTCCGGCACAGTGACGGTATCTTTAAGCGCCACGATCATCTGCAACGGCGTGGGGCTGATGCGGTCCACTGCGTAGCCAGGTTCGTACTCGTTGAGCATCTCAATGCTCTTGAGAGTGACCTCGTTGCGCCAGGCCGGGGCCACATTGCGCTGGCTGCCGGTGAAGAAGTCGAAGCAGTCCTGGCCGGGCAGCGCACAGTCGGATTTCGGGTCTTCGTTGACTACTTCCATCACCAGCGCCTGGTTGCCGGCATAGCGCGCGGCGCGATCGGCCTCGAAGGCCTCGATCAAGCCAGGCATCAGGTCTGGGCGCACCGCCATGCGCACGTCAGCCGAGCCGCTGATGGCGGGCACCTGCGACGACACGCATTTGACCCGGCGGTCGAAGGCCGCCACTTGCAGCACGTGGCCGCCACTGTAGCTGGAGCCCCAGATACCGATCCGCGAGGCATCGACATTGTCCAGACTGCTGACGTAGGTGATCGCGTCGCGGTAGTCACGCACCTGCAACAGCGGGTCGGCCTCCTGGCGGGGCTGGCCGTCGCTGGCGCCAAAGTTACGGTTGTCGTACACCATCACGGCAAACCCCTGAGCGGCAAACAGCTCGGCGTAGCGGTCCAGGTACTGTTCTTTCACGGCTGTGAAGCCATGGGCCATGACGATTGCCGGATGGCGATCGGCGGCATTTTGCGGGGTGAACAGCCAGCCCTTCAAAGTCAGGCCATCGGTGGTCTTGAAGCTGATATCGGTACGCATGACGTCTCCTGCCAAGCCAGATTTTGCTGCCGCATATGCAGCGCTTGGGCCAATAGTGGCTGGGGATCGAGGGCAGGCACAGGTGCACAGTGGCCAAACTCCTGTGGTTGGAAGCCACGCGCTGGCATGGCCACGAAAGCGCGCATATTTGGCCCCCGCCCACCTGTTTGGGGATGCCCGTGCTGCCTATGATCCGGCCATGCTCCAGGCACTTCCCCGGAGCGCCAACAGTCCCGATACACTGGAGAACACCATGCTCGCCACTGCAATCAATGCCTCTGCCAAAATCACCGAAGTCCCAGCCGGCACGGCACCCGAGATAGTCAAGCGCATCATCGACGAGGAAGGTGGCGTTATCATCAAGGGCCTGTTCAAGGCCCAGGTCGATCGCTTCAACGCTGACATGGACGACATCGTCGCTGGTTGGGCCGCAGGCTACGATGGACCTGAGTGGATGAAGGAGTTCGCGGGCAAGAAGACCAAGCGCATTACCCAACTGATTCGCCGTAGCAAGACCTTCCGCGAGGAAATGCTGGACCACGAGATCATGCTGTCGTATGTCGACACCCTGATGCTCGACACCAGCGACGCCTATTGGATGAACGCTGCGCAGATCATCGAGATCCAGCCGGGCGAGAAGCAGCAGTTCCTGCACCGCGATTTGGAAAACTATCCAGTGTTCCGCAACCTGGGGCCTGCTGGGCCAGAAGTAATGTGCAACTGCCTGGTGGCATTGTCAGAATACACCGAGGAAATGGGCGCCACCCGCATCATCCCCGGCAGCCATGCCTGGCCGGACTTCAATGACCGCGACCGCATCGAGCAAACCCCGACCATCCCTGCCGTAATGGAAAAAGGCGACGCCATTCTCTACTCCGGCAAACTGGTGCATGGTGGCGGCGCCAATGTCTCCAACCGTCCTCGCCGTGCGCTTGCCCTGGCTTTCTGTCCGGGTTGGCTAGTGCCAGAGGAGGCCTACCCGTTCGCCGTGCCGCTGGAAATGGCACGTACCTTGAGTAAGCGCGGCCAGCAACTGACCGGCTTCCGTTCCATGCATAACCAGAAATTGGGCGGCGGCACCCTGTGGAGCCTGGACTACGTAGAGCTGGCCAAAGTCCTGGAACTGGACAACTAACCTATAGCCGCTGCCACCAGGCTGCGCGGGCCCCTGAGCACACTGGAAATTTTCAGCGAGGCACAGGGCCTGCGCAGCCTGCGGCAGCGGCTACAACGTCGTACCTGACGTAGGGATGCCCTGTCATGCCGCTCAATCCGCTGGCCCAGAAAGACATCAATTACCACCTGCACTCCTACACCGACGCCCGCGCCCATCAGGAAAAAGGCCCGCTAATCATCGAACGTGGCGAGGGCGTGTTCGTCATCGACGACCACGGCAATCGCTACCTGGAAGCAATGGCCGGGCTGTGGAGCACCGCCCTGGGTTTCAACGAACAGCGCCTGGTGGACGCCGCCCACCGGCAGTTGCAAACCCTGCCCTTCTACCACACCTTCAGCCATAAATCGCACCCGGCTAGCATCGCCCTGGCCGAGAAGCTGATTACCCTGGCGCCAGTACCGATGAGCAAGGTTTACTTCACCAACTCCGGCTCGGAAGCCAACGATGTGCTGGTCAAACTGGTGTGGTACCGAAACAACGCCATCGGCCAGCCGCTGCGCAAGAAATTCATCAGCCGCCTGGGCGCTTACCACGGCGTCACGGGCCTGAGCGCCAGCCTTACAGGCCTGGCCTCGGTTCACCAGGGTTTCGACCTGCCCCTCCCCGGCTTCCTGCATGTCAGCACCCCGCACTTTTACCGCCACGGCCTGCCCGGGGAAACCGAGGAGCGGTTCGCCGACCGCCTGGCCGCCGAGCTTGAGGCGCTGATCAACCACGAAGGGGCCCACACCATCGCCGCCTTCGTCGCGGAACCGTTGATGGGCGCCGGCGGCGTCATCGTGCCGCCGCGCACCTACTGGGAAAAAATCCAGCGAGTGTGTCGCCGTCATGACGTGCTGATCATCGCCGACGAGGTGATCTGCGGCTTCGGCCGTACCGGCAAGCTGTTCGGCTGCGAAACCTTTGGCATCGTGCCGGACGCGATGGTGCTGTCCAAGCAGCTGTCGTCGTCCTACCAACCCATCGCCGCGGTGCTGATCAACGAAGCGCTGTACCACGGCATTGCCGACCAGAGCCACGAGCTGGGCGCGTTGGGCACTGGGTTCACCGCCAGCGGCCACCCGGTGGCAGCCGCGGTGGCGTTGGAGAACCTGCGCATCATCGAAGCAGACCAACTGGTGGCGCATGCCGAGCGGATCGGTGCCCTGCTGCATGAAGGCCTGGCAGCCCTGCGCGCGCACCCGCTGGTAGGCGAAGTGCGCGGCTGTGGGCTGATCGCGGGTGTTGAACTAGTGGCCAACCCCATCAGCAAGGCCCCGTTCGAATCCGTGGGGCGCCTGGGCAAATACTTCACCGCGCAGGCCCAAGCCAATGGCCTGATCGTGCGAGGTATCGGCGACACCGTGGCGCTGTGCCCGCCGCTGATCATCAACGAGGCAGAAATCAACTTGCTGCTGGAGCGCTTCATCCTGACGCTTGAGCAAACCCGTGCCTGGGCCAATGTCGCCAACTGACCCGGCAAGCAAGCCCAGTATCCAGTCACGCCAACGACTCGGCCTGAATGTAGCCCCGAACGGCGTAGAAGCTGGGCTCAAACGACTCCGCCAGCCCGGCGGCCTGCGCGGTGGACTTGCGCACCGAGACCGGTTGCCAAAAGGTGTATGAAGGGGTGGCCGCACGCTTCGGGCGCTGCGACATCCTGGTGAATTCGGCGGGTGCTACGCGTGCCGGGGCCTTTCTCGAATGACCCGCAGACGCCTGGCAAGATGGCTTTGCGTTGAAGTTTTGCGGCTGCGTGAATCTGTGCCGGCTGTTCTGGCCGCTGCTGCGTGCTGCGGGTGGCCATGTGGTCAACATCATCGGCGGTGCGGCACGTACCCCCGATCCGGGGTTCCTGATCGGAGACTTGGCCAATGGCGCCATGCACAATTTCACCAAGGGGCTGTCCGGTCAAGGGAAGCTGGAAGGAGTGAACGTGAACGCCATTCTTCCTGGTTTGACCGAAACCGACCGGATTGAACAGCTGTTCCAGCAACGAGCCGCCGCCAGCGGCAAAAACGGTCGATCTGGAGCGCGCGGCACAGGTCGAACGGGAAGGCCTGGTGCGCCTGGGTAAACCCGAGGACGTGGCGCAGTTGGCGGTGGTTCTTTGCGGTGAACAGTCACGCCATATTCAAGGCACTGCGATCGCTGTCGACGGCGGTGGCACCCCAGGTGTCTATTGAGTCCGGACGGTGCCTCACGCCTTGCCAGAGATGGCAGGAGCTCGGCCACTCCAAGCACCGCGGGCGCGCCTGCCCCTATCAGTACAGATGGCCAATGCTGTCCCGAAGCAGGCTGAGGACGCAATACCTGTCATGCCCCTAGGTTTTCAGGACGGCCTAAATGACTTCATTTTCCAAGCCGTACCAAAGCTGCGACCTGGTTAAATCAACGAAGCGCTGCTCGTCCTCGATGAGTTCCTTGAGGGCTAACCGCCCTTCGGGTGTAGCCCGTGCGGCCAGGTGCGCGTCCAGGTCATCCCACCACAGTTCAGCGCACCCATCAAAGTCAGCCCTCTCGGTGCCTCTGCTTCGCTGCAAAGCAGTCTGGGCCACCGAGTCAGGTAGTGGGCTGGTCTGGACGTACTTTCGGATTCCCAATAGCGCCGCATGCCTGCGCACCAGCGGCGCGTGTCGATTTCGCCAGTGCTCATCGAACGCCTCTCGCGTCAGGTTGGATTGACGTTTCACACACATGATCAGCTTTAGCACCGATTTACCCTCACTTGTCTGGAAGGCCCTGATTTTGTAGTGTGACAGTACTGTCAGAGTCAAGGACTGCCATGAAGATCGGAGCGCTCGCCTCGCTCACCGGTGTCAGTATTCGCATGCTGCGCTATTACGAACAGGAAGGACTGCTCAAGCCCCAGCGGGCAGCGTCCGGATATCGCCTTTACGGGGCTGCGGAGGTAAAACTCATTGAAGCGATCATGTTGCTGAATGACGCCGGTCTCACGCTGTCTACAATCAAAGACGTGCTCGAATGCGCCCCGGCAGTGACAGCTGCTTCAGCTCCTCTGTGCGACATATTGAGGGACCGAATCTGGCAGCAAGTTGCAGTACTTGATCAAAAAGCCGAGGCTCTTGAACGAAGCCGCGAAATGCTGATCAGCCTGCTCGGCCCTGGGCGCATGGCATGACCACTTCCGGTGGTGTCTGACGTGGCATTCGAGCCTGATCTGAAACCCTTGGAGCATAAAAGGGAGGCCGCGTAGAAGGGTTAACTGCAACAAGCACCTCCAGAGGCTTCTCCCGAGTACAGGAAACGCGCAATGATCCCTAGGAGCTCGCACGCCAGCTCCCATGCCCCAACCGACCTCCCCTGAGTCCTACACAGAATTCAACACACCGTGAGGGAGTGTCCCCAGCAGAAATGCACCAGATGAATTTCCTGGCATTTGTGGACAACCGACTTGCAGTTGATCGCCTGGCACCTCTGGAATTCTGCTACGGGCGATAACTCAGTAGCCTGCTAATTAAATTCTATTCATAAACTGGGTCCCATGCGCGTGACGCGTACAATGCGCACCAGAGTAGCTCACTCGCTGTGTCCGTTATTCAACGCGCCTCACGATTTTCAACCCGAGATTGAGTTGCCCGGCATCGGCCACACGGAGGTACAGGCGAACTCATCTTCAGACCTGATGCGCACCGAAATTCAAAATGCCGAGCCCATTTTGAAAGCGTTGGACGCAACGCTCGAGGCGGTTGAATTCGACCCGCTTTTGGCATCCAGTGTGGATGCCGCATCTGCTGAGGTCGTTCAGGCTATCGATGAGTTGTTGGCGCCGTTCAGAAGTAATCCGATCCTTGGCCCGCCGGCCATGGACCTGAAGCGCCAGTACCTGGAGACGATTCAGTATCAAGTGCTGGAAGCCAAAGCACACGCGGTCGTTAACAACACCCACTGGCGACCATCTATCTGATGCGCTGGAGCGCCTGTCAAGGCCGGCCTCGGTTAGGACATAATGGAGTATTGAATGAACATAAAGATTGAAGTGAGCGAGAATGGCCGTCAGTGCAAAGTGTGGCTTGACGACCACGGTGTCTCATTTTCGGACGTCAAAAGTGCCGAAGCCTACGCAATCAAGCTTAAAGAAAGACTAGATGCAAAACCCGAAGCGTTCACTCAGCCCGGCTCCCGTTAGAGACTGGTTGTATCAACCAACCTCTTTAATCCAACCGACCGACAAACCAACATCAGCCAGAAGCGTACAAAAATGGACGCTTCCATCTGTGCAGTACCTGGCTTGGCCAACAGCAGACATTCAGGGCCTGAGTGCCACTTCTATCCCACAGGCGCCCACCCAAGGCATACCGGCCCAGGAAAGAGCAGCATCAACAGCCACCCTGCCCCAAAAAGCCCGATTCCGAACGTTAGATGAGCTATGACACCTCTGCGCCTTGCCACATTCGGTGCCGCTGTCTTCGACGCGGCGATGCCAAAACCGAACATAGGCTGCATGATGAAGAAAGGTGCCATCACACTGATCAAGCCGGTCACCAACGCGGGCATAAGGGAGGGGTTACAGATCCAGGCAAGCCCTTGGGCACCGATGAGCACCATCGCAAGACGCTGCCAATAATGAAATAGAACACCCAGCCAACCAGGCGCTCATTCCGGACACGTTGCGCAGTCACGATCGAGGCATGACGAAACCGCCCATGTACCATATGGCCCAACCAACGACCGACGAGCCTATAGTCAATCGACGCCAAGCCAAATACCCGCGTTTGAATAAAGGCCGATACGTCCATAATCAGCGTGGGTTCCGTTCCAACGAACAGAATGCCCAGTGCCGTCTCACCTACTCCCATGATATTTCCCCTTGCCTTCAGCCTGTTTTGGCGGTTTGATCCTGGCAGTCTGCAAGCTAAAGTCGACTTGAAGTCAAGCATGAAAGAGATGGATATCGGTGAAATGGCACGACGTTCCGGTCTGCCGTCTTCAACCCTGCGGTATTACGAAGAAAAAGGGCTTATCTGCTCGATAGGTCGTCGTGGCCTGAGCCGCGCATACCGGCTGCTCTGGAAGTCAGCCAGGGGGTTCGCGCGGAAGTAATGTGGTTAGACAGTCCACCATACGCTGGATAAGAGGGTCAGTCACCTGCTTGACAGAAGGGATGGGAGGAATAACCGGATGTTGGTGTAGATCCTCAAAGTCTTCGACCTGCTTCTTCACTTCAATTTCAATACTGTTATCAGCCTTCGTCGTGGCCACGGCAATAAAACCGTTATCCAGTGGATGGACGTATTCACCCGCCTGCACCCCCGGATAGTTAACGGCAGGCTGAAAATCACCCCAGACCGCTATCAGCCTGACCGAGGCGTCAATCCACGGCCGAGCATCCGGAACGAGCAGCCCATACAGGTTAATCAAAATAATGCCGCTTAACAGCGCGCCCACCGAATGCCCCTGCACATCGGTGAAGCTGAGCTTGGCTGGCGCTACAGTGTCCCACGCTTTGCGCAGGTACGGCAGCAGGTTGAAAATGTTCAACAGGCTCGCAATGACAGACAGCGGAATCAATAACAATGATCCTAGCCCTACACCGATCAACAGCACCAAGCCAAACAGGCAAAACAGGAAGGCCCCCAAGAGAATCCAGGCAGGAATATAGAAGGCAAGCACGAGAAATCCGACCGTGATATCAAACGATTGTGGTGGCAACCCCAGTGCGCCCGCTACAACCCATCTGGAAATGACGGTGGATATCAACAGCACCAATAGATGCAGCAGAATAACGGGCATTTTGGCAAACGGCTTATCCCATACAGAAATAAACCAGCGGTATAGACGCAAGCACACAAACACAAAGCCCGCGACAAACCCTATGGACGCAATTAAAATAGCGTTATTTAGTACTGAAAACCCCATGAACGCTGACAAGAACGCTCCAAGCACTGTGACAATGACGGAAAAACTGTAAAAACGCCCCGACCAGGTCATCGCCCGAAACTTGACCTTCAACTGCTCAACCTCCACCATCTTTTCCCTCCAATTTTTCAGCACTCTTATCTAAATCCGTTGGCTATTCGCAGGCATTCTGCCCCGAGCCTCGTTAGCCCTTGAAGTGGCAGGGCTTTTGCTAAAGTAGCACCTCAGCCTCAACGAGCCGGATATCGTGAAACTCCACCAAATCAAAGCCCTGGTCGCCATCAATCAATGCGGCAGTATCAATGAAGCGTCGCAAGTGCTGCACGTCACCCAACCAGCCCTGAGCCGCGCCATCAAGGAACTGGAACAGGAGCTGGGACTGACCCTGCTGCAACGTTCCTACAAGGGCATGTCGCTGACCGAGGAAGGAAGACGTGTGATCCGCCATGCACAGATGATGGTGGAGAGCATGCGGCGGCTGCAGGTGGAGGTCGATAACATCCACGACGTGGCCGTGGGCGAAGTGTCAGTCGGCGTGACCTCGCTGACGGCCATGCTGCCGGGGTTCGAGGCCTGCCTGAACGCGTTCCGCACCCGCAACCCCAGGGTGCGGCTCAAGATCGTCGAACAGCGCCCCAGCGTCATCGTGCAGCGCGTGCGCGACGGGACCCTGGACTTCGCCCTGACGTCGCAGCAGAACACCCAGCGCCTGAACCTGGATTGGGAAGCGGTGCAGCGCATCAAGGGCTCGGTGGTGTGCAGCGCCGACAACCCCTTGCGCCATGCACGGTCCCTGCGGCAGCTGCAGCACGCGCACTGGATCAGCCTGGATGAAGTGGATGACCGCTCTTCGCAGTTCTATCAGATGTTCGAGGTGAACGACATCCACACCCCACAGCGGGTGACCGAGTGCACGGCGGTGCTGCTGGCGCTGAACCTGGTGAAGAGCGCCGACGCCTTCATGACCCTCAGCCGGGTGGCCACTGCCGCTACCTCGGCGCAAAGTATCCACGACCTGGTATGGGTGGATGTTGATGAACTGGTCCCCGACTATCCGATTTACCTGGTATGCGTGGATCGGCACTCGCTGACTTCGCCCGCGAAGGATTTCTTTCTGAGCCTGAAAACCAGGCTGGCGGCGGAGGCCAGCCCGGAGTAACGCTGCGCGATCGCTGGACATCGTGGGCACCACGACGCAGCCTTCGGCAGCTGCTACAGGGGCGCGGTTGGATTTTAGAAATGGTAATACGTGCCGATGGCCAGGTTCTGGGGGTCATCGCCTGCCTCGTTCATTCGGATACCGGCGTAGGTAACCGATGAGTTGGGCTGGTTGCTGATGAAACCGATCCGGCCATAGACGGCCCAGTTGGGCTTGAGGAAGTGGTCGTAGCCCAACATCACGCCAAAGGCATCCTTGTCACCGAACTCGATCTCGCGCTTGACCACTGACAGCCGCGCCACGTCGGCCTTGCCGACCGGGGCAGAGAAGCCTGCCGACCAGGCGGTCATGCTGGGTGTGCCGCTGTAGTCCACGTCCTGGCGTTGCCAGCTGAGGCTGGCAGCCACCGGCCCGAAGTCATAGAAGGCCGACGCCGCCTTGATGTAGTTGTGGGTCTGGCGCTCGGTGCCGTCGTCATTCCAGGGGTCGCTGAGGTAATCGTTGTAGGACGCCAACAGAATCCACTTGGCATCGCTGTACTGCACGCTCATGCCTTTGCCGCGCACGGTACTGCCGGTGCTGGCAGCGTCATTGAAGCCAAAGCTGACCGCGGTGCCGACGCTGAATCCGCCGAACTTGGGCGTGGTGTAAGCCAGGGTATGCTTGGGGCGCAGGTCCAGGTAGTACGAGCCTTTGCCTGACGGCGGCGCCGTCAGGTAGGTATAGGGCGAGCCGTACACCGCCAGGAAGGGGTCGGCGAACGTGGGCGGCCCCATGCCGTAGGTCTTGCCGAACTCCAGCTTCCCGTATTGCCGCGAGCGCAGGGCCACGGTGGCCAGCCGCAAGGTGCCTACCTCTTTCCAGTGCTGGTCCAGGGAGTCGCCGTTAAGGTTGAAGCCTTCCTCCACGTCCGCCTCGAACACCGTGTCGGGGTTGATGGCCTTGCGCATGTACAGGCCAAGCTTGTTGGTCCAGGCGCCACCGCCCGCCAGGCGGTAGCCCGAGAAGTGGCCCGAATCCTGGTAGCTGACGAAGGCGTCCAGGGTGCCGTAGACCTTTAGCTTGTCGTCGTAGCCCTTGTCGACGTTGTAGTAGCCGAAACCGGGCGCAATGCGGGCGATGGCTGGAAAGCCGTCGGCCTGGGCTGCCAGCGGCAAACCGATGCCCAACACAAGTGACGCCATGGATGTTGCACACACGGGGGACCTGCTCATGCCAACGCTCCTGATACCAAAGGAAGAGGTGGCACCAGCGTTCCTTAAATTAAAAGCCAGCGGAAATTACCCTTGTGATAACGCTATGCCGTTTGGTTAAAACGTTTCCCGCAATCAGCCGGGCTTCAGCGGCCATGGAGCAGCCGTGAGCGGCACTTTCACCCGCCCTGCTGTGCCAACGGCTCCATATCACAACGTGAACGGCTACCTTTCGGTGCAGCAACCCCTGCTAGGGAAGTACCCTGCACTGCCATGAGGCAATTACACCTACCCGTCGCCTGCCAGCTATGCCGAATAGTTAACTTACTGCAAAACCGCTAAGTGATTCGTTGTCCCTGTTATTCGATAGTGCTCATCATCACGCATACCCCTTGGGAGACAGTCATGAGCACCCTGCATTCGGACACCCCACTGACAGCCGCCGTGCGTCAGCCTGATCGCATCACACGGGGGGCGCGCAAAGCGACCCTGGCCTGCGCGCTGGGCAATGCCCTGGAGATGTATGACTTCACCATCTACAGCTTCTTCGCCGTCATCATCGCCAAAAACTTTTTCCCCGCCCAATCGCCGATCGCCTCGTTGCTGATGTCGCTGACTGCCTTCGGCGCAGGCTTCCTGATGCGGCCGGTAGGCGCCCTGGTTATAGGCCGGCTGGCCGACCGCAAGGGCCGCAAGGCAGCCTTGAGCCTGACCATCTTCCTCATGACCCTGGGCACCGCCTTGATCGCCTTCGCCCCAAGCTACCAACAGATGGGCGTGTTCGGCACCTTGATGCTGGTGGCCGGGCGCTTGACTCAGGGCTTTTCCGCGGGCGGCGAAATAGGCACGTCCTCGGTGATGCTGATGGAGTCGACCTCCACCGCCAACCGCTGCCGCAACGTCAGCTGGCAGTCCGCCAGCCAGGGGTATGCCGCCCTCGTCGGTGCCAGCGTCGGTTTGCTGTTGACCAGCGTACTCAGCCCCGAACAGCTGGATAACTGGGGCTGGCGGTTGCCGTTCACCCTGGGCCTGCTGATTGGCCCGGTGGGCTGGTACATTCGCCGCTGCGTGCCCGAGACCTTCGAGCCCACGCCACAGGTCAAACAGCACTGGCGCCAGGCCATTGATGTGCGCAACATCGTCCTGTCCTCCGGCCTGCTGGCCAGCGGCACCATCGGCATGTACCTGTTCATCTTCTACATGCCCTCCTACCTCATCACCACCCTGCACTACCCACAACGCAGCGCGCTAGCCATTGCCTGCGTGGCCAGCGCCTGCCTGGCGGTGATTTCCCCTATCGCCGCGCGTTATGCCGATCGTCACCAGATGCGCAAGAAACTCCTGGCCTGGACCATTACCCTGCCGGTGCTGGCCGCCTGGCCTGCGCTGTACCTGTTGTCGCACACCACTAACCTCTACGCCGCCATGCTGATCGTCGCGCTGCTGGTACTGCCCGGCTGCGTGGGCTGCGGCGCGTTCCTGGCCATCATCATGGAAGCCTTCGCCAAGCATCAGCGTGGGTTGGGCATGTCGGTGAGCTACAGCATCGGCGTGACCCTGTTCGGTGGTTTCTCGCCCCTGATTGCCGCCTGGCTGACCTCAACCCTCAATGACCCACTGGCCCCAGCGTTCTATTTGCTGGCCGGTGGCGCCGTGAGCCTTGTTTGCCTGAAATTGTTCCCTGAAAACACTGGAAGAGCCTGACCGATGAATATTCAAGCCAAACACACCGCTGCTGAATACGACGTTGACAGTTTCATTGCCATTCGCCACCAGATCCATGCTGCGCCGGAGCTGGGGCTCGATACCCCGGCCACTGCCGAACTGGTCAGCTCGCTGCTGGAACAGTGGGGGTACAATGTACACCGTGGCATCGGCGGCCATGGCGTGGTGGGCGTGCTGAAGAAAGGCGACGGCCAACGCCGCATCGGCCTGCGCGCTGACATGGACGCCCTGCCCATGCAAGAGAAAAACCCCTTTGCCCACGCCAGCAAGATCCCCAACCGCATGCACGCCTGCGGCCATGACGGTCATACCGCGATTCTGCTGGCTGCCGCCCACCGACTCGCCACCAGTACCGACTTCGACGGCACCCTAAACCTGATTTTCCAGCCAGACGAAGAAGGCCTGTGCGGCGCCAAGGCGATGATGGATGACGGCCTGTTCACCCGCTTCCCGTGCGACGCCATTTTCGCCCTGCACAACATGCCTGGCTACCCGGTGGGCACCGCGGTGATTCAACCCGGCCCGAACATGGCCTCCTCGGAGCGCGTAAGCATTACCGTCACCGGCAAAGGCGGCCACGGCGCCATGCCGGAGCTGTCCATCGACCCGGTGCCGGTGGTGGCCAGCCTGATCAACGCGATTCAGACCATTAAGTCGCGCAACCTGGCGCCTGAGGAATTCGCGGTAATCAGCATCGGCATGATCCAGGCCGGCAGCGTGTACAACATCATCCCCAACGAAGCCTCGATGCTGATCAGCGTGCGCACCGATACCCTGGACACCCAGGCCAAGATCAACCAGCGGCTAGAAGAAATAGTGCAGGGCCACGAAGCCCTGTTCAATGTCAGCATTGATATGGAATTCACTCCGCTGGCCCCGGCACTGATCAACAGCGAGGCCGAAACCGCGTTCGTGCAAAAGAGCCTGGCGCCGCTGTTCGCAGACGGCAAGATCAATACCCGTGGGCGCAAGGTCATGGGCACCGAAGACTTCGCCTGGATGCTGACCCAGGTGCCGGGCTGCTATTTCATGCTGGGCAATGGCGAGGGCGAATTCCACGGCTGTTCGGTACACAACCCGCATTACGACTTCAATGACGAGTTGATCAGCCTGGGCACCCAGTGCTGGGAAAAGCTGGTGGGCGATTTTCTGCGTTGATCACTCGTAGCCCTGCCGAAGGCTGCGCGGTCCCGTATCCTCACTGAAGATATTCAGCGTCAGGGCCTGCGCAGCCCGCCGGCAGCGGCTGCAGCCGCCAGGCCACGTCCGCGGGCACACCGCCTTGGCAGGTGTAATGCTTGAGCCCCGGACGGTTCTTCCAAAAACCTACCACGACAACACCTGCTTCCCGACGTCACGCCGCAGCCTCGCTACGTCAATCAACGCCAACAGCCCGATCACCGCAATCCCCACGAACGCCCAGCGAAAATTGCTGACCTGAAGGCATCGCCGTTACCCTGCACTTTCATCGCCAACTGCAACAGCAATGCCGAAGCCACCATCCCCAGCGCCATGCCCAGCTGGGGAACAGGATGAACAAGGTAGACGCAAACGGCGATGGTGAAATTGTTCAAGGCACACGCGTGAATGGCTTACTCAATGGCCGCCAGCGCGTCCGCCACCACCTTCAAATCAAGCTCCCCGTCGGGAGTGCTGACGGCCACCGAACCAATCACCACGCCGTTGTGACGAATAGGCTCGCCCCCCGGCAGTGGCGCCATGCCGGGTACTGCCACGGTCACCAGCTTGTTCTGGTTGAGCATCTTGTAGAAGGTGTTGGTGGTTTCCTGGAACCGCGCCGCTGTCCTCACTTTGGCTTCGGCCGACTCCAGGCAATCGGGGGCCGAGCCTTCCTGACGCTGCATGAACAGCAATTGGCCGTCAGCATCGGCCACGGCAATGCAGCCCTTAGTGTGGTTCAGCGCCATGGACTTCTTCGCCGCGTCGACGATCTTCTGCACGTCGCTGTCCTGCAGCACCGGTACGTTGGTGATGGCGCTGGCCTGGGTGGCGAAGCCGGTGAGCAGGAGCGCAGCGGCCAGGGCTGCGGCGGTTTTTTTACACAGTGTTTTCATGGTCATCTCTTTCTAATCGATACGGTAACGTGTCACCGGGTGCAACGCGCAGGATCGTAAAGCAGTCACATCTGGCTGCAATTAAATAATTGACGGGTTTACGTCAGTGCGGCGCGGTTGGTGCAGCAGCGCACCAGCCATCCAGGCAGCACGCCTTTGGAAAGCAGCCAACCATCGATGGAAAACTTCCCCGCCCCCGTCATCATCACGGAGCCAAACACCACCAGCAGCATCATCACGTATTCCCAGCCACCGCCGCCCGGCGATGCCCAGGCGTACCCACGCGTCCACTCGCCGCCAAAGCCCAGGGTGGCGACCAGGAAATAAACCACGCTGAGCAGTGCACCCGCCCGGGCGAACAGACCCAGGCCAACGCTGATGGCCGAGGCCAGTTCGATCAGCCCGCCCAGCACCACGAACAACCCGGCGCCGTGGGTGATGCCAAACCCTTGGAAACCGTGCTCCAGGGTGTGGAACGAGCCCAGCCCGGCAAACAGTTTTTCCGTGGCATGGCCCAGCTCGTTCAAGCCGAAATACAGGCGCACCAGGGTCATCTGCCACAGCAGCGTCCCCAGCCAGGCGCCTTGCCGGGCTTGATTGCGACGCCAGTCACTGGCCAAGCAGTCCATGAACTGCAGCACTAGCACCACGGTGGCCAGGCTTGCCACCCACATCAACACCAGCGCGCCATTCATGGCCGCCACACGCCAGGTGATGAGAAAGCCCAGCATGGAAATCAGGTAGCCCAGGGTGAACACCCGTGGGGTCAGCCACACCGCCGACACCAGCGCCAGGCCTGACCACAGGGCGGCCGACCAGGCGGCAAAATCGGGCAACGAGCCGTTGCCCCAACCACAGTAAAGCGCTGCAAGCCAAGTGGCCGCCAAGACAAGGCGGGCCAGGGTAGACGGCACGTGAGACGGTGCTAGCACGCAATAGTCGCCGGCGCTGATGCCGTCGACAATGCCAGCGACCAGAAGAGGTTTGTTCATGACTGCACCTGTTTAAATATCAGCCGACGATGGTCGCCCGACAGTGCTGTCAGACGACCGTTGGCTCAGTTGAAAGTAGCGGAGACGTCTTCGGCGAGCTTCTGCTCGGTCAGGTCGGTGTCACCACTGATACCGACACTGCCCACCACCGCGCCCCCGTGCTTGAGCACCACCCCGCCCACTGCCGGCAAGATGCCAGGAATGGTGCCTATGGCCAGGTTTTCCTTGCGGGCCAGGTCGTAAAAGGTGATGGTGTTGATGGCGAAACGGGCCGCCGAGGTCGCCTTGGCAATCGAGGCCTTCACACACCCTGCGTAGGCTCCCTGCATGCGCGTGAACGCCAGCAAGTGCCCATCGGCGTCAGTGACTGCGATACAGATTTTCATGTGCCGTTCAAGAGCCAGTTGAGTCGTTTTTTCCGCCAGTTGCAGGGCAGCAGCAGTCGAGACGTTGGGTTGGGAGACCACCGAATCGGCGGTTGCTGCGTGGGCCAACGTTGACAACAGCATGGCAAGGGTCAAGGCGGTGCCAGGTATTATTGTTTTCATGGTCAAGCATCTCTTTTGGTTTGGTAAAGCCGCGTCTATCGCCTGGAATACCAGCCAAGGCCGCGTTCCAGGCGCGGTGAATTACAGGACAATCGAGACCGAAACTACGAGGCCGCAGCAGGGACTTTCTCGCGGGAGCCCAGCGCCGGCGGCAACTGCACCTTGAAAATCTTGAACGGCAGTTGCAGCGCACTCTTGCCGCCCGGCCCGCGGTTGGCGGCCATGCGCGCGCTTTGCGGCACGGGGATGTACAGCTCGCGCTGGTGGGAGATGAACAGCGCATCCGGGTTCCACAGCCGCGGATCCTCGACCACCACGCGCAGGGCGCCGTCAGGTGCCAGCACGGTCACCCGCGGCTTGTCGTATTCGGCTAGGTACAGGTTGCCGGCGCTGTCCATCCCCGTACCCGTCAGGGGGCCAGTGTCGTAGACGAACTGTACCTGCGTGCCAAGGGCTTGCTCGCTCAGCCGGGCGTCACGCAGCCCAGCAGTGGGCACCCGCCACAACGGGCCGCTCAGGGCCTGGTAGTACAACCACTGGCAGTCGGGGCTGATCTCGATGGGGTCTGAATGCACCTGGTGGTCGCTGCCATCGGGCATCAGCAGCGGCTGGCCGTCCTCGCCGAAAGGTCGGCGCTCGGGCAGCATCTTGGTGGAGGGGTGATCGGCCAGGCGGCGCAACGAAGCGCCCGTGCGCAGGTTGATGACAATGATCGCCCCCAACCCCGAATCGGTCACGTAGGCATGCTCGCTGTCCAGCCGCAGGTCATTGAGGTTGGCCCCGGCCGGCAGCACATGTTCGGGCAGCGTAATGCTGCGCAACAGCTTGCCGGTGCGGGTGTCGAACTGCAGGATCTTTTGCGCCGTGTTGATGCCCTTGGGGCCGGCGTCCTCGCCCTGGTCGATGGCCCACAAGGTGTCGTCGTCGAAGATATGAATGGTGTTGATCTTCACCAGCGCCTGGGCACTGGGCTTGCCCGGCGCCCAGGCGTTCCAGTCGCCACCGGGAAATGGCTTCAGGCTGCCATCCTTCAGCACCTCGGCAATGGACGGGGTGCGCTCGAAGCCGGGCCAGCGCGGCAGGCCCACGAACAGGCGCCCGTCGGTGGTCAATGCCACGGCGTTGCACAACCAGTCCAGGCTGGCCACCTCGGTCAGCGGCTGGCCAGCGCGCAGCAACGCAGCGGCCTGGGCCAAGGGGCCATCGGCCAGGGCAAAGGCGCCGCCGGCGAGCAGCGAGGCGCGGCAGAAATGTCGTCGATTCAGCATCTTTTTTATTTTCCTTGTGGGATGAAACGTGAAATCAGCGTGCCGGCGCTGGCTGCAGCCCCTCCTCGGGCGGCGCGGTGGGCGCAGGCTCGTCGGGCCGCTGCAACGGGCCGACGATAAACAGGTAACTGACGAACGCCCCCGCCGCGTTCAGCGCCACGTAGATCAACGCGCCGTTGAACGAGCCCATGGCCTGCACCATGTAGCCGATCACCACCGGGGTGACGATGCCGGCGAGGCTGCCGAAGGTGTTGAAGATGGCGCCGTTCATGCCCGCGCTGCGCTTGGGCGACACGTCGGCGATAATTGCCCAGCCCAGGGCGCCCATGCCCTTGCCGAAGAACGCCAGGGTCATGAACAGCACCACCAGCAGGTCGGTCTGCACGTAGTTGCAGAGGATCATGCTCATGGACAGGGCCATGCCGATGAAGATCGGCAGCTTGCGCGCCAGGGTCAGCGACAGGCCCTTGCGCAGCATCAAGTCCGAGACCAGCCCACCGCTGATGCCACCGATGAAGCCGAAGATCGCCGGCACCGCCGCCAGCAGGCCGGCGTTGAGGATCGACAGGCCACGCTGCTGCACCAGGTACACCGGAAACCAGGTCAGGAAGAAAAACGTCAGGGTGCTGATGCAGAACTGCGCCAGGTAAATGCCCAGGAACATGCGCTGGCCCAACAAGGCCCGGGCGCTGGCCCAGGTCTGGCGCCAACCGTCCGCCTTGTCGGCCTGCGCAGGCTTTTCCCGCAGGCTGGCGCCGCCATTACGCAAGGTGTCCAGCTCCACCGCGCTCAAGGCCGGGTGCTCAACGGGCGCCTTGATGCGGGCAATGAACACGATGCCAATGGCCACCCCGGCCACGCCCATCACATAGAAAATCCACGGCCAGCCCCAACGGGTAGAGATCCACGCCAGCAGCGGCGTGAACACCACGGCGGCGAAGTACTGCGAGGCGTTGAAGATCGACGTCGCCGTGCCGCGCTCGGCGGTGGGGAACCACATCGAGACAATTTTACTGTTGGCCGGAAAGCACGGCGCCTCGGCCACCCCGACCAGGAAACGCAGGGCAAACACCGCGAAGAACGCTATGCCCACGGGCATCACCGCGACACTGCCAATCGCGGCCGTCAGCACGGACCAGGCGATGATCGCCACGCCCAGCACCTTGATGCTGCCAAAGCGGTCGATGGCCAGGCCGCCCGGCAACTGCAGCAGCATGTAGGCCCAGGCGAAGGCCGAGAACAGCCAGCCCATCTCGCCGTGCCTCAGGCCCAGTTCCTGGGACACGCTGGCCCCGGCCACCGACAGCGTGGCGCGGTCGCCCTGGTTGACCAGCATCATGATGAACAGCAGCGCGATCACTTCGTAGCGGCGGTGCTGGGCGATGAAACGGCGAAGAGAATCTATTTTTTTCATTGTGTTCTCGATCCCGGAAAGTAGAGGTCAGGTCAGCGGCGGGTTTCCCGGATGATGGCGTCGGGACGCTGCTTGACCTCGGGGCGCAGCGCAGTGCCCAACCCCGGCCGGGTAGGCGCGGCGGCGAAACCGGCGGTGATCTGCGGCAAATGGGTGACCAACTCGCCGTACCAGGTGGACAGCGACGCCCGCACCACTTCCTGCAGCACCGCCGTGGGCGCATGCAGGCCCAGTTGCAGGCCGGCGAACAGCGCGACCGGGCCGGTGCAGTCGTGGGGTGCCAACGGCTTGTTGTAGGCCTGGGCCAGGGCGGCTATCTTGCGTGCTTCGGTGAAGCCGCCGCACCACACCAGGTCCAGCATCAGGTAATCCAGGCTGCCGGCGTTGAGCAGGTCGCGGTAGGCCACGCTGCCGCCCAGGGTTTCGCTGGCGCAGATCGGCACCCGCGTTCGACGGCGCAGGTCGGCCAGGGCCTGGGCGTCGTCCATCTTGCACAACGGGTCTTCGACCCAATACACGTCGAATGCGTCCAGCGCCTGGCAGATGCGCAAGGCCGCCGCGCTATCCCACAGACTGTGCAGCTCGCACATGATCTCGATGCGATCACCCACCGCCGCGCGGATCTGGCGGAAGGCTTCGCAGCCCTGGCGTACCTCAGCCAGGCTAATGCTGTTGGCGCCGGCCTGGCGCGCGAAGCGGTCGAACGGCCAGATTTTCATGGCCGTGTAGCCCTCTTCCACCAGGCTCGCCGCCAGGGCACCGGCGTCGCGGCTGAAGGCCAACTGATCGTCATAAGGGCCCTGAGCCGCATCGGCGGCCGTAATCTCGCGGCGGGCGCCTTGTTGGGTGTTGAACTCATAGCCGGCGCAGGTGTTGTAGACACGGATGCTGTCGCGGCAGGCACCGCCCAGGGCTTCATGGATGGGGATGCCATGGCGTTGGCCTTTGAGATCCCATAGGGCAATATCCACGGCGCTGGCCGCACGGATCTCGGCGCTGGCGCTGTGGTAGCCGACATAAGGGGTGGTCAGCTCCAGGGAGATGGCTTCGATCTGCCGTGAATTACGACCGATCAGTCCAGGGGCGATCAGTTCATGCACTGCCGCCTCCACAGTGGCGGCGCCACGAAAGGTTTCGCCGAGGCCGATCAGGCCTTCGTCGGTTTCGATCTCAAGCCAGATCAGCTTGGGGCGTTGGGGCAGGCGCAGCGTTCTTACACAGGTGATGGTCGACATTTGTTGTTATCCCAAGACTGCTTCAGGGGTAATGGTATCGTTACCATTTGTGCTTTAAACGCTAGGGCGCGCGGATTTCAAATACAAGCGCAGAATTCGAAAGTGACGGGAAAACGTCAAAATGATGAGATCGCCGATGCGGTTTCCCGGAGGCACCGTGGCGCGCCCGGACGCCGCCTGGCGGCAGCTGCTACAGGTGGTTCGCGCGCCGTAGAGCGGCCGCCAGGCCGCGTCCGAATACAGCGCGGTGGGTCAGGCGGTGGTGCTGTCGCGCTGTATCAGGGTGAAACCGATGTCGGTTACCTGACCACCGCCGCCCTGCCCCTGCAAGCGATCCAGCAGCATCTGCGCCGCCGTCTCGCCCATCAGCGCGCCATCGATGCGCACCGTCGACAGCGCCGGAAAGGTGTGGGCAGCAAAGCTCATGTCGCCAAACCCCATCACCGCCAGTTGCTCCGGCACCCGGACGCCGCGCGCCGCTGCTTCGGTAAGCACGCCGTGGGCAATGGTGTCCGAGGTGCAGACCACCGCCAACGGCTCGGCGGGCGTCGGTGGCTGCTGCCACAACGCATCCAGGCCCATCCGCCCCATGGCCAGGGTCGGCGTGCCGGGGTAGATCTGCCGCCTTACCGCACTCACGCCCTGCTCGGCCAGCGCGCGGGTGAAACTTTCGGCGCGGCGCAGCCCGCGCGGGTCGTCCACCGCCAGCAGGGCGAACTGCCGGTAGCCCTGGGCGAACAACTGCAACGCCACGGCCCTGCCCGCCTGTTCATGGGAAAAGCCCACCAGCATGTCGATAGGCTCGGACGTCAAGTCCCAGGTCTCCACTACCGGCACACGCGCCGCACGCAACCGGTTGCGGCTGGCCGGTGTGTGCAGCGTGCCGGTCAGGATGATGCCGTCGGGCCGGCGACTGAGGATCACCTCCAGCAGCTCCTGTTCGTGCTCGCGCTCATAGCCCGACACCCCCAGCAGCACCTGGTAACCGGCCTGGGCGAGGCGGTCGTTGATGGCCTGGAACGTGTCGGAAAAGATCGGGTTGGTGACCATCGGCATCACCACCGCCACCAGCCGGCTGCGGTTGGAACGCAGCGCGCCGGCCAGGCGGTTCTGCACATAGCCGGTCTGCTCGATGGCCCGCTGCACCTTGAGGCGCGTGGCGCTGCGCACGGTGTCGGGCTGGTTGAGGCAGCGCGACACGGTCATGGGCGCCACCCCCGCCAGCCGCGCCACGTCGCTGAGCGTCACCGCACCGCGAGGGGCGTCGTTATTGTCGGGTGGCAGGCCGGCCATGGTGTCCTCGCAGTGGGGGTGATGGGCCGGATGCTACCAGTGTGCCTGCCTCAGGGCGAGGCTGGTGGCGGGCGCAGCCCTTGAGGGGAAAGCGTCAAAGAGTTAGTGGCGTGGTGATATGCCGCACCCCTAGACTCGCCCGCCGTGGCTGTGCCAACCCTTCTAGGACGGGCCTTGCGCGCAGCCCCACCTGCAGCGGCGTACTGCACCGTGAGACCTGAGGATAGAGCACATGAAACGAAGAGAGGCCTTGATATCGCTCGTGCAGTTGACTGCCCTGGGCGTGGCCAGCAGCGCAGGCGCCAGCGTCATCAGTTCCCGCACACCGATGCCGGTAGGCACCCAGGCCGATGCCTTGCCCAGGTTGCCACGCAAAGGCGGCCTGGCCTACCTGACACCTGAGGAAGCCAAGGAGGTGGCGGCGATCTTCGACCGCCTGATCCCCGAGGACGAGCTGGGCATTGGCGCAAGCCAGGCGGGCTGCGTGGAATTTATCGACCGCGAGCTGGCCGGCGCCTTTGGCCAGGCGGCCAGCGTCTACCGCCTGGGGCCGATCGTGCCCGGCACCCCCGAACAAGGCCCGCAGTTCAAGCAGACACCGGCCGAGCGCTACCGCAGCGGGCTCAAGGACCTGGGCGCGTATTGCCAGGCCCGCTACGGCAAGCCCTTCAGCGGCCTGGACGGCGACACTCAGGACAGCCTGCTGCGCGACATGGAAAGCGGCGCGCTGAAGCTGCCCAACACCGGCACCGCCGACTTCTTCGCCCTGCTGCTGCAGAACGTGCGCGAAGGCTACCTCGCCGACCCAATGTACGGCGGCAACCGCGGCATGGTGGGCTGGAAGCTGATCGGCTTCCCCGGCGCACGCTATGACTATCGCCCCTACATCCAGAAAAAAGGCGTAGCGCTGAACCTGGAACCGGTGAGCCTGCTCGACCGCGCCTGACCTGTAGCCGCTGCCGAAGGCAGCGCTGGCCAGTGTGCACCCTGAGGATCTTCAGCGAGGCTCGGGGCCAGCGCAGCCTGGCGGCAGCGGCTACAACCCCTCATTTTTGCCAGCCGAGCACGGCGCCCGGCTGCGCGCGACAAAGGATTGACCCATGGCAAACGCAAGACCCAAAGCAGACGTGGTAGTGATCGGCCTGGGCTGGTCCGGCTCGGTCATCGCCGAAGAACTGGCTCGAGCAGGCCTCAAGGTTGTCGCCATCGAGCGCGGCGCCTGGCGCGACACCGCCACCGACTTCCCGCCGTCGGTGGACACCGACGAACTGCGCTGGTCCACCCGCAAGGAAATCCTCCAGCCGCCGAAGCTGGAGACCTACACCTTCCGCAACAACGCCTCGCAGCAGGCGCTGCCGGTGCGCGAGTGGAGCAACCTGACCCTGGGCTACAACGTCGGCGGCGCCGGCACCCACTGGGCGGCGGCCTCCTGGCGCTTCAACCCGTTCGACTTCCAGCCCTACAGCAAGACCGTGGAGCGTTACGGCAAGCAACAGCTGGTGCCCGGCCTGCAGGTGCAGGACTGGGGCATCACCTATGACGAGCTGGAGCCCTTCTACGACCGCTTCGAGCGCATTGCCGGCACCAGCGGCCAGGCCGGCGTGATCAATGGCAAGGTGATCCCCGGCGGCAACCCCTTTGAAGGTTCGCGCAGCCGCGACTTCCCCACCCCACCCCTGGTGCCCAGCCGCTGGAACGACATTTTCACCCAGAAGACCACCGAGATGGGCCTGCACCCCTTCCCCGTGCCGGCCGGCACCATCTCGCGCGCCTACGTCAACGCCCTGGGCGTGCACATGGGGCCGTGCACCTACTGCGGGTACTGCCAGCTGTTCGGTTGCGGCAACTGGTCCAAGAGCAGCCCCAACGCCTGCGTGGTGCCAGCGCTGATGCGCCAGCCCACCTTCGAGGTGATGACCGACACCGAAGTGCTGCACATCAACAAGGCCGCCGACGGCAAGACCGCCACCGGCGTCAGCTTCGTGGGCAAGGACGGCGTGGTCGGCGAACAGCCGGCCGATATCGTCATTGTCGCCGCCTACCAGCTGGACAACGTGCGGCTGATGCTGCTGTCGGGCATCGGCCAGCCCTACGACCCGCGCACCAAACAAGGCGTGATCGGCCGCAATTACAGTTTCCAGACCCTGTCCTACGCCTACCTGTGGTTCGAGAACGAGCACCTCAACCCGTTCATCAACACCGGTTGCCTGGCCATCCAGGTCGACGACTTCAACGCCGACAACTTTGACCATTCAGGGCTGGGCTTCATCGGCGGTGCGGGCATTCAGTCGCTGTCCAACAACGGCCTGCCCATCGGCATGGCCGGGGTGCTGCCCAAGGGCGCGCCCGGCTGGGGCAAGGGCTGGAAAAAGGCCTTCCAGCACAGCTACCAGAACTGGGCCATGGTGCAGGGCCAGGGCACCAGCTATTCCCACGAAGACGCGCATTTCGACCTCGACCCGGTGTACAAGGACAACTTCGGCCGGCCGTTGATGCGCATGACCTTCGACTACAACCTCAACGACAAGCGTTCCGGCGAGTTCGTGCGGCAAAAGTGCGAGGCCATCGCCAAGGCGGTGGGGGGCACCCACATCGAGTCCTACAACTTTGCCGCCGACCACTACACACCGTTCCGCGCCAACGACTCGTCGCACACCATCGGCGGCGTGGTGATGGGCACCGACCCGAAAACCAGCGCCCTGAACCGCTACCAGCAGAGCTGGGACGTGCACAACGTGTTCGTGCTGGGCGCCTCGTCGTTCCCCAACAACGGCGGCTTCAACCCCACCGTGACCATCGGCGCCCTGGCGCTGTGGACGGCCAAGGCGATCAAGGAACAGTACCTGCAAAACCCCGGCCCCCTGGTTCAGGCATAAGGACGCTCACCGATGAAAACCAAAATCATTGCAGGGCTGGTGATAGTTGCCGTGGCCGGTGTGGGCACGGCGCTGTACCTGAACGGCAGCACCCGTGCCGACGATGTCGCCGACAACCAGTTGCAAGCGGCAGACAGCGCCAGGCCCGAACCTGCCCAGGTCAAGCACGGCGCCTACATTGCCGTGCAGGGCGACTGCGCGGCTTGTCATACCGCCCCCGGCGGCCAGGCGTTTGCCGGCGGCTACGGCCTGCAGACCCCGTTCGGCACCATCAACTCCACCAACATCACCCCCGACCGCGAGACCGGCATCGGCAACTGGACCGAGCGCGACTTCTTCCGCGCCGTGCGCCACGGCAAACGCCAGGACGGCGCCCTGCTGTACCCGGCCATGCCCTACAACGCCTACGTGCAGATGAGCGACAGCGACGTGCACGACCTATGGGCGTACATGCGCTCGCTGGCGCCCGTGCACCAGCCGGCGCAGGCCAATACCCTGGGTTTCCCCTACAACATTCGTCTGGCCATGCTGGGCTGGAACCTGCTGTTCTTCAAGAATCAGGGCTACGTGCCGGTGGTAGCGCAATCGGCGCAATGGAACCGGGGCCGCTACCTGGTGGACGGCGCCGGCCACTGCGCTGCCTGCCACACGCCGAAAAACGCCCTGGGCGGCGACACCGGCGCCTATCTGCAAGGGGCCGACCTGCTGGGGGGGCATGCCCCGGAAATCACCAATGACCACCACCTGGGCCTGGGTAGCTGGAGCGCAGAGCAGATCCAGGGCTACCTCAAGGTCGGCAGCAACGACAAGGCTGTGGCCGCCGGTGCCATGGGTGAAGCGGTGGAGCACTCCACCCAGCACCTCGATGACGCCGACCTGGCCGACATCGCCCTGTACCTCAAGTCCCTCCCCGGCTCGGGCACCCAGGCGCCGGCGGCGCTGTCGGCCAGCGATCCGTTGATGCAACGCGGCGCCCAGGTGTACGAAAACAACTGCATGGCCTGCCACAACGTCCACGGCGAAGGCATCAACGGCATGGTGCCGGCGTTTGCCGACAACTCGGGCATGCGCGCCACCGGCGGTGCCAACCTGATCAGTGCAGTGCTCAAGGGCGGGCGCGCGGTGGCCACCGAAGGCAACATCACGGCGGCAGGCATGCCGTCCTTTGACTGGAAGCTCAACGACGACGACATCGCCGCCGTGCTCACCTACGTACGCAACAGCTGGGGCAACGCCGCGCCAGGCATCAGCGCCGCACAAGTCGCCAAGGCCCGCACAGCGCAACCCCTGGCCGCCAAGTAACCTGTAGCCGCTGCCGCCAGGCTGCGCGGGCCCAGAGTACACTGGAAATCTCCAGCGACGCGCAGGGCCCGCGCAGCCTGACGGCAGCGGCTACAGGTCACGACGTGCTAAATTCCCCTGCATATCCTTCACGGAAACGTTTTCGTTGGACAGCCTCACTCAAAAAAAACGCCTGGTCCATGTCGCCGAACTGGCCGGCGTCAGCCTCAGCACCGTCGACCGGGTGCTCAACGAACGCGGCAGCGTCTCTGACGCCAAGCGCCGCAAGGTGCTCAACGCCGCCCGGGCCCTGGACCTGCGTCGTGTGCTGCCCTCGCCGGTGCATGGCCTGCTGCGCTTCGACCTGCTGATGGTGGAAAGCAGCACCGACCACTATCGCCGGGTCGCCGCCGCCTTCACTCGCCAGGCGCAACTGCTGCGCTCGCGCCTGGTGCTGCAGCGCCAGACCTGGGACGAAGCCGACCCGCAGCAACTGCTGGATTTCATCGCCAAGCCCCGCACCGCGCGCCAGGGCCTGATCGTGGTAGCCCATGACTTGCCGGTAATCCGCGCAGCGTTGCAGGCGCAGATCGACCAGGGCGTGCCCGTGGTTCTGCTCACCAGCAGCTTGTCCGGGCTGACGGGCGCCACCTTCATCGGCATCGACAATCACATGGCCGGGCGCAGTGCCGGGCGCCTGCTGGCCCAGTGGGTGCTGCCCGAGCACGGCAGGGTGCTGCTGATCACCAACTCCCTGCTCTACCACGCCCACCAGGCGCGGGTGGGCGGTTTCCTGCAAGTGCTGCGCGAGCGCGCCCCGCACCTCGCCATCAGCCACCCGGTGGAATGCCACGACAACGACTACATGACCGCCCAGGCCGTGCGCGACGCCGTTGATGACGGGCAACCACTGGCGGCCATCTACAACACCGGCAGCGGTTCGGCGGGCATTCGCAAGGCCCTGCTGGAACTGGACCTGCGCCCGGTATGGATCACCCATGAGGCCAGCCAGCAGCACGCCGACTTCCTGCGCGAGGGCCTGCTGTCCCTGGTGCTGGACCAGGACCCGGAGTGCCAGGCCGAGGCCGCCATCCAGCACCTGCTGTACGCCAACGGTGACCTGCAAAGCCCCGCGCAGGCGGCCCCCCAGCTGCGTATCGTGATTGACGAGACCCTGCCCGATTGAGTGGTTTTTGACGTGAAAACGTCAAATAGTTAGTGGCGTGGTGACATGTCGCACCCCTAGACTCGCCCGCCGTGACCGCCTGGTCGCGCGCGTTCCGGCGCGCCTGCCCAGGGGTCCGACCTTCCTCATCGCCCACAGGACTCATCCATGCAGCGCAGAGATTTTCTTTCATCGGCCCTGGCCCTGGCGGCCGCGTCCACGTTGCCCGCTGCGCGCGCCGAAGTCGTCAGCGGCGGCCAGCCCTGGGAGCCCGGCAAGGCCAGCCTGCCGGCGTTGCCCGCCCCGCGCCAGGGTGGCCTGGCGTTCTTCACCCAGGCCGAATTCGACACCGCCGGCGCCCTGGCCGACCGCCTGATCCCGGCGGACGAGCTGAGCATTGGCGGCAAGGAAGCCGGTTGCGCGGTGTTTATCGACCGCCAGCTGGCCGGTGACTACGGCAAGGGCGCCACGCTCTACCGCCTGGGCCGCTTCGTCAAAGGCACCTTCGAGCAAGGCACGCAATCGCCCCTGACCCCGGCCGAGCGCTGGCGCAAGGGCCTGGCGGCCATCGACGGTCATTGCCAGCACGCGTTTTCCAAACCCTTCGTGCAACTGGACGGCACCCAGCAGGACAGCCTGCTGCGCAGCATGGAAGCCGGCCAGCTGGACCTTGGGCACGACGTGGAAACCAAGGAGCTGTTCGAGCAGATCCTGGCCAACGTACGCGAGGGCTTCTTCGCCGACCCGCTCTACGGCGGCAACAAGAACATGGCCAGCTGGAAAATGATCGGCTTCCCCGGCGCCCGCTACGACTTCCGCGACCTGATCGCGAAAAAGGGCCAGAAGCTGCACATCATCCCCACCAGCCTGATCGACAACACCCTTTAAACCAGAAAAATCGAGCAGTACAGCCCGCCTGATACCTGCCTTGTTTGCGTGATTACGCTGTATTGAAGAGGACCTGATTCATGGCCAATGTACGCCCCAAAGTCGACGCAGTGATCGTCGGCCTCGGTTGGTGCGGCTCCCTGATGGCTGAAGAGCTGACGCGCGCCGGCCTCAACGTGGTAGCGATCGAACGCGGTCCGTGGGTCGAGACCGCCACCGACTTCCCACCGTCGGTGGACACCGACGAATTGCGCTGGGACACCCGCCGCAGCCTGCTGCTGCCACCGGCCATCGAGACCACCACCTTTCGCAACAACCGCAGCCAGACCGCCCTGCCCACCCGTGACTGGAGCCTGAACGAGCTGGGCTACAACGTCGGCGGTTCGGGCACCCACTGGGCCGGCATGGCCTGGCGTTTCCTGCCGTTCGACTTCGAGCCCTACAGCTTCACGATGAAGCGCTATGGCCAACAGCAGCTCACCGAAGGCCTGATCGTGCAGGACTGGGGCGTGAGCTACGAGGACCTGGAACCCTTCTACGAGCGCTTTGAAAAGATCGCCGGTGTATCGGGCAAGGCCGGCGTGCTCAACGGCGAGAAGATCGACGGCGCCAACATCTTCGAAGGCAACCGCAAGAGCGAATTCCCCCTGCCGCCACTGGCCACCACCCGCCTCACCGACCTGTTCACCGAGGGCAGCAAGAAGCTGGGCCTGCACCCGTTCATGGTACCTGCCGGGCAAGCCTCCCAGGCCTACACCAACCCGCTGGGCGTGCGCATGGGCCCCTGCACCTACTGCGGCTACTGCCTGTACTACGGCTGTGGCAACTTCTCCAAGTCCAGCCCCAACGCCTGCGTGATCCCGGCGCTGATGCAGCGCAGCAACTTCACCGTGCTGACCGAATCGGCGGTACTGCGCGCCAACCTCGCCGAAGACGGCAAGACCGCCACCGGCGTGACCTACCTGGACCGCAACAAGCAGGAGTGGGAACAGCCGGCCGACCTGGTGATTTTCTCCGCCTTCCAGATGCAGAACGTGCGCTTGCTGTTGCTGTCGAAGATCGGCACGCCGTACAACCCCGAGACCCGCCAAGGCGTGGTGGGTCGCGCCTACAGCTTCCAGACCGTGTCGGGCGCCAACATCTTCTTCAAGGACGAACAGCTCAACCAGTACATCGGCGCCGGCGCCCTTTCCGCCCAGGTCGATGACTACAACGGCGACAACTTCGACCACAAGGGCCTGGGCTTCATCGGCGGTGCCGGCATCCTGGTGGTGGCCCGCGGCGCCCGCCCGATCGGCAACGCCGATGCCGTGCCACCGGGCACCCCGCGCTGGGGCAGCGACTGGAAGAAGGCCTACACCCACGCCTTCCAGAACGGCACCTTCATCTTCAACCAGGGCACCAGCTTCTCCCACGACGAGTGCTACCTGGACCTGGACCCGGAATACAAGGACGCCCACGGCGACCCGCTGATCCGGGTGACCTTCGACTACAACGAAAACGACCGGCGCATGGCGCGTTTCACCGAAGACAAGGCGGTGGAAATCGGCAAGGCCATGGGCGCGGAAATCGTCAACGGCTTCGACTCCGCGGCCGTCAACTACGGCCCGTACCTGCCCGGCAGCGACCACACCATCGGTGGCGCGGTGATGGGCAAGGACCCGAAAACCAGCGTGCTCAACCGCTACCAGCAGAGCTGGGACGTGCACAACGTGTTCGTGCTGGGCGCCTCGTCGTTCCCCAACAACGCCGGCTACAACCCCACGTCCACCATCGGCGCCCTGAGCCTGTGGACGGCCAAGGCAATCATTGAACAGTACCTGGGCAAACGTGGCCCCCTGGTGGAGGTACCCGCATGAAGCGCCGTCATGGATTAGCCAGCATGGCCTTGGGCGGCGTAGCCCTGGGCGGCGTCGTGGGCCTGGTGTTCGCGGCCCAGACCCTGGTCGCGCCCGGCCAGCAGACCGACAGCGCCCAAGGCGTCAAGGCCCCGGTCACCACCCAGGAAGACCCGGCCGTGACCCGCGGCCGCTACGTGGCCATCGCCGGCGACTGCGCCGCGTGCCATACCGACCCGCACGGCGGCAAGCCCTTCGCCGGTGGCTACGCCCTGCAAACGCCGTTCGGCAAACTGCTGGCCAGCAACATCACCTCGGACAAGGCCACCGGCATTGGCGCCTGGACCGAGGCCCAGTTCACCCGCGCCGTGCGCGAAGGCAAGGGCCGCGAGGGTGAAAACCTGTACCCGGCCATGCCCTACAACGCCTACGTGAAGGTCAGCGACCAGGACATGCACGACCTCTGGGCCTACATGCAGACGGTGCCGGCGGTGGACAACAAGGTGGTCTCCAACCAACTGCCCTTCCCGTTCAACATCCGCTTGATGATGATGGGCTGGAACCTGCTGTTCTTCGACAAGACGCCGTTCGTGCCGGTGGCCAGCGCCACCACGCAGGTCAACCGTGGCGCCTACCTGGTGCAGGGCCTGGGCCACTGCGCCGCCTGCCACACCGCCAAAAACTTCCTGGGCGGCGACAAGGGTGGCGCCTTCCTGCAGGGCGGCGACCTGGCCGGCTGGCATGCACCGGAGATCACCAGCAACCCCTACGTGGGCATCGGTGGCTGGACCCAGGCGCAAATCGTGCAATACCTGAAGACCGGCAGCAATGACGTGGCCGTCGCCTCGGGCCCCATGGCCGAAGCGGTGACCAACTCCACCCAGCACATGAGCGATGACGACCTGGTGGCCATTGCGGCCTACCTGCAAAGCATCCCCGGCTCCTCGGCCACCAAGCCACAGCCGTTGACCGCCACGCAAAGCGCCATGAAACAGGGCGCCAATGTGTACGCGGCCAACTGCTCGGCCTGCCACAACAGCGACGGCAAGGGCATCAGCGGCATCGCCGCCAGCCTGGCCAACAACCCGGCGCTGCAGTCGGCCAACGCCCAGACCTTGCTCACCACCGTGCTGCAGGGCGGCCGCGGCGCGGTCACGCAAAGCAACCCCACCAGCGGCGCCATGCCCAGCTTTGCCTGGAAGCTGTCGGACTCGCAGGTCGCCTCCCTGGCCACCTACATCCGCAACACCTGGGGCAATGCGGCACCCGCGGTGAACGCCGATCAGGTGGCACAGGTGCGCAAGGACCTCAACCTGCCGGCGCAACTGGGCTCAAGCAGCGCAGCCAACTAAAAAAAGTCAGGCGGCGGGGCTCTCCCGCCGCTTTCCAATGACACACAAAGGACTGAACACCATGCCGCACTCCACACACGGCCGGGCCCGCAAGCGCCAGGCCCTCACCCTGCTCGTCTCCGCCTGTGCGGCCTCCAGCTGGGGCATCAGCGCCCAGGCCGCCGACGCCTTCGCCGTCGACTCCCCCTGGATGACCGGCGACTGGGGCGGCCTGCGCACCGAGTTGCTGAACAAGGGCGTCGACATCCAGATGGGCTACACCGGCGAGTCGGCCTCCAACGTGCGCGGCGGCCACAGCAACCACCATGTCACCCGCTACGCCGACCAGTTCAACCTGGGCGCCAATATCGACCTGCAGAAGCTGCTGGGCTGGAATGACGCGGCCTTCAGCCTGTCCATCACCAACCGCAACGGCAGCAACATCAACGAAAAAATCGACGACCCGCGCGCTACTGGCCTGGGCTCCACCCAGGAAATCCAGGGTCGTGGCAGCGTCAGCCGCCTCAGCGAGCTATGGCTGAGCAAAGGCTGGTTCGACGATAAGCTCAACATCAAGGCCGGCCGTTTCGCCGTCAGCGATGACTTCGCCGTGGAAGACTGCTCGTTCCAGGGCCTGGCGTTCTGCGGCTCGCAGCCGGGCAACTACGTGGACACCATCTACAACGGCCCCATCAGCCAATGGGCAGCCCGCGTGCGCTACCGCGTGACCAGCGACGTGTACGCGCAGATCGGCGCGTTCAACATCAACCCCTCGGACCTGGAAAACGACAACGGCTTCAAGCTCAACGGCGCGGGCACCACCGGCACCTTCGTCCCGGTAGAGTTGGTGTGGGCACCGACCGTGAACACGCTGCCGGGCGAATACCGCGTGGGTTACTACCACAGCAGCGCCAACGGCACGGATGTCTACCGGGACGCCAACGGCCAACCCGCGGCCCTGACCGGCAACCCCTACCGCAGCGACAGCAGCCGCCACGGCTTCTGGGTGGTGGGCAAGCAGCAGCTGACTTCGGTGAACGGCGACACCTCGCGCGGCCTGACCATGACCGCCAGCGCCACGTTCCAGGACCGCGCCACCACGCCGGTGGACAGCTACCAGAAGGTCAGCTTCGTCTACAAAGGCATGTTCGACGCCCGCCCCACCGACACCCTGGGCTTTGGCGTGGCGCGCATTCACGCCAGCTCGCTGTTCCTGCGCAACGCCAAGACCGCCAACGAACAAAGCGGTTTGAGCTATGACGACGCCGGCTACGTGCCCGAGCAGCACACCGAGTACGCATCGGAGCTGAACTACGGCATCCAGGCGACCAAATGGCTGAACATCATGCCCAACATTCAGTACATCAAGCACCCGGATGGCGTACGGCAAGTGGACAATGCCTTGGTACTGGGCTTGCAGGTGCAGTCGCAGTTCTGACCACCGCCACCAGACGCACTCCCTGTAGCCGCTGCCGAAGGCTGCGCCGGCCCGGAAGTACGCTGAAGATTTCCAGCGAACCTGACGGCCAGCGCAGCCTGGCGGCAGCGGCTACAGGCGGGTTTGTTACCGGACCTGGAAAACACCCTTTCATTATGTTAGCTAGCTAACTATCCGCCACACCTGCTACCGTTTGCCGCACCTGAGCCGTTGCTTAGCCGGCCCGAAACGCCCGGTCTACAGGGCGCCTGACGTGATGAGGTAGATATGGAACCTGGCAGCTACCAACTGAGCATGAGCGTGCTCATGACCCCCGACAAAGCCAACTTCTCCGGCAACGTGCATGGCGGCGCCCTGCTGAAAATGCTCGATGAAGTGGCCTTCGCCTGCGCCAAGCGCTACGCCGGCCGCTACGTGGTCACCCTGTCGGTTGACCAGGTGATCTTCAAGGAGCCCATCCACGTGGGCGAGTTGGTCACCTTCCTGGCCTCGGTCAACTACACCGGGCGCACCTTGCTGGAAGTAGGCGTGAAGGTCATGACCGAGAACATCCACGAGCGCACCGTGCGCCACACCAACAGCTGTTACTTCACCATGGTGGCGGTGGACACCGACGGCCGCCCCTGCCCCGTGCGCCCGCTGCAGCCTGACACCCTCACCGAGCGCCGGCGCTATGCCCAGGGGCAGTTGCGCAAGCAACAGCGGCAAGAGTTGCAGGCCAAGTACGCGCAGATCCGCGAAGTGGGTGCCGTGTAGCGCCGTTGCCGTTAGCCCTCGATCACGAATCGCAGGCCCGCGTGTGCGCTCAACCGCGCCATCAATGCCGTGTTCAGGGCAGCTGCCGGCGTCCAGCAGCCACCGGGCGTCTGGTCGCGGTCAACGTCATACGCCAGGGCCAACGCTGCTTCGCAGAGCATTTTCGATGTGGACAGGTAGCCGGGGTCTTCATCACAGCTGACCGAGGTTTTAACCACGTGGCCGTCGCCCAGTTCGGCAATGAACATCACGTCGTAGAACCCTGCCTCCATCTCCGCTTGCGTAGGCCCCTGCCCTGGCTGCGGCTGCCCGCCTTCGTTGAACGAGAAACCGGCCAGGCTGGGCGCATCATCGGCGGACGGCGCGGCGGCCAGCATCAGCATTTCGTCATACTGGAAGTGCTCGCCCCAGGCATGCCCTTGCAGGTAGTTGGTGCGGTGCACGGCCTTGGTGTTGATCGGCGACATAATGAACGGCCCTACCCAACTGCCGGCCAGCGCATCCACGTAAGGGGTCTGCCCGTCCGGTTGTTCGACGCCCTTGAAGCCGGGGGTGTAGGCAAAGGGATCGTTCACCACAGCGGCCAGCGACGGATCCTTGGCTGCAGCCGCCTCCACGGCGCCGACGCTGGCGAAGGTGCCGCCCGACAGCACGCCCTGCATCCTGCGCATGCGCGCCCGCACGCGGGGGGCGTAACGGCCATGTTCGCGCATGGCCTGTTGCTGGGTGAACCACACGCCCAGGTCGAAGGGCACCGAATCGAAGCCGCAGGAAAACACCAGCCGCGCGCCCGATGCGTGTGCCGTGGCCTGATGCTGGGCGATCATCTGGGCAATCCAGGGGATCTCCCCGCACAGGTCGACATAATCGGTGCCCAGCTCGGCGCAGGCCGCCACCAAGTCAGAGCCATACAGCGAGAACGGCCCCGCCGTGCTGATCATCACCCGGGTGGCGGCCGCCATGTCACGCACCGTGGCCGGCTGCGCGGCATCGGCCAGGATCAGCGGCAACCCGGCAGCGTTTGTCCAGCTGTCACGAATGGCTTGCAGCTTCCCGAGGTTGCGGCCGGCCAGCGCCCACTTCACCGGCCCATCGACCCCGTGGGTGGCGTAGAAGTATTCGGCGACCAGGCGTCCGGTATAACCGCTCGCGCCGAAAATGATCACATCAAAGGGCCGATTGCTCATGGGGCGGGGTACTCCGTGGATGATTGAAAACGAAGGAGCCACTCTAGCAACGCCGGACAATGATGATTAGCGGGTATGATAGGAATGGACCTATACCCTAAAGACATTAATCATGCGCGATACCGTGACCGACCTGATGGCCTTCCTGCGGGTGGCCCGCGAGGGCAGCTTCACCAAGGCCGCCGCCCAGCTGGGTGTCTCGCAACCCGCCCTGAGCCGCACCATCAGAAAGCTTGAAGAGCGCTTGGGCGTACAGCTGCTCACCCGCAGCACCCGCAGCGTCGCCCCCACCGAAGCCGGGGTACGCCTGATGGACACCATCGGCCCGCACTTCGACGGTATCGAAGCGGGGCTCGGGGAACTGAGCGAGTCAAGCGGCCGGCCCACGGGCCATCTGCGTATCACCTCCCTGGAGCACGCCAGCCCCTGGGCCCTGGCCCCGGCCGTCAGCCAACTGATGGCCGAGCACCCGGGCATCACGGTCGAGATCAATGACAGCTATGCGCTGGTGGACATCGTCGCCGAACGCTTTGACGCCGGTATCCGCATGGGCGAACAACTGGCCAAGGACATGATCAGCGTGCGCATCGGCCCGGCGTTCCGCCTGGCGCTGGTGGGCGCCCCGGCGTACTTCGAAAAACGCGCGCACCCCGTGGCACCCGAAGACCTCACCCACCACACCTGCCTCAACCTGCGCCTGCCCACCTCAGGCGGCCTGTGGGCCTGGCCGTTCGCCAACAAGGGCCGTGACATCAAGGTGCGCGGTGACGGGCACCTGGTGTGCAACACCCTGGGGCTGATGCTGGATTTCGCCCGCGCCGGTTGCGGGCTGGCGTACGTGCCGGAGCATGTGGTCGAGCAGGACCTGGCCCAGGGCCGGCTGCTGCGGGTAATGGCCGACTGGTGCGACACGCCCCTGCACTATCACGTGTACTACCCAAACCGTCGCCAGCACAAGCCGGCGTTCCGGCTGTTGCTGGACGTGTTGCGGCAGCAGCGAACCCTGGGCAGCCCCGGGCAATTCACTTGAACTAAAGCCGTCGCGAGGCTCTCCATCAATACATTCAACGCTTGCTTGCCGTCAGCACAGGATGAATCTGATGAACCTCAAACACACTGCCGGACAGGAAATAATCGCCGTCGACAAACAGGGCCAGCAGGTCCTGTTCCTGAACCCCGGGGACCTCTCAGTCCGCGCCGCCATCACCGACCTGCCATCACGGCCCCACGAATTGCTCGTGCTTGAGCACCTGCGCAAGGCCTACGTGCCCATCTACGGTGACGGCGTCCACGGCGATAACCCCCACCCCAACCACCAGGTCGCCGTGATCGACCTTGATAGCCGCCGCCTGAGCGGGTTCATCGACACCCTGCCCTATGTGTCACCCCACACCGGACGCCTGGGCCGTGATGGCCGGGTGTACCTGTGCTGTGAAAACAGCGCGACGATCCTCGTCATAGACCCTGCCCAGGACCAGATCGTGGACCATATCCACGTCCCCTCGAAGAATGTGCACCGCCTCACGCCGCTACCGCACGCCGACCAGCTATGGGCCGAAAGCGAAGAGGATGGCCAACTCTATGCCGTCGACCTGCGCGAACCTGGCCAGGCGCCTGCAGCCCTGGCTATGCCAGGTCCCTTGAACGGCATCGACGCATCACCACGCCATCCGTGGGTAGTGGCCACCGCACAGGATCGGCCGGTGCTGTACGTCGTCGACACCGAGCAGCACCGCCTGCTGCGCACCCTCGAACTGCCTGGGCACCAGCGCCCCGGGCAGGTGGTGCACTTCAGTGCCGATGGCCGAATACTGGCGGTGATGGGTGACTTTGAACCGGTGGTGAGTTTTTTCGATGAGCATCTGCAATGGCTGTTCAACGCCGAGCTGGGTGACAAGCCGTTGGACGGGTGCTTCAGCCCGGCGCAGGATTACTTGCTGGTTGCCAATGAAAACGACGCCACTGTGAGTGTGGTGGACATTGGCAAGCGCAGCACGGTTGGGCATGTGCCGGTGGGCGATGGGTGTGAAATTCTTGCTTACTTCCAGCGCTAGGGCCAGGGACGAGGGAGCGGTTGGGCTGGATCAAGGTGGCTGGCCGCCCCCCATAGAGGCAAACATTGCCTTTCACCGATTACCGTGGCCCCTCCACTTGAGTGGCAGTCGATAGGCGGGGACTTTAGATAAACAAGGTCACGAGCGCTCCCGCAATCATGCGCTCCTCTCCATCAACGCCGCGTCAGGAGTACACTGGATACCACCCACTGCCACGCAGGCATTCTGTCAGAAATCGCCATTCTCGATCCCGGATCCACGCGGTGCGACTGGGGGTACAAGTGGGGGTACAACTTCGATTTTTTCAGCGGAAACCCGCGTGCTAGAGACTAGTCCAAATGTTTTTTGGCGATCCCGATAGTCTTTAGACATGATCGTGTCCCAGGAAGTGGCGTAGCATCGCCCCAACCAGGCGAGTGATGGCCGGATCGCTGGGTAAGAGCCCAAGACCTAGGTGCGACACTTGACCTCGGCATTCAACCGCTCCAGCGGACTGGTGCCTTGCAGCTGCTGCCGGTGCGCCTTGGCGAATCACCGCCACGCCGATTATCAGGAGCTTGCGATGCGTAAGGACTACCTCGCGTTTTTTACGTCCCTTTTCCTATCGAGGCTGGCGGATCAGATTCTGCTCTTCATCGTGCCACTGGTTGTGTTCCAGGCCACCAACAGCGCGTCTTGGGCGGGGCTCGCGTTTTTCGTCGAATCCCTGCCACGGTTCCTCGCCTTCCCACTCTGCGGCGCCCTGTGCGACAAATTTTCGCCCATCCGGATCCTGCATATCAGTCAAATCTGCCGGGCATCGCTCTGCGTGTTGGCGATGTCGTTCTTTGCGGTCTTCGGTGGTATCGGCTGGGTGATAGCACTGTCGGCGCTGTGCGGCGTGCTGACCACGCAAGGCATCATGGCTCGTGAGGTGCTGATGCCGCATATTTTCCAGCACTACAGTTACACCAAAACCTTGTCCTACTCGCAGATCGCCGATCAGACAGGACTGGTGCTGGGGCCTTTGCTTGCGGCACTGATGTTGGAGGTCTGGGCGTGGCACTGGGTGGTGTTGTGGACCGCCGGACTGTTTCTGCTGGCAGACCTGAGCATGCTGGTATGGCAACGTTTTAGCCGAATCACGCTGGCGACGTTCGAGCAGCATCAGGACATCTGGCTGCAGCCCTTGAAGATCGCGTTCGGTCATATCCGCAACCTGAGCGAGCTGCAAAAGATCATCACGCTAGCGGCGGGTGTCAACTTGATCGTTGGCGTCACATTGGCGACCTCGGCGGCCATGGTTATTGGCCAGTACGGCGCCGCCAAGGACAGTTACGCAGCGCTGCAGGCGGCGGGTGCGGCAACGACATTTGTGATTTTGTTCGTGCTCGCTCGGGTCACGCTGCCGCTGCGAATTCTCGGCGGTGTCGGATACTCGATGATCGCAGTTGGCGCGTTCATTACCGCGCTGAGCCAGAGCCTGCAAGGTTATGCATTGGGTTTTCTGTTAATCGTCGCCTTCGATAAAATGTTCAACGTCTACATGCGCACGATCCGGCAGCGGGTAATACCGCCCCAGGATTTCGGCAAGACAGTCGGCGTGATCACTCTTCTAAATAACATGTCCCAGCCGCTGGCAGGTTTGTGGGTGGCCGTGTTGGCCGCGCCTATTGGCACACAGTACGTCATTCTGATTTTAGCTGTGCTGACTGCTCTGCTAGGGGCACTCGCAACGTGGGGCTTTGCCCCAGGCGGCAGCCGTGCCCAGCTCTCGAGCCTTGAAGTAGAGCAAAAGGCTGGAAAGTAAATTGCGTGCCCATTTGTCGAGGATTTTCAGTGTGGCTGGATCTGCTGGAGGGGCACAAACTGCGCCGCAGTCACTGACCATGCCCCCGTAGCAGCTGCCGCAGGCCGCGTCCCTGGCGCCACCACTCGGCAGGCACACCGCTAAATGCCCGGATACGTAAGCCGCCACTCTTCCGAAAACCGCGAACACATGCGTAAATACGCATATACGCACCACAACCTACGGAAGCGGCAACATGAGCATTTCCCCCCCCGCCGTATTCAAATGCCTTGGCGACGAAACCCGGGCGCGCATCATGCTGTTGGTGCGCGCCGAAGGCGAGCTTTGCGTGTGCGAGTTGATCGCCGCCCTTGAGGACAGCCAACCGAAAATTTCCCGGCACCTGGCGCAGTTGCGGGCCTGCGGGCTGCTGGCAGATCGTCGGCAGGGCCAGTGGGTCTACTACCGCTTGCACCCGGAATTGCCACAGTGGGTGCTGGAGGTCTTGCAACTGACACTGGACGCCAATCTGGCCTGGGTCCACGGCGACCGTAGTCGCCTGGAGTCCATGGAGGGCCGCCCGGTTCGCCAGCAGGCTTGCTGCTAAGGGCCTGCAACTGACAGCCGTACATCAGGACCGTGGGCTTTATCGTATATATGGTTATACGTATATCCGTATAATAATATTCAACCCCTGCCCCGGTACCTCGCATGTTGCCCGCGCTGCTCATCTTCACCCTCACCATCATCCTGGTCATCTGGCAGCCAAAAGGCCTCGGTGTCGGCTGGAGCGCCACCTTTGGCGCGGTGCTGGCACTGCTCTGTGGCGTGGTGAACCTGGGCGATATTGCGCTGGTGTGGCACATCGTCTGGAACGCCACCGCAACCTTTATCGCGGTCATTATCATCAGCCTGCTGCTTGACGAAGCCGGGTTCTTTGAATGGACCGCGCTGCATGTCGCGCGCTGGGGGGGTGGCAGCAGCCGGCGGCTGTTCGCCTTTATCATTCTGCTCGGCGCCGCTGTATCGGCGCTGTTCGCAAACGACGGTGCCGCGCTGATTCTCACCCCGATCGTCATCGCCATGCTGCTTGCCCTGCGCTTCTCGCCCGCCGCCACCCTGGCGTTCGTCATGGCCGCAGGTTTCATCGCCGATACCGCGAGCTTGCCGCTGGTGGTGTCGAACCTGGTGAACATCGTCTCGGCTGACTATTTCGACCTTGGCTTCGCCCATTATGCCGCCGTGATGGTGCCGGTCACCCTGGTGAGCATCGCCACCACGCTGGGCATGCTGCTGTGGTTTTTTCGCGCCGATCTGCCCCAGGTCTATGACCTGGCGCAACTGAAAGCCCCACGGGAAGCCATCCGCGACCGCGGGACGTTTCGCGCCGGGTGGTGGGTGTTGGCCGCGCTGCTGATCGGCTTCTTTGTCATGGAGCCAATGGGTGTTCCCATCAGCGCGATCGCTGCCGCGTGTGCGTTGGTGCTGTACCTGATTGCCGCCAAGGGCCACGCCATCGATACCGGCAAGGTGCTCAAGGGCGCGCCGTGGCAGGTGGTGATTTTCTCCCTGGGCATGTACCTGGTGGTCTACGGCCTCAAGAACGCCGGCCTCACTGACCACATCGCGCAGCTGCTTAACGTGTTCGCCCAGCACGGTGTATGGGGGGCTGCACTGGGCACCGGGCTGCTGAGCGCAGCGCTGTCTTCGGTCATGAACAACATGCCCAGCGTGCTGGTGGGTGCGCTGGCGATTCATGCCACCGACGCGTCTGGCGTGGTGCATCAGGCCATGGTGTACGCCAATGTCATTGGCTGCGACCTGGGCCCCAAGATCACCCCCATCGGCAGCCTGGCCACCCTGCTATGGCTGCATGTGCTGGCGAAAAAAGGCATCACCGTCAGCTGGGGCTACTACTTCAAAACCGGAATCGTGCTCACGCTTCCCATCCTTGTCGCCACGCTGTGCGCACTCGCCTTGCGCCTCAGCCTTTGAACCCAGGACGCCCGTCATGAAAGTGCTGTTCATGTGTACCCACAACAGCTGCCGCAGCATCCTCTCCGAGGCGTTGTTCAACCACCTGGCGCCGGCTGGCACGGTGGCCGTCAGCTCCGGCAGTTTCCCCAGTGGCCAGGTCAACGCCCGGGCGCTGCGCACCCTGGCTGCCGCCGGCATCGCTAGCGACGGCCTGTACAGCAAGGCCTCGGGTGCCTTCGAAGGCGCGCCACCGGACATCGTCATTACCGTCTGCGACCGCGCCGCCGGCGAAGCCTGCCCGGTGTACTTCGGCCCCTCGCTCAAGGCCCATTGGGGGCTGGCCGACCCCTCTGCGGTGAGTGGCACCGAGCAGCAGATTGAACGGGCGTTCCAGGAGACCGTGGCCAAGATCCGCGAACGGGTAGGCGCCTTGCTTGCCCTGCCCCTCGGGACCTTGAACCGTGATCAGCTGAGCGCGGAGCTGGCGCGCATAGGCAGGCTGTAAGCCTGAAGCGCCGGCCGGGGCAGCCCGTCAAGCAGCGCCCAACCCCTTGCGGCCAATGTCATTGAGCTGGCCCACGGTGAAGCGGTCTTTCCAGCTCACCTCGTAATCCTCGGGCGGGAAGTCGTACGGCGAAGCCCCCTCCTTGAACGCCTTGAACACGTCTCGTGCGTAGCGCTGGTTCTTCGGGCACATGGGCGCTGCGGGCACGTACATCACGTTGCCCCAGCCTTGCTGATCCTCGACGGGGGCAACGCTGTGGATCACGTCGCAGTGCCACCACACCGAGTCGCCCGCGCAAACATCGGGAATCGCCGTCAGGCCCTTGACCAGCAAAGGATGCCACTTCTCCGACACCGGCAGCACCTTGCCCGGCGCCACGCCACACAGCTCATCCTCGGGCACGTCACTCAGCAGTGGGCGCAGCAGCATATAGGCCATGGCGGCGGGAATCGGCAGCGTGTGCAGCACCCCCTGGTCCGCCTGCATGTCCGACAGCGCCGTCCAGCCCTGGAACGTGCGGAACGCCGAGCACTTGACCGTGTCCTTGTAGGCGTACTCCTCGACTTCGGTGCGGTAGGCCGCATCCCACGGGTCGTAGGCGCTGAAGTTGTTGTGGTAGATCTTGTCGAACACCTTCAGGTACGCCGGGTGCAGCCAGCGTTCCAGCGCGCCGGAATCGGTATGCGGCCCCAGCCCTTTGGAGCGGGTACCCGGCGGGCGGCGGCGCACCCGGTCCGGGTACAAGGCGTTGACGTCGGGGTTGAACCAGGCCTGGCCCTGGGACTGGGTCTTCCACAGGCGGTTCAAGAACGATTGCGCCGTGGCCATGCGTTCATGCTGGCGCAACTGCATCTGCGACGGCGACCAGTAGATGGGAAAGATCTCGGGCCTGGAGGCTTCCAGGCTGCCGAAGAACTGGTCGACCGGCCCGCGATAGGTGGCGTCGAACGCATTGGTGTCCAGGTAATCCAGCAAGGCCTGGTCCCAGCCCAGCACCTGTTCGCGCGGGAAATGGTTCCTGACCACCAGGCATCCGCGCCGCTTGATCAGCGCCAACTGCTCGGGGGTTACCTCGCCACGGGCGATGGCGTCGTATTCCAGCACCGCCCAGCCGCAACCGGTAGTGGCTTCCTGCTCGCGGATGGAAGCGATTTCGCCTTCGATAAACGCACTGACTTCAGCGAACAGTGCCTCCACATCACCGATCTGCGCGCGCAGCACGCGCTTCATGGTGATCACGTTGTCTTTGTAATTGTCGGGAAGGTCAGCGCTCTCGAACGCCTGATAGTTTTTCATGGGTTTGACTGACTCGGGTCGTTGCGGTGTAAAGCCCCTCGGCATGCAGGGGCCAGCGTGTTTCCAGCGCCTGTATAGATACACTCGCCTCCGAGCAGGCGGGAGTCAGGATTGGCGCGTCTTCCAGTACAATTGTCGCGCCGGGAGCGTCTCAGGCGCCCTGAAGAAAACGTCGGCCATGCTGACGACGAAATTCAGTCGGGGTCATGCCCTTGTGCGCCTTGAACTGGCGGTTGAAAAACACCACCGAGGAATAACCCACCGCCTCGGCGACCGTGGCGATGTTGGTCTCGGTTGCCAGCAGTAGCGCGCACGCGCGGCCTATACGCAAACGCGCAATGTACTCCAGCACCGTGCCGCGGGTGTGGCGCCGGAACATGCGGTGGAACGCCGAGACACTGACGCAGGCCATCTCGGCCAGCGCCGGCACCGTCAGCGGTTTGGTGTAGTGCACATGGATATGGTCCAGAACCCGATGAAGACGCGCGTCCTCGCCCTGAGTGCTGGCAACCGCCGTCCACTGGTCAGGGGCAATAGGCTGCGCGTCGCTGTCGTGAAGCAGACGGGTCAACACCTGCAGCAACGAGACCAGGCGCTGTGGGTCATCCTGCGCGGCCATCCCCTCGATGACCGGCCGCAACTCCCGGGCAAAGCCGGGGCTGAACGTCAGGGCGCACTGGGCAGCCGTCAGCAGGTTGCGCAACCGGCTCAACTCCGGAAACAGCCCCATCAACGACTGGGCCCACGCCTCGGAAAACCAGATGACGAAGGCCACGTGCGGCTGGCCGGGGTCGACCCCTTCGGCAGAGCACCAGCTATGGGGAACGTTGGGCCCCACCAGCGTCAGGTCGCAATCGTCATAGGGCTGCACGTCGCTGCCGATGTAGCGGTGGCCGCGGCTGTTGAGGGTCAGGGTCAGTTCATATTCGGGATGGTGATGCCATTCGAACGGAATTTCGTCGCTCAGCCGCCGGTGCAACAGCGTCCACGACGCGTTGGCGGGGGTGGGGACCTTTTCAAAGCTGGGTTTCATGCAACGTGATTCCGCACAAACATCGACTGAAAACGCCACAATTGTACCAGCTAACCGGGTTCCCGCCCCGGTGGGTGCTCGGCTTTACTCCAGCGGCACGGTCAGGCGATCAATCACCGGGCGGGTTTCGGGGCGCACACCACGCCACCATTCAAACGCCTCGGCGGCCTGTTCCACCAGCATCCCAACGCCATCGGCCAGGTGCCCTACCCCAGCTTCGCGTGCCAGGCGCAAGAACGGCGTCAGGCCCTTGCCGTAGGCTAACTCATAAGCCAGCAGCGCGCCGTCGAATACCTCGGCGGTCACCGGCGGCAACTCGCCCGTGAGGCTGGCCGACGTGGCGTTGATTACCAGGTCGAAGCGTTGACCGGCCAGCGCTGGGTAGCCGCTGACATGCACACGCTCATCATTCACTTCAGCGGCCAGGGCATGGGCCTTGGCCACATGGCGGTTGGCGATGACCACCTGCGCAGGCCCCGCCGCCAGGAACGGCAGCAACGCCCCACGCACCGCACCGCCGGCGCCCAGCACCAGCACGCGGCGGCCGGCCAACGGCACTTGCAGGTTGTGTTCGATGTCACGCAGCAGGCCGATGCCGTCGAAGTTCTCGGCGTAGACCTTGCCGTGCTCGAACTTCAGCGCGTTGGAGGCCTTGGCCAGGGTGGCGCGCTCGCTGCGCGCATCGGCCAGCTCATAGGCGCGCAATTTGAACGGCGCGGTGATGTTCATACCGCGCCCGCCACTGTCACGAAAGCCCAGCACCTGGGCTTCGAAGCCTTCCAGTTCGCCTTCGATGGCGCCGTATTCGAGGTCTTGTTGGGTCACCTCGGCAAACAGGCCATGAATCAGCGGCGACTTGGTGTGGTTGATCGGGCGCCCGATCACGCTGTAACGGTCTGTCATTGTTCACCTCCATGAGAAAACAGCACGCCGTCGGCCTGCATCGCCGCGATCTCGTCCGCGCTGAAGCCCAGTTCGGCCGCCACCTGGGCGTTGTGCTCGCCCAGGTCAGGGGCCACCTGATGAATCGTGGTGTCGCAGTCGGAGAAACGGAACGGCAGGTTGGGCATGCGCAAGGTACCGTAACGTGGGTGCTGTTGCTCTACGACCATATTCCGCGCCTTGATCTGCGGGTCGGCGATGACCTCGTCGATACGCTGCACCTTGGCGCTGGGCACGTCGATCTCGTCCAGCAGCGACAGGATGCGCGCCACTGGGTTGGCCGCGACCCAGGCCTTCACCGCCGTGAGAATCTCTACCCGGTGGGTGTTGCGCCCGTTTAGGCTGTGGAACCGCGTGTCACTGCCAAAGCCCGCCGGGCCGCCATTGGCCTCCAGCATCACCGCGAAGCGCTTCCAGGCATCGTCCACCTGCGCGGCGATCACCAGGTCACCGTCGGCGGCACGGAACACGCCGTACAAGGTGGAAGTGGGCATGTCGTGGCCGGTCTGCTGCGGCACGATCTCGCCGTTGGAAAGGGTGTAGCACTGCACCGCGTACTCGTGCATGGACACCAGGGTGTCGTACAGCGCCATGTCGATGTGTTGGCCGCGGCCGCTGTTGACCCGCCCCAGCAAGGCGGCGTTGATGGCCGCCACCGCGTGGATGCCGGTGTACATGTCGCCCAGCGAAATACGCAGCAGCGGCGGCGCTTCGCCGGGGTTGCCGACCATCTGCATGATGCCGCTCTTGGCCTCGGCGATCAGGCCGAAGCCGGCGCGGTGGGCGTCGGGGCCGGTGTGGCCGTAGGCTGATATCGAGCAATAGACCAGCTTGGGGTTGCGCGCCGACAGCTCTGCATAGCCCAGGCCCAGCTTTTCCAGGGCGCCGGGGCGGTAGTTCTCGATGAACACGTCGGCCGAGTCACACAACTTCTGCATGAAGGCCTTGCCGCGTGGGTCCTTCATGTTGACGCTGACGCCCTGCTTGCCCATGTTCAGCTGCAGGAAGTAGCCGCTCTGATGCTCGTCCAGGGTGAAGGCGTGCTGGCGGCCGGCGTCGCCGCTACCGGGGCGTTCCACCTTGATCACCTCGGCGCCCAGGGCAGCGAGGCAGCGGCCCACGTAGGGGCCGGCGAGGAAGTGGCTGTAGTCGATGACTCGAATGCCTTTCAGGGGCAGTGGCTGGCTCATGCGTGCGGTCTCCGTGGCACCATCAGGCGGTGTTCACCGCGTTGCACGACCTGGCCGTGCTGGTTGATCAGTTCCGAGGGCAGGACGACGATGCCCCAGCCCGGCTTGCTGTTGCTGGCGCGAATGCTGCCCACGCGGAACTTCACGTGGAGCACGTCGTTGACCTTGATCGGCAGCACAAAGTCCCAGGTCCAGCCCAGGCTCATGCCCGGCAGGAAGCGGTAGTCGCTCTGGGTCTTGAGGCCATCGGCGATGCTCTGGCCGAACAGCCCGTGGGCCACCAGGCAGCCGAAGTGGCTGGCGTTGGCGTAGGCCTCGTCGACGTGCACCGGGGTGTGGTCACCGGTGAGGTCGGCGTAGGCCAGGATGCGTTCCTTGGTGACGGTGTATTCAGGGCTGGTGCATTCGTCGCCTTCACGGGCGTCGTCCCAGTATTTTTCTTGGAGGGTCATAGGGCAGCTCACGAACGAGGGTTAATGGCCAAAGCCTGTGCCACGCAGGCAACCGGCGAGGCTTGAATGAATTCCACCGCCAGGCCGTCGGGCAGGCGCAGCCAGTTGCGACCTTGGGGCATGACGGTGACGTCAAACTTATGGGCCGCGGCCAGGGCGTATTCCAGGTCTTCGCACATCACGCCCAGGTGGCCGAGGCGGCCTTCGGGTGCGTCATGGTCGGGCTTGCTCATGAACTGCATGCCGCCCAGGGTCCAGTACTGGATGGGCTGCTCGACGGTGCCCTGCACTTCGCGCAGGGTCATGCCGAACACCTCATGGAAGAAATGGATGTGCCAGTGGATGTCCTTGACCCAGACGGCCACATGTTCGACATAAGCTTTGGGGATGCTCATGATTTGGCTTCCTCTTGTTGATGTTGATCGGTCATCGCCCGCTCGATGCCCTTGATGCAGGCCACCAGGGTCTCGTTGACGGGCGTGGGCACACCGTGGCGCTGGCCCCAGCGCACGACGGAGCCGTTGATGAAATCGATTTCGGTGACCGAGCCCTTTTCCAGGCTCTGCAGCATTGAGGTCTTGAAGGCAGCGGGCAGGCCCTCGGCGGCCAGGTTCCAGGCGGCGCCGGGGTTGGTCAGGCTCAGTTGCACGCCGGCGGCGGTGGCCACGGCGATGGCTTCGGCCACCGCCGCCAGCGACACGGCCTTGAGCAGCGGCTCGCTGTAGAGCTGGCCGTAGGTCAGCCGGGTGATGCCAGTGAGCGCGCCGGTGGCGACGTTGACCAGCAGCTTGTCCCACATGGTGCCGACGATGTTTTCGCTGACGGTGGTGGCCAGGCCGGCGCCATTGAAGGCGTCGGCGATGGCCTGCACGCGGTCGCTGAGGCTGCCGTCCAGTTCGCCGATGTAGGTGTGCTTGCCGGCCACGCCGGCACGGATCACGCCGGGGGCCAGCAGCACGCCACCGACGTAGGTCTTGCCGGCCAGCACCTTCTCGCGCCCTACGGCGTCGGCGAGGATGTCTTCGTGGCCCAGGCCGTTCTGCAGCGACAGCACCAGGGTGTCGGGCCCGATCAGCGCTTGGGCGCCGGCAATGGCCTGGGCGGTGTGGAAGGACTTGACCAGCACCACCACCAGGTCCACCGCGCCGATCTGCTCGGCGCGGGTACTGGCGTTGATCTGAACCGCGCGTTCACCGCGCTGGTCCAGGACTTTGAGGCCGTGTTCATTGATGGCGTGGACATGCCCCGCGTTGCGGTTGAGCAGCCAGGTCTCGTGGCCGGCCTCGCTCAGGGCCGCGCCGATGGCGCAGCCCAGCGCGCCTGCGCCCAGAATGCATACTTTCAAGGGGTGGCCTCCTGTTGTTGTGGGGCCACTCTATGCGCGGGGGCATTGTTGAGCTATACAATGACCGCAATAGCTCTATTGCGAATTTTAATAATGGTCGATTTCCTCGCGCTTCCCGAACCCAAGCTGCTGCAGCTGTTCAGTGTGCTCTACGACACACGCAGCGTGACCCGCGCCGCCGAACAACTGGGCCAAAGCCAGCCCACCATCAGCATCTGGCTGGGCCGGCTGCGCGAGCAGCTGCATGACCCGCTGTTCGTGCGCACGCCCGCCGGGATGGCTCCCACGCCACGGGCAGAAGCCTTGATCGGACCCTGCCGTGAAGTGCTGGAATCCTTGCGCAGGCTGACCAGCCACGCGCCGGACTTCGACCCGGCCACCGCGCAACGACGTTTCCGCCTGTGCATCAGTGACGCCAGCCACATCACCCTGCTGCCGCGGCTGCTGGAGCATCTGCGCCAGGTCGCGCCCGGCATTCGCCTGGAAGCCGCGCGCATCGATGGCAACACCGAGCGCGCCCTGGAGTCTGGCGAGGCCGACCTGGCCGTGGGCTTCGTGCCCTGGCTGGGCGGGGGCATGTACCAGCAGGTGCTGTTCCCCCAGGACTGGGTCTGCCTGAGCAACGCGGCCCACCCCCGCCTGGGCACGCCCCTTGATCTGCCGCGTTACCAGGCCGAAGGCCACGTGCTGGTCACCGCTGGCACCGGCCAGAAGCTGCTGGAAGCCGCCCTGGCCCGTCAGGGCATCGAGCGCCAGATCATCCTGGAACTCCCAGGTTTCCTGGGCCTGGGCGCCATCATTGGCACCACCGACCTGATCGCCACCCTGCCCCGGCACATCGGTGAAACCCTGGCCGCCGCCCATGGCCTGCGCGTGCATGATTGCCCGGTGGCGATAGAGGGCTTTTCAGTGAAGCAGCACTGGCATGCGCGGTATCACCTGGACACGGGGAACCGCTGGCTGCGCACAGTGATGGTGAAACTGTTCAAGACAAATACGCTCGGCAACCCCGGGCAATCCACTTGAACTAAAGCCCTCGCGAGGCTCTCCATCACTACATTCAACGCTTGCTTGCCATCAGCACAGGATGAATCTGATGAACCTCAACCACAGTGCCGGACATGAAATAATCGCCGTCGACAAACAGGGCCAGCAGGTCCTGTTCCTGAACCCCGCGAACCTCTCAGTCCTCGCCGCCATCACCGACCTGCCATCGCGCCCCCATGAATTGCTCGTGCTTGAGCAGCTGCGCAAAGCCTACGTACCCATCTACGGCGATGGCATCCACGGTGACAACCCTCACCCCAACCACCAGGTCGCCGTGATCGACCTTGATACCCGCCGCCTGAGCGGGTTCATCGACACCCTGCCCTACGTGTCACCCCATACCGGGCGCCTGGGCCGTGACGGCCTGGTGTACCTGTGCTGTGAAAACAGCGCGACGATCCTCGTCATAGACCCTGCCCACGACAAGATCGTGCGCCATATCCACGTCCCCTCGAAGAATGTGCACCGCCTTGCGCCGCTACGCCACGCAGACCAGCTTTGGGCTGAAAGCGAAGAGGATGGCCAACTGTATGCCGTCGACCTGCGCGAGCCCGACCAGGCTCCCAAAGCCCTGGCAATGCCAGGCCCTTTAAATGGTATCGACGCATCGCCTTTGCATCCCTGGGTGGTAGCCACCGCACAGGATCGGCCGGTGCTGTACGTGGTGGACACCGAGCAGCACCGCTTGCTGCGCACCGTCGAACTGCCCGGGCACCAGCGCCCCGGGCAGGTGGTGCGCTTCAGTCCCGATGGCCGAATACTGGCGGTCATCGGCGACTTTGAGCCGGTAGTGAGTTTTTTCGATGAAAACCTGCAGTGGCTGTTCAATGCCGAGCTGGGTGACAAGCCGTTGGACGGGTGCTTCAGCCCCGCGGAGGATTATTTGCTGGTGGCCAACGAAAACGCCGCCACTGTCAGTGTGGTGGACGTTGGCAAGCGGAAAACCATTGCGCAGGTACCGGTAGGCAATGGTTGTGAGATTCTCGCGTACTTCCAGCGCTAGGATAACGGCTGCGGATGGCGGTAGTTGGAAGCTTCTGCCGCTGCCCTGCGCGCTCTTGTGGGCGATGATTGCTGCCACGCCACTTGCTGCTGCACACCACTGGCGGCCTCCAGGACTTTGCGCGCCCAGTGCTCATCCCTCGGGCACACGACCGCCACGCGAAAGCCGTGGTCATCGCCTTCCATCAGCACGCCCTCGGAATCATCCACGTGCAGGTCGATATCGAATGCCGGGGGAAACTTCGACGGCGCATTCGCCAGCCCGCGCAGTGCCACCACGTGCTGGTGCCGGTCACGGTTGACCACCCCGTCCACGTGGATGCCGTAAAGCAACAGCCAGCGCCTGATATAGGACGGTGTTCTGCCCGACGATGTGTAGATCCAGATGCTGCAACCCTGACGGCGCAAATCGCGGAACAGCGAGCGCGCCCCACTACGCAGGGGTTCGCCCAGCCAGCGATGAATAAACGCAGGCAGCCTGCTGGGCTCGGCGGCGCTGTGGTGAGGCAGGCAGGCCAGCGTGTCATCGATGTCGAACGAGATGCGTATGCGCGGGTACCTGCCCATCAGCGGCCCTCCTGGCAGATGGGCACGGGCGTGCCGCTCAGGAAGAACGTCGCAGGGTCCGGCGCCTTCGCTTCGAGGAAGGCTGCGTATTTTTTCTTGATCTTCGGCAATTCGTACAACGCCTTGACGCCATGCTTGGCAGAGTTGCGGATGACCGAGGACGGGTTGAAATAGCCCTCGGCGTTGTCCAGCGTCAGCACGAACGGTGGCTGCCCTGCCCGCATCAGCAGGTAGCTGACAATCAGTGACCCCGTTCGGTTGTTACCCTCGATAAACAGCTGCGGCTTGCTGAGAATTCGCACGTAGACACCAGCGGCCCGTTTCCATACCGAATCGCTGCGGTACGCGCAGTACCAACTGTGCAAGCCCTTGATGCCGCCCTCGACGTTGTTGAAGAAGTGCGCCTCGGTGGCCACCAGGTGCTGGGCAAACTCCAGGCGGCGTGCCGGGTCACGGCCACACAATACCGTGGCGTTGAGCTCCAGCATCAGGTCCAGGTGCTGCAGGTCGAACAGGTCGATATCCCGTGCCACATAGTCGTCAATCAAGGCATAGCCTTCAACCACATTGAGCAGCACTTCGTCGGTAAACGGGTCTCGCGGTTCGGTGAAGTGCTGGCTGAGTTCGCCGAAGCGCTGCTGCACATCGCGCAATGCACGCGTTACCGCGTGCAGGTCAAGACGACGCGTTGCTGGCATTCACACCCCCACACATTCTGCACGCCTCAGCTGAACTTGCCGCTGATGTAGTCGCTGGTCAGTTGCTCGCGCGGGCTCTGGAAAATCTGCGTGGTCGGGCCCATTTCGACCAGATAGCCGGTGCGCGTGCCTTGCGAGATGTCCACCGAGAAGAACGCGGTGGTGTCGGCGACCCTGATCGCCTGCTGCATGTTGTGGGTCACCAGGGCGATGGTGTACTGCTTCTTCAATTCCACCATCAACTCCTCCACCCGCCGGGTGGCAATGGGGTCGAGCGCCGAGCACGGCTCATCCAGCAGCAACACCTGTGGCTCGGTGGCAATGGCCCGGGCAATGCACAGCCGCTGCTGTTGGCCACCTGACAAGGCCAGCCCGCTGACCTTGAGCTTGTCCTTGACCTCGTCCCACAGCGCGGCGCCCTGCAACGCGTGCTTGACGCGGTCGCCCAGGTCGCCCTTGTAGCGGTTGAGGCGCAGGCCGAAGGCAACGTTGTCGAAAATGCTCATCGAGAACGGGTTGGGCTGCTGGAACACCATGCCGATGTAACGGCGCACCACCACGGGGTCGACGCCCTTGCCATACACATCCTGCCCGAGGAAATGCACGTGGCCTTCGAAGCGAAAGCCTTTTACCAGGTCGTTCATCCGGTTGAGGCTGCGCAGCACGGTGCTTTTGCCGCAGCCCGAAGGCCCGATGAAACCGGTGATCTTGTTTTTTTCGATCGGCACATGGCTGTCACGTACCGCCATGAAGTTACCGTAGAAAATCTTGTCCAGCTTGCAGTCCATGACCACTGGCGCCTGGCTGACCAAGGGAACGGCTTTTTGCGCAGTCGGTACGTTCATGTTCAGGTGCTCCGGCTCTCAATACTTGGGCTTGCCGAAAATACGGCTCACGATGTTCACCACCAACACGATCATCACCAACACCAGCGAGGCCGCCCAGGCCAGCTCAAGCTGGTTGTCGAAGGGCATGCCGGAGAAGTTGTAGATCAGCACGGCAAGCGACGCCGTAGGGTTCATGACCGCCAGGCTGCCGTCGTGGTAGATCCAGTAGTTGCTGAACAGCGCGGTGAACAGCAGCGGCGCCGTTTCACCGGCGGCGCGCGCCACGGCCAGCATGACGCCGGTAAGGATTGCCGGCATGCCGGTTGGCAGCACAATTTTCCAGATCACCTGTGCCCGCGTGCAGCCCATGCCGTAGGCGGCGTCTTTCATGATTTTGGGCACCATCTTCATCGCCTCCTCGGCGGTGAGCACGACAATCGGCAGCATCAGCACCGCCAACGCCACACCCCCCGCCGGCGCCGAGTAGGTACCCGTGGTCATGACCACCAGCGCATAGGCAAACACGCCCGCCAGGATCGACGGCAACCCGGTGAGCATGCGGGCGGCAAAGCGCGAGGCGTTCGCCAGCTTGCTGTCCGGCCCAAGCTCTGCGAGGAACACCGCCGCCAGGATGCCGACCGGCACCGCGATGGCCGCCGCAATGCCGACCATGACGAAGGTGCCGACCAAGGCGTTGCCAAAACCGCCGCCAGTCTCGAAGCCGGTGGGCGGCAGCTCGGTGAACACTTCCAGGCTCAGGCGCGCACCGCCGCGGGTGATCAGCATGTACAGCACGGAGATCAGCGGCACGCTGGCCACCAGGGCCCCGCACCACACCAGCGTGGTCAGCACCAGGCTGCGCAAGGCGCGCCCTTCGAATCTGCGCTGCAGGCTGGGCAGCGCGGTGGCTGGGCTCGTGAGGTCGGTCATTGGCGGTTCCCCCGCTGGGCGTAGAGCATGATCATCGACCCGAAGACGTTCACCAGCAGCGTGATCAACATCAACACCAACGCGGCGTACATCAGTGCCTCGACCTCGTTAGGCCCCGCTTCCGGGAAGTTCAAGGCCAGCAAGGCGGCCAGGGTGTTGGCCGGGGCAAACAAGGACAGCGAGATGGTATTTGCGTTGCCGACCAGCATGGCCAGGGCCATGGTTTCGCCCAGCGCGCGGCCCAGGCCCAGCACCAGCGAGCCGAAGATACCGGTGGCCGCCGATGGCACCATCACCTTGAGGATGGCCTCCCAATGCGTGGTCCCCATGCCATAGGCCGCTTGCTTGGTTTTCATCGGCACGCTGGCCAGCGCATCCTGCGAAACGGCGGCAATGGTCGGCAGAATCATGATGGCCAGCACCAGCGCCGCCGGCAGCAGCCCAGGCCCACTCAATGTGGTGCCAAAAAAAGGAATCCAGCCCAGCTCGCTGTTCAACCAGGCAGTCAGCGGGCGAATGGCCGGGATCACCACATAGATGCCCCACAGGCCGTACACCACGCTGGGAATAGCGGCCAGCAGTTCGACGATGGTACGAAACACCGCGGCAAGCTTCGCCGGCAGGAAGTCCTGGGTCAGGAAGATGGCCATGCTGACGCCAAAGACCCCGGCCACCAGCAAGGCGATCAGCGCGCTGTATAGCGTGCCCCAGATCGCGGGAAGAATGCCGTACTTGCCCTGGTTGACGTCCCACACGCTGCCCAGCAGTTCGTCCAGGCCATGCTTCTCGATGCCTGGAAGTGCCTTGCGGCCCACTTCATAGATAATGGCGAAGACCAATGCCAGCACCAGCACCACGCCGATGCGGGCAAGCGCACGGAACGTGCGGTCAACCAGGTAATCTTTCGCGGACGGTGGCCGGCAAGCGGAACCGGGGCTGTCCGGTATGGCAAAAGGCGTGTTCATAGGCGAATTCCGAAGCTGGGAATAAACGCGCCAGGCATGGCTGACCTGCCACGCCTGGCGTTGCCTGGCAGGTGTTACTGGATGTTGGCGGACGCTTTGCGCACCTGGTCGACAACCGGCTGTGGCAGCGGGATGTAGCCCATGGAGTCGGCGATTTTCTGGCCGTGGGTCAGGCTGTACTCAACCATCTCGCGCATGGCCTTGGCCTTGGCCGGGTTGGCGTTGTCCTTGCGGAAGATCAACCAGGTGTAGGACGTGATCGGGTAGGACTTGGCGCCTTCCGGGTCGGGCAGCCAGGCCACCAGGTTCTCCGGCATGTTCACCGCCGCCAGCGCCTCGGCGCCACTTTCGGCGTTCGGCACCACGTACTGGCCAGCCTTGTTCTGCAACTCGGCAAAGTCGACCTTGGCCAACTTGGCGAAGCCGTATTCGATATAACCGACGGCGCCCGGGGTCTGACGCACAGTGGCGGTTACACCATCGTTCTTGGGCGACTTGATGAACTTGTCGGTGGCCGGCCAGTTGACGGTATTGCCTTCACCCAGCGCTTCCTTGAAGCCAGGGTTGATGGCCGACAAGTGCTTGGTGAACACCGCAGTGGTACCGCTGGAGTCCGCACGCACGACCACGGTAATAGGCGTGGCAGGCAACTTCAGCTCAGGGTTCGCCGCAACAATCTGTGGGTCATTCCATTGGGTGATCTTGCCGAGGAAGATGTTGGAATACACATCGCGTGGCAACTTCAGCCCCTTGGGGTTGCCCGGCAGGTTATAGGCCAACACGATTTCACCGGCGGTCATGGGTAACAGCTGCACGCCCTCGCCCACCTTGGCGATGTCTTCAGCCTTCATGGCCGAGTCACTGGCAGCAAAATCGACCGTCTTGTTCAGAAAGTCCTGGACACCCGCGCCACTGCCCTTGGACTGGTAGTCAACCGTGACGCCAGCACTGTTCTTGCTGAAGTCCTTGAACCAGGCGAGATAGATCGGGGCCGGGAAACTGGCGCCGGAACCTGTCAGACGGATGCTTTCTGTGGCGAAAGACGCCGAGGTAGCACACAGAGAAATCGTAACGGCGAGTGCGGCAGACTTCATCAGGCTGATCATCGAAAAGCGCTCCGTTTGATGGTCTTCATAGTTTGCATCAGCGCCGTTACGCATTTGTGACGGTCAGGCTACAAAGCGGGTGTTTGGCGGCTATTCCGCCGATCTGGGGTGTGCGGGGCAAAGGTTGGCGCTGGGTCAGGGTTTGCCGGACAAGGATGCTTGACGCAGAAACCTCCTTTCCATCCGACGGCTACGGCCCAGCCACGCGCTGTAGCCGCTGCCGACAGACTGCGCTGGCCTATGGGTACGCTGAAAATTTCCAGTGTGGTTGAGGGCCAGCGCAGCCTGCGGCAGCGGCTTCGGCGTTGGGGCTGGCCGTCCACCGGTTAAAGCCATAGCCAAAAGCGGGCATTCAGGCCTCGAACGCTCCGCGCCCTGCCCTTTGCACAACCGCCACAATCACCGCCGCCGGTTCCTGCTTGGGGATTTCTTCGCGCGCAGCGGTGGCAGACAGTGCAGCGATCACATTCGCGATTTCCTGGCCTTGCAATAGGCAGCCTCCTGGAGCAGGTCACTTCCCCCAACGGCACACCATCAGATATGCCCTACCCTGCCAAACCTGACGGTGTAAACATTGCGAGAATGGAGTTGCAACTTAGTTAGCCACACAACTAAAAAACACCTGCCATTCTCGTAATAACTGCTCACTAATGAATGCCACCAGCAACTTCCTAAATACCCAAATACCCGCACCGCCCAGCCGCTAATACGAAAATACAATAACCGTCCCGCCATTTAAGTTTGACACTCGCCGGCAACGGGAGTCCCATTCAATACTCGTTATTGCGTAGAGCTGCCATCTCGATGGCGGAGAATAAAACCGAAGCCGGCCATAACGGATCCAACACCCAGCGCAGATGATAGCCATAACTGCCAGCCTATTAACGGCACGCCGATCTGGATTCTGTTTCAACCGCTTTACAAGTTCGCCCTCGTTGTCTTTATTACGCCCGGTCTTCCCCTGGAGGGTTACCGGTGGGAGTAATTAAAATGAGAAGAACAGGCTTACCCGCACTCGCTACTTCATTCACCTTGTTAGCCCTTGCCGTCGCCCAAGTGTGCACACAACAGGCGTGGGCGCGCACCTTGCAGCAGGCGAATGCGCTGGCACAACAAACCCTCAATCAAATGACCCTGGCGGAGAAACTCGACTATATCGGCGGTACCGGCGGCTGGGACGTCAAACCCCTGCCTCGCTTCAACCTGCCGCAGATCCTGGGCGCCGATGGCGGGCTTGGGCTGCGCTACACCAACCAGGGCAACGACCAGGGCGTGGTCTACCCCAGCGGCCCCAGCCTGGCAGCCTCGTTCAACCTGCAGCGGGCGCTGGATTTCGGCCGCGCCCTGGGTTATGACACGGCGAGCGGCGGCTACCACTACATTACCGGCCCGGGCATGAACATGTACCGCATGCCGTATGGCGGGCGGAACTTCGAGTATGTAAGCGGCGAAGACCCCTTCCTCGGGGCCAGCATGGCGCCGGCGGTCATCAACGGCATCCAGTCCCGGGGAATATGGGCCGACGCCAAGCACTATGCCGCCAATGACCAGGAAACCAACCGCTTTACCCTCAATGAAACTATTCCCGAACGCGTGTTGCGGGAAATCACCCTGCCGCCGTTTGAGTCAGCTTCAAAGAACGGCAAAGTGGCGTTGATGATGTGCTCGTTCCAAGAGGTAAATGGCGACCACGTGTGTGAAAACTCGCACCTGATACGGGAGATACTCAAAAACCAATGGGGCTTCACCGGGTTCGTGCAAACTGACTACGGTGCCATTATCGATGGGTTGAAAGCCGCCCAGGCCGGTACGGACATCGACATGCTGTTTGGCTTGCAGATGAACGCCACGGTGTTGACGCCTTATCTGGACAGCAATGTGTTGGCCGTTGCCACCATCAATGACAAAGTCCGGCGTATTCTGCGGCAAATCTACCTGTACGACTTTGACACTTATGTGCCGCCCACTGTTCATGACACCAATAGCCTGGCCAGTAATCAGGCGTCGCTTAATACGGCGCGTGAAGGGATTGTGCTGTTGAAGAACCAGGGTAACTTCCTGCCGCTCAATGCCGCCACCGTACAGAAAATCGCCGTGGTGGGGGTACTTGGCAAATATGCGCCGCCCAGTGGTTTCGGCAGCGCGTTTTCCTCGCCGCTCAATTACATCAGCGAGGCGAGTGGCCTGGCGCAAGCGGCCCCGCAGGCGCAAGTCACCTTCCTTGACGGCTTGTCCCTGGACCCCGCCGCCGCCACTTGGACGCATACCGAGGGCGGCAGCGAAGTGCCCGGCCTGACCGCCGAATACTTCACCAATGCCAACTGGACCGGCGACGCCGCGGTGACCCGCACCGACACCTTCGTCAATCTGAATTGGGACAGTGACGAAAACCTGCCCACCAACGGCGACACGGCCAATACCTCGATTCGCTGGACGGGCAGCTTCACGCCCACCACCAGTGGCGAGCATGTATTCAAGGTGCGTGCCGATGGCCTGGTGCGCCTGACCGTCGATGGTGAGCCGCTCCTCAACAACGGTGACGGCACACCACTGCCCGACAACCAGATACCGCCGACCATTCCGGTGTACGCCAAGGTCAACCTGGATGCCGGCGTGGCGCACACCGTGGTGCTGGAATACTCGCGCCGGCCGGGCTATATCGCCAGCCTGGGTGGCTTGACCGGCGTGCAGCTGAGCTGGGCCTCGCTGGTAGCGCCCAGCGACATAGGCAGCTACGACGCGGTGCTGGTGGCTGCGGGCAACAGCAACGAGTACGAGGGCGAAGGGTTTGACCACATGTGGGAATTGCCGGAGTTCCAGGGGCAATTGATCCAGGACATCGCCAGCAAGAACCCGCACACCATCGTCGCCCTGCATGGCGGCACCGGGCTCAAGGTCAACGACTGGGTCGACCAGGTTGCTGGGCTGCTGCATGCCTTCTACCCGGGCCAGAACGGCGGCCAGGCACTGGCGGAAATCCTCTTCGGGCAGGTCAACCCATCAGCCAAGTTGCCCATCAGCCTGGAGCGCAATCTGCAGGACAACCCCCTGTACAACTTCTTCCCGACGTTTGACAACAACGGCACGCTCACCGAGATCAGCTACGCCGGTGACCTGCTGCTGGGCTACCGTGGGTACGAAAAACTGGGGACCACGCCGCTCTACCCGTTCGGCTACGGGTTGTCGTACACGCGGTTCCGCTATTCGGACATCCGGGTCAACCCGCCGGTGGCATTCGGCAACTCGCCCATCAAGGTGTCGTTCAACGTCACCAATACCGGGCAGCGCGCCGGGGCCGAGGTGGCAGAGCTGTACGTTGGCCAGCGTAACCCACGCCTGACGCGGCCGGACAAGGAGCTCAAGGGCTTCCAGAAAGTGACGCTGCAACCTGGGCAAACGCAACGCGTGACCATCGAGCTCAATGGGCGCTCGCTCGCCTATTACAACCCCAACCGCAATGCCTGGGTGGTGGACTCGGATGTGTTCAACATCGCCGTGGGCGGCGCTTCCAACGATATCCGCCTGCGTACCCGGGTGCTGAGCCCGTTCCGGCAGCAGCTGTCGGTCAGCGACAGCAACCCGTTGCCGCGGGCAGTGCAGCGCGCCGTACGCAACACCGCCACCGGCCAGGGGCCGGACCAGACGGACGACGTGCTGTTCACGCAAACCGTCTCGGATGCGCCGCAGGTGCCGCCGGGAGCGGGGTCGGGAGGTGGTGCACCGGGCAGTACGCCGTAACCGCTAGCTGAATGCACCTGGGGGGCCTCGTCAGGGCCCCCCAGGTGCATGGTTGCAGCGTCAGTACCCGGCGCTGCTATTGGCTGGAAGGCAACGCATAGGCAATCAGGTAGTCGCCCATTTTGGTACCGAACGACCCGTGGCCGCCGGCCATGATCACCACGTATTGCTTGCCATTGGCCTCATAGGTCATCGGTGTGGCCTGGCCGCCGGCCGGCAAGCGCGCTTCCCACACCAGGTCGCCATTGGTGACGTTGTAGGCGCGCAGGTAGTTGTCCTGGGTGCCGGCGATGAACATCAGGTTACCTGCGGTCGAGATAGGCCCGCCCAGCATCGGCACGCCGATCTTGAGCGGTGGCAATTGAATGCCGGGCAAGCTGTCGCGCACCGTGCCGATCCGTTTGCGCCATGCCACCTGGTGGGTCTTCAGGTCCACCCCGGCCACATAGCCCCAGGCAGGCGCCTTGCACGGCAAGCCCAGTGGCGACAGAAACGCATTGATTTCCACGCCGAAGGGCACGCCATACTGCGGTTGGATACCCATCTCGGTGCCCGAACTGCCACCGTTTTCGCCATCTTTAGGCCACAGCGGGTTGTTGGGGCCGCGAGGGATCAGCTTGGACACGAACGGCAAGGCCATCGGGTTCATCAGCGCCACTTGGCGGTCCGGGTTGACCGAGATGCCACCCCATTCGAACACGCCCAGGTTGCCCGGGAACACCAAAGTGCCCTTCTCCGACGGCGGCGTGTACTGGCCCGCGTAGGACAGGCGCTTGAAGATCACCCGGCACATCAGCTGGTCGAACATAGTGGCGCCCCACATGTTCTTGTCGGTCAGCGTCTGCACCGATGTCAGGTTCAGCGCCGAGCGAGGCTGGGTGGGGCTGGCACGGTCACCGGGCGCCGCATCGGTCGAGGGCACCGGCACTTCGGTGACCGGCACGATGGGCTTGCCATCACGACGGTCGAGCACGAACAGGTTGCCGGCCTTGGTCGGCACGTAGACGGCGGGTACTGCTTCGCCTGAACCGACCTTCACGTCAGCCAGGGTTGGCTGGGAAGGTACGTCCATGTCCCAGAGGTCATGGTGGGTGGTCTGGAAGCTCCACACCAGCTTGCCCGTGGAGGCGTTCAACGCAACCACCGAACTGGCGTACCGCTCCATGACCGGGGTGCGGTTGCCGCCCCAGATGTCCGGCGTCGGGTTACCCGTAGGGATGTAGACCACGTCGGTCTTGGCGTCGTACGCCAGCGGCGCCCAGGCGTTGGGTGAGTTGTTCACCAGGGTGTGGCCGTCGCCCGGCACGGCATTGGGGTTTTCCGCGCCGGTATCGAACACCCAGCGCAGCGCACCGGTATTGACGTCGTAGCCGCGCAGGGCACCCGAAGGCTCATGAATGGACAGGTTGTCCGTCACCGAGCCGCCGATCACCACCGTGGTGCCGGTGACCACCGGCGGCGAAGTAGGCTCCAGGCCACCCGGGTAGGTGTAGGGGTGCATGTGTTTGAGGTCCAGCTCGCCCTTGTTGGCGAAGTCAGTGCAGGCCTTGCCAGTGTCGGCATTGATGGCGAACAGGCGGCCATCGTTGACCGGCAGGAACACTTTGCGCGGGCATTCGCTTTGGACCGGCGCGGCGCTGGCGAGGCTGGTGGCGAATTCGGCAGTGTTGGCGCTGTCGTAGTAAGCCACCCCGCGGCAGGTCAGGTGCTGGAACGAGGGGTCAGCCTGCAGCTTGGGATCGAAGCGCCACTTTTCCTTGCCGGTCGCAGGATCCAGCGCGACCAGGATCTGGTGGGTGGTGCAGATGAACATGTTGTCGCCGATCTTGATCGGCGTGAGCTCGTTGGTGGTCTCGCCCGAGTCGTTCGCCGTCTTGCTTTCGCCGCTGCGGAAGGTCCACGCCACTTCCAGCTTCGCCACGTTTTTCTCATTGATCTGGCTCAGCGGCGAGTAGCGGGTGCCTGCCTGGGTCCTGCCGTAAGCCGGCCAATCGCCCGGCGCCACACCGTCGATGGCCTGGGCTTCTGCCGGCTGGGTGGCGGCAAGGGTGCCGTTGATTTCCTGCGGGTCGTTGAAGATCGAGTACACCAGCACGGCAATCGCAAAGGCCAGTGTTACCACCAGGAATGTCCTGCCGGCCTTGAGGTCGACACCAAACCCCCGGGTTACGGCAGGCACCAGCAGCCAGATGCCCAGCACCCCGAGGATATCCAGGCGCGGCACCAGTGCCCAGAAGTCCGAGCCGGCCTCCCACAGGCCCCACACGGTGGTCACCAGCATCAGCGCGCCGTACAGCCACGGCGCCGCGCTGGAGCGCCGCCGCAGCAGCAGCGCGAACACCAGCAGCGCCAGGCCTGCGATCACGTAGTAGAAGGAGCCGCCCAGGGCTATCAGCCATACCCCACCGGCCAGCAGGACCAACCCGATCAGGGCGGCGACAATCACGGTAAACGTTTTCAGACCTGACTCTGTAGCGGGAGTGTTCATGTTCGTATTTTCTCCAGTCCGCGGGCCAAGGGTTGCAGACGTGATCAACGCTAATGACTCAGTGATCGTAGTTGAACGCCCCCTTCTGTCCAGTTTGGCTGACTGTCGATTGCAGCCGGCGGCGCCCACGTTGGGGCCACCGATGCGGCCCATGACGTTGCGCACACCACGCGGTTGCCGTGCTCGAACAACGGGCGCCATTCATCTCTGAAAACGATTAATCGTTGCTATTAATGCATTGGATATTGTTCCGGGGATCCCCGAGGCTAGCAACGCACCTCAACGCTTCGCCACCATCACAATAATAAGAGTGAACGAGACATGAACCCCATCAACGTCAAAACGTCTGGTGCGCTGTTTGCTGCGCTGGTTTCAACCGGTTGCATGGCCGCCGACGCCGCTCAATCCCCACCTGAAGGCACGGCGGTTCGCAGCATGTTCGGGGACACGCTCGAAAAGGATTATGGAATTATCGTTTCCGGGCTGCTGGACGTCGGCGCTTCGCTGAACAACAACTCGTCAAGCAAGGATCGGCAATCGGGGCTTACCAACTCGCCGCTCACAGGCTTTGCCGACGAAGGTTTCGAGATGGAAGGGCTACACCTGTTCGCCGACAAGGCGATAAAGACCACCGAATTCCTACGGTTGACGCCATTGCCAGGGCCGGCACCTACCGAAGCGTCCTTCGGCTTCACCATGGAAACGCTGTACGGACGCAACGCGCAAAACTCCCGCCTGTATGGCTGGGATTATCACTGGGGCATCAATTCACCCGGTGACAAGGATGCCGCCAAAGCCACACGTGACCGGCAGAACTTCCTGTCCACGCCGAACCTTGCGGCAACCGCCTACCTGCCAGTCGCAGGTGGGGTGACGGTAATGGCAGGCATTTTCGGCGGAGGCATTGGTTACGAGATACCTTCCAATTTGCGGCTGGCCCGCAACCCGTTCGCCTCCCACTCCTACGCCTTGATCGCTGAAGGCGGCCCACTGGCAGGCGTGCTGGTGGGCACACGCCTGATCAATAACAGGGACATGTTGCTGGGGGTGGAGTTGGGCGTCGTTCAGGGCCAGGCGAACGTGCGTGACAACAACGACGAGAAATCGCTACTGGGGGCAGTGCGTTGGCGAACCGCGGACATGAACACCTGGATCGACTATGAGTTCCTGCTCGGGGATTCACAGAACGACAGCTTCAGCGATGTCCAGACACCCAAGGGGCGCGTCACTTCCCCGGACGGTCAGTTCAAACAGATGCACTCCTTGAACGGCTGGCACACTTTCGACCAGCACTGGTCCATGGGCGCTGAGGTGCTGTATGGACGCCAGGATGGCGACGGCAAGCCGGACACGGTTGACGTGATTACCGGCCCGGGTTTCAACGGCGCCAGTTGGTGGGGCGCCAACGCGGTGGTGACTTATCAGCTGCAGAAGAACCTGTCGTTCTCGACCCGCCTTGAACACTTCGATGATAAAGACGGCTTCATCCAGTTTCCCGCTTCCACCGCCCGTGGTGCTTACGATGCAATCACTACCGGCCTTCGCTACGACGTCAATAAGTACCTGGCATTGCGCCCCGAGCTGCGTTACGACACATTCGAGGCAAAAGAACATGATCGTCCGTTCGGCAACGGCGACGCCCGCAATCAATTGACCGGTACCGTAGAGGCACTGTTCTACTTCTAGATGGCTGAGGCACGGCGCGGCGAAAAGCCGTGCCGTCGCCGATCGTTCAATGAGGGCTTTCGATGGAGCTGCGCCACCTGCGTTACTTTCTTGCCGTGGCGGAGGAAGGCCACTTCGGTCGCGCGGCCGAACGCCTGAATATCGTCCAGTCGGCACTGAGCGTGCAAATCAAGGCGCTGGAAGATGAACTGGGAGGCCCGTTGTTTATCCGCACCACCCGGAAGGTCGCACTGACCCAGGCGGGCGAAGTGCTGCGGCGCGAGGCGCAGCATACGGTCGATCAGGCGGACCATGCGCGACGCGCGGTCAAGCGTTCGTTGAACGGTGGCTCTGGCATCGTCCGGGTGGGTTTCGCTGGAAACGCAGTGTTCAGCGGCCGCTTGATGGACGATGTCAACGCCTTCCACCTGGAACATGCCGATGTGGAGTTGCAGCTGCAGGAAATGCCGCCGTTGTTGCAAGGCGCCGCGATTTTGTCCGGCCGCATCGATGTCGGGTATACCTCAGGGCACAGCTTGAGCCGCGACTCCATGCTGCGACGTACCTGCATCGGCGAGTGGCCGGTGATAGCGGCAATGCGCAGTGACCACATCCTTGCAGGCCAGGCCCACCTGATTCCCGCTTCACTGATCGATCACCCGATCATTCTCTACACGGCAGACGAACGCTACAAAACCCTGGAACCTGCCTTGGAAAAATCCATGGGCTGCAGCCCCTACATTGCCTATCGTGCGGCCAGCACGCTGACCGTCCTGGCATTGGCTGCGTCGGGCCTGGGCGTTGCACTGGTACCCGAGCCACTGACGCAGGTACAGATTCCCGGCCTGGTGTACAAGAAGGTCAAGTCACGGGACCTCACGGCCCACCTGTTTCTGCTCAGCCGCAGCGCAGAAACCACCGGCGCGGTGAGGGCCTACCTGGATATCGCGCTGAAAGCGAAGGCCTGACCCGCGCCATCACCTTTGCAAGGCTTGCATCAAGGCTCTATCACGTCCAGCCGATCATAGATGTCGATCAGTATTTCCTTCAACAACTCGCGCTTTTCCCGAGGCAGGTGGGCAATCGCGACATCCTCGAAATGCTTGGCCATTGGCATGAGTTCATCGATCAACGCTTCCCCCTTCGCCGTCAGGTTGATTTCAACGCTGCGGGCGTTGTTCTCGACGCGGCTGCGTGACACCAGCTCCAGCTTTTCCATGGCGCCGACCAGTCGCGAGAGCGTCGAGATTTCGATGCTGGTCATGCCCGCCAGGTCATTGAGTCGCTGGTACTGCGCCTCCCGCAAAGCGCTCATCACGCGGTACATCGGCACCGTGACGCCATAACCGGCGATACGCCGGGAAAACAGCTCACCGAATCGCACGCCGACACGGTTGAGCAGAAAAGGATACGAATCGGTCAGTTTGAACACTGCACAAGGCCTCTTGAATGACGGGCTCACTATACCAAAAAAAGCGGAAACTATTTCTTTGACAACATTTGCATTTGCAAATATTGTTATCGCAACAGATCTTCCTGATAACAATAAGGAGTCACCATGGAAGCCGCCGTTGCATCACCCACCGTTGAACAGTCGTTTCGCAGCGCCATGCGTCGCTACGCCGCCAGCGTCACCATCGTGACCGCCGCCGATGCTTCGCGGCGCCATGGCATGACCATGACGGCTGTCAGTTCGCTGTCCATGTCCCCGCCGTCGATGATCATCTGCGTGAACCAGTCAACGCTGCTCAATGACATCCTGCATTCGGGCCGCGAGTTCTGCGTCAACGTGCTGCGTCACGACCAGGCGGACCTGTGCAGCGCCTTCAGCGGCGGCGTGCCTGCGCAAGAGCGCTTTACCGACAAGTACTGGCGCAATTGCCACGACGGTCTTCCGTACCTGCGTGATGCCCAGTCCGTCATCGTCTGCCGAAAAGCAGCGGCCATCCCCTATGCCACCCACACCATTTTCGTCGGCACTGTCGTGGACGTTTTCCTCGAAGACGACGTCAAGCCCCTGCTGTACCGGAACGCGACATTCGGTTGAGCCCCTTTCAACAGCGGACGGGCGATACGGTTTTATACCGGCTTCGCGTCGTCTCCCCAGCCCCTTTCGGGAGCAAGCATGAACACCATCGAAATTCCAACCCAGCGCACCTCCCTGCCTGTGTCTCATCGCCCGCTACTCGGCGAATTGCAGGCGCGCATCAGCGAACTGTGCCCGGCGCTCGCCGCGCGGGCCGGCCAGATTGAAGCAGACCGCAGGGTCTCGATGCAGAACATCGAGGCGTTGCGCGACATCGGCTTCTTCAACGTGGTCAAGCCCAAGGCATTTGGTGGTTACGAGTTCGACTTTTCAGCGCTGGTGGAGTTGAACATCGGCCTGGCCAAAGGCTGTGCATCGACGGCGTGGGTAGCCGGCCTGCTCGCTGCCCATCAATGGCTGCTGGGCACGTTTAGCGAGCAGGCACAGAAAGATGTCTGGGATGACAACCCCGACGCCCTGGTATGCGGTTCCTACGCCCCGGCCTGCAAGGCAGAAAGCGCCACGCACGGTTACACCATCAGCGGGCGCTGGAGCTTTGCCAGCGGTAGCGCCTGTGCCCAGTGGGCGATGTGTGCCGCCATCCTGCCTGCCGACGAAAAACGTGCTGCGGGGCCTGCCTTCCTGCTCGTGCCAGCCAAGGACTACGTCATCGAGGACACCTGGAATGTCGTGGGGCTGGCCGGCACGGGCAGTAACACACTGGTAATGAGCAATGTCTTTGTCCCTGCGCATCGGGTGCTGACCTTTGCCGAGGCCAGCAACGGCGCAGGCCCGGGTGCCGGCGTTTACGCCGGCAATCCTGCGTTCAGGATGCCAATGCTGTGCAACATCCCCTCTTGCCTGGCCTCCGTGGCCATCGGGGCGGCCAAGGGTGCGCTGCAGGACTACCTGGAGCGCACGGCCACCCGGGTTACCCGCGGCGCGGTAGCCGGCGGGCAAAACCGCATGGCCGAGTTCGCCACCGTGCAGTTGCGGGTCGCCGATGCCCAGGCCAGTTGCACGGCCGCCCACCGCACGCTGATCGCAGACCTCAAGGAACGGCAGGCAACCATTGAAAGCGGGCAAACCCTGTCAGCCAGTGAACGTATCGAAAGCCGGCTTGGCCAGGCGTTCTCCGTGGCACTGGCCGTCCGCGCCACCGAAGCCTTGAACGCCGCCACCGGCGGTCAAGGCCTGGACACCTCCCACCCGGTTCAACGCGCCTGGCGCGATGTGAATGCCGTGTCACGGCACATCAGCATGAACTGGGATGCCGTCGGCACCATGTATGGCCAGCTGGCACTGGGGCTGGAGCCCAAGGGCCAATATTGATCGCCTGCACACCCGCGCTCACACCCACAATAACAACCCATAGAGCCCATCATGTTTAAAGTCACCGGAAAAATCGCCCTCGAAGAACATTTTGCCACCGAGGAAACGTTGCACGACTCCCTGGGCCAGATGCCGGATGCCGTAGGGCCGGAACTCAAGGCCCGGCTGTTGGACATTCAGCAGCGGCGCATCGCGGAAATGGACCGTCATGGCATTGCACTGATGATCCTCTCGCTCAACGCCCCAGCCGTACAGGCCGTGCCCGATATCCAGGAGGCCAACGACCTGGCGCGCCGTTCCAACGATTATCTCGCCGAACAGATCGCCCAGAACCCGACCCGTTTCAAAGGCTTCGCTGCGCTGCCAATGCAAGACCCGGAACTGGCCGCGCTGGAGCTGGAGCGCTGCGTCAACGAACTGGGCTTTGTAGGTGCCCTGGTCAATGGTTTTTCCCAGGTCGGCGACGCCAATACCGTGCGCTATTACGACTTGCCACAGTACCGTCCATTCTGGCGCAAGGTGGAAGAGCTGGATGTACCGTTCTACCTGCACCCCCGCAACCCGCTGCCGGCCCACGCCCCTATCTACGACGGGCACCCCTGGTTACTGGGCCCCACCTGGGCCTTCGGCCAGGAAACCGCCGTGCACGCATTGCGCCTGATGGGCTCCGGCCTGTTCGACGACTTCCCGAAGCTTAAAATCATTCTGGGGCACATGGGCGAAGGCCTGCCCTACAGCATGTGGCGTGTCGATAACCGCAACGGCTGGATGAACATCCCGGCCAACTACCCGGCCAAGCGCAAGATCGCCGAGTACTTCCACCAGAACTTCTACCTGACGACCTCCGGCAACTTCCATGACCAGACCCTGATCGATGCGATGCTGGAAATTGGTTCCGACCGCCTGCTGTTCTCCGCCGACTGGCCCTTCGAAAACATCGACCACGCCTCTGATTGGCTCGATAGCGCGTCGATCAGCGACAACGACCGCGTGAAAATCGGCCGCAGCAACGCAGCCCGGCTGTTCAAGCTGGGCAAGTAAGCCCGGCAAGACCCACCGCAGCACTGCAGATCATCGTCACTGGCAGGAGAACAATAATGCACGCGCAATTGGCAAGACACTGGATCAACGGTGAGTGGGTAGGCTCGCAGACCGTGGGGGAATCCATCGATCCGGCAACCGGCAACGTCATCGGTCATTTCGCCGACGGCGGCGCCGCTGAAGCCCAGTTGGCCATTCAGGCGGCCGCGACAGCCTTTACCCACAACCGCTGGCGCGAGGATAAAAACCTGCGCGCCGACGTGCTGGAGAAGCTGGCCGCCTGCTTCGAGCACCACACCGAAACACTGGTCGCGGCCCTGTGCCTGGAAAACGGCAAGATTCGCGAAGAAGCGCTGTTCGAAATCACCATGCTGGCGCCCAAGCTGCGCTACAACGGCGCACTGGCCCGGTCACTCAAAGGCGAAAGCGGTAGCGCACGCTCTGGTTCCCTGTCGATGATCGTCCGTGAGCCGGTGGGCGTGGTTGGGGTGATCGTGCCGTGGAATTCGCCAGTGGTGCTGATGATTCGCTCGGTCGCACCGGCTCTGGCAGCGGGCAACGCGGTCGTGGTGAAAATGCCCGCACAAACCGCCGTCCTCAACGCCCTGGTAGCCAGCATTTTTGCGCAGGTGCCCGAGCTGCCAAAGGGCATCGTCAACTTCTTCACCGAATCCGCAGGCGAAGGGGCGAAGTTGCTGGTGGCATCGCCTGATGTGCCGGTGCTCAGCTACACCGGATCAACCCAGGTGGGCGCCATGATCGCGTCGCAGGCCGGGCACCACCTCAAGCGTTGCAGCCTGGAACTGGGCGGCAAGACGCCTCACCTGATTTTCGCCGACGCCGACCTGCAGCGGCTGATTCCAACCGTGGCGGCATCCGTCACGGTTTTCGCCGGCCAGTTCTGCATGGCAGGCTCGCGCGTCATCGTGCACACAGACCTTGCTGAACGCGTGGTGGAAGGCATCAAGCAGCGCTTCAGCGAACTACGCCTGGGCCCCGCCGCCGATCTGCAGAGCCAGATGGGCCCCATGATCGACAAGGCCAACGTCGCCCGTGTAGACCGAGTGGTCGAGCAGGCCATCAGGGACGGCGCGCAGGTGGTGTTGCGCGGTGGGCCGGTGGTAGAGGGGCCATTGGCCAGCGGTGCGTTCTACCGCCCTACTCTGCTCAGGGTCAGTGATGGTTCCCTGAGCATCGTTCAGCAGGAAACCTTCGGCCCGGTGATGACCGTGCAGACCTTCGAAACAGAAGAAGAAGGCATCGCGTTGGCCAATGACAGCGAGTTCGGCCTGGCAGCGGCCATCTGGACCCGCGACACAGCACGGGCTTTCCGTGTTGCAGGGCGCATGGAAGCAGGCACCGTGTGGCTGAACGACTGGGCGCAGGTCCACGATGAGTTCGAGGAAGGCGGTTACAAGAAATCAGGCATGGGGCGCCTCAATGGCAGCTCCGGCATCGACGACTTCCTGGAGATAAAACACATCACCTTCAGTACCGCCGACGACCATTCCGCGCCCTGATCGGAGGCAGGTTGGTTCGTTTGCAAGCAAGGCAATCAATACCAGGCGCGGCTCCGCGCCTGGGTACCTCGGCTTTCGTGTTGCTCGATAATAAACCTAATAAAAGAGACGATACCCATGACCACCCAGATCGACGTTACCCAAGTGGTAGCCAACAGCCGCCTAGGCCCCTATCAGATGCTGGTTCTGCTCATGTGCTTTGCATGCATGACCATCGATGGCTTCGACATTCAGTCAATGTCGTACGTCGCACCCGAAATCATCAGTCAATGGGGCATTGCCAAGGCCAGCCTGGGGCCGGTTTTCGGCGCCAGCCTGGTGGGCATGCTAATGGGCTCACTGTTGTTTGGCCCCATCGCCGACGCAATCGGTCGGCGCCCCGTGCTGGTCGCCGCTCATCTCATGCTGGCGCTGACGATGTACGCAACATCGTATGTGGAGTCGATAACCGGCCTGATGCTCATGCGCCTGCTGAGTGGCTTGGCCATGGGTGCGATCGTGCCCAACGCCATCGCGATGTCGACCGAGTTCGCGCCCAACCGCCACAAGGTCACCCTCCTGATGCTGGTGTCTTCGGGCATGGTGTGCGGCGGTATCGTCGGTGGGCTGATCGCCGCCTGGCTGATCCCGCTCCATGGCTGGCATAGCGTGTTCTACGCCGGCGCACTCGCACCGTTGGTGTTGGCCATTGCCATGTTCGCGCTCATGCCGGAGTCGTTGCAGTGGCTGACCGCGACGGGCAAATCGCCGTTGCGTGTGGCCCGCACGCTGTCACGAATCGCCCCGGCACTGGTCATCACTGAAGTCAGCACGTTCATCACCAGCCCGCCCAGGCAATCCGGCCTTTCGGTAAAAGGCTTGTTCGCTGCCGAACATGCTCGTGGGACGGTGCTGCTCTGGCTGATGAATTTCATGAACATGCTGTGCGTGTACTTTCTGGCATCGTGGATTCCGGTGCTGATGAGCGACGCCGGGCACACTGCCTCCGAGTCGGTGCTGGCAGGCGCAATGTTATGGCTTGGAGGGCTTGGCGGCACCTGGTTGCTGGGATGGTGCGTGGACCGCAAAGGCTATGTCGCGGTGCTCTTGCCCACCTTCGCTGTAGCAGGCGTGGCGATTGTGCTCTTCAGCCGCTACTACAGCGGCATACACGTGGCCTACCTGTTCATTGCCGTGGCCGGCTTCGGGGTTATGGGTGGCCAGGCCCTGCTCAACACGATGGCCTCGACCTATTACCCTACTGCGTTGCGCTCCACCGGCCTGGGCTGGGCACTGGGGCTGGGCAGACTGGGCGGCATCATGGGCCCGATCCTCGGCGGCAGCCTGTTGACGCTGCAATGGCCCACCGCCGACCTGCTGCTGCTTTCTGCCCTGCCTATAGGGGTCACCGTCATTGCTGTTTTGATTTTCTCGAAAAGCAGCGATAAAACATGGTCAATGTCCGGCGGCGCCCGTCAACCCAGGTCGCGAATCAGCCGTTGATGCCGCTGCTGCGCGGCGTACGCAACCTGCGGCCACACATGCACCGTGTCCCCCGGCAAACATTGCGCCAGGCGCGCCAGCGCCAACGGGCTCAGCGCCCCCAGCCGTGGGTAGCCACCAATGGTCTGGCGGTCGTTCAGCAGAATGATCGGCTGGCCATCGGGCGGCACCTGCACGGCCCCCAGCGGAATGCCTTCGGACACCAGCCCCGGGCCGTCGTAGCGCAGCGCCGTGCCGGTGAGGCGCAGCCCCATGCGGTCGCTGCGGGTGTCCAAGGTCCAGGCCTGGTTGAAGGCATCGAACAGGCTCTGGCCACTGAAGCCGCTGGCTTGCGCCCCCAGTATCAGCTCCAGTTGCGCCGGGGCGTGCAGGTCGGGGATCAGCGCCGGCGGCACGGCACGCACCAGGCAGGCTTCGCCCGCCCACGCCAGGCGGTCATCGGCCTTGAGGCCACTGCCCCGGCCATCCAGGCCACCGAGCCCTTCGCGGGCCACGGTGGCGCAACTGCCGGCCAGCAACGGCGCCTGCACCCCGCCCGGCACCGCCAGGTAGGCACGCACCCCCAGCCGGGGGCTGGCGAAGCACAGCTGCTGCCCGGCGCGCACCTTGAACGGCCGCCACACGTCCAGCAACTGGCCGTCCAGGGTGGCGCCCAGGTCCGCACCGGCCAGGGCCAGCCAGCCCTCACCCTCGCAGCGCAGCTGCAGGCCGCCCAGGGTCACCTCCACCACGGCGGCGTCCAGGCGGTTGCCCAGCATCCAGTTGGCCCAATGCTGCGCCAGCCAGTCCAGGGCGCCGCCCTGGGTCAGGCCCAGGTGGCGCACGCCGAAGCGCCCGCCATCCTGCACGCTGGCCTGGGGGCCGGTTTTTTCCACGATTAAAGCGTTCATGCCTGTGCCTCCATGGGCGTGTCATCGCCACCCAGGCGAAGGAATTCGTCACGTTGCACGGGCACGAAGCGCACCCGATCACCGGGGCGCAGCAGGCTGAAGCCTTCCAATGCCGGATCAAACAGGCGCGCCGGGCTACGCCCCACCAGGTTCCAGCCACCGGGCGAGACTGCCGGGTAGATCGCCGTCTGCCGTTCGGCAATACCGACGCTGCCAGCCGCCACGCGTTGGCGCGGCGTGGCCAGGCGCGGGCTGGCCAGCCGCGGGTCCACCAGGCCCATGAAGCCGAACCCCGGGGCAAAGCCCAGGGCGAACACCGAGTAGGTGCGGCCAGTATGCAGGGCAATCACTTCATCCACGGGCAGCCCCCGCTGGCCCGCCAACGCCGCCAGGTCCGGGCCAACGCTTGGGTGGTACCACACCGGCAAGGCCAACTCGCGACCGCCGTCCGCAGCGGCGGGCTCAAGCCCGGCCAGGGCCTGCTCGCACAGCGCCCGCGCCTGGGCGTCGTCCAGCTGGGCCAGGTCATACTGCAGCATCAGCGTGGTATAGGACGGCACCAGCTCCACCAGCGCGCCGGCGAACGTGGCCCGCACGCGCTCGGCCGCCGCCAGCAACCAGGGCACGTTGGCCTCGTCGATCACCTCGAACAGGCGCAAGGTCAGGCAATCGATGGCCGCGACTTCGATGCGCGCCTTCATGCCGGCAGGCCATCCAGTGCCTGGCGGATCTGCCGCACCGCCGCCACCGACGCCGGGTTGTCGCCGTGCACGCACAGGGTGTCGACGTGCAGGCGCAGAGCGCTGCCGTCACGGGTGGTCAGCGGTTCGCCGCGGGCCAGGCCCAGCGCCTGGGCCACCACCTGCGCCGGGTCGTGGTGCACCGCACCGGGCAGGCGCCGGCTGACCAGTTGGCCGTCGGGCTCGTAGGCGCGGTCGGCGAAAGCCTCGAACCACAATTGCAGGCCCAGCTCGCCCGCCAGCGCCTGGCTGGCGCCAGTGTCGGCGGTGGCCATCAGCATCAGCGGCAGGTGCGGGTCGTAGGCGTGCACGGCGCGCATTACCGCGCCCAGGCGCACCGGGTCGGCCATCATGTCGTTGTACAGCGCGCCATGGGGCTTGACGTATTGCACGCGGCTGCCCTCGGCGCGGCACATGGCGTCCAGGGCGCCGATCTGGTAGAGCACCAGGTCCTCGACCTCCTGCGCCGAGCAGGCCATGCTGCGGCGGCCAAAGCCGACCAGGTCGGGGTACGCCGGGTGGGCGCCGATGCGCACCTGATGGCTCACCGCCAGGGCCACGGTACGGCGCATGGTGCCCGGATCACCGGCATGGAAGCCGCAGGCGATGTTGGCGCAGTCGATCAGCGGCATCACCTCGGCGTCCAGGCCCATGGACCAGGCGCCAAAGCTTTCGCCGATATCGCAGTTGAGCAAGGGACGTTTCATGGGGGGCTCCGTAGGTGGCTGATGAGCAAATAGCTGATAGCCAAATTGTTCCCCTGCAAGCCGCGCAAGGTCCAACGGATTATTCGCGGTACAGGTGATAAGCAAAGTCGATCACCGTTATGATGAAGTCTCGCCCGCCGGAAGCCGTCGCCATGAACCTCAAGTTTCTCGAAACCTTCATCTGGGTCGCGCGCCTGGGCAGCTTCCGGTTGGCCGCGCAGAAGCTCTTCAGCACCCAGGCAGCGGTGTCCAACCGCATCGCCGCGCTGGAGGACGAACTGGGGGTACGGCTGTTCGAGCGCGACGCCCGCGGCGCCACCGTGACCCCGCGTGGCCAGGCCCTGCTGAGCTACGCCGAGCAGGTGCTGGACAGCACCCAGGCGCTGCGCCAGGCGGTGGACGCCGGCCACCCCGGGCGGGTGCGGGTGGGCGTGATGGAGAGCGTGATCCATACGTGGCTGGGGCCGTTCATCCAGCGCATCGATGCCCTGCGCCCGGCCCTGGAGCTGGACCTGCAGGCCGATACCGCGCGCAACCTGGCCGAGCAACTGCGCCGCGGCCAGCTGGACCTGGTGCTGCAGACCGACCCGCTACCCGACGAGGGCCTGCGCAACGCCCACCTCGCCAGCTACCCCATGGCTTGGCTGGCGCGCACCGGCAGCGCCCACCAGGCCGACAGCCTGGCCCTGCTGGCCAGCGAGCGGCTGATCACCTTTTCTCGTCACTCACGCCCCCATCAGGACCTGCTGGGCCTGCTGCACGCCCATGGCCTGCGCGCGCCACGACTGTGTTGCATCAATTCGGTAGCGGCCATGGAGCGCCTGCTTGCCGAGGACTTCGGCATCGCTGCCCTGCCCCCGGCGCTGGTCAGCGACGCGCTGGCCAGCGGCAACCTGCAGTGCCTGGACGTGCAGCCGATACCGGCGGACCTGGAGATGTTCGCCAGCTGGCGCGCCGGGGTTGGCCTGGAAACCGTGGAAAGCCTGGTCGGCCTGGCCCGCGAAGCCGCCGCCGAGCACGCCCGAGGGTTGCGCCCCGGTCAGGTGCACCTGCACTAAACAAGCGCACCACAACAACCCATGCAACAGCAACTGTCTTGTGGGAGCTGGCGTTCCAGCGAGCTTTTATGGCCCCAACAGCTCGCGGGCACGCCCGCTCCCCCACGGGCATGGACGCGGCCTGCGGCCACTGCTACAGGCTTCTGGCACGAGTATTGATTACTCACTCCGCAAGGATTGTTGAACAATCATCTCTCAGCGGAGCTTCCCGATGTCCAGACGTGCCAGCCTTACCCGTTCGCTTCTTGCCCTGTCCCTGCTCGCCACCGCTCAAGCCCAGGCCGACGAGGCCACCCTGCAGCCGCAACGCCTGAGCATCGGCTCGGACCTCACCTACCCGCCCTACACCTACCTTGCGCAAGGCAAGCCCGCCGGTTTCGACCCAGCGTTCATGACCCTGCTGGGCAGCCACCTGCAATTGCAGCCGCAGTTCGTCGACACGCGCTTCGCCAACCTGGTGATGGGCGTCAACGCGCGGCGCTTCGACCTGGTGGCCTCGGCGCTGTACGTGACGCCCGAGCGCGCCGCCCAAGTGGACTTTCTGCCCTACCTGAAAAGCGGCGCGTCGCTGATGGTGCGCAGCGACGACAGCTTCCGCCCCCTGCAGCCGCAGGACCTGTGCGGCAAGCGCGTAGCCTCGATCAAGGGCGGCTCGTGGATTCCCAAGCTGGCGGCGCTGTCGAAGGATTACTGCCAGGCCAACGGCCAGGGGCCGATCGACTCGCGTGAATTCCCCACCTCGCCGGAAGCTGCCCAGGCCTTGCTGGCCAAGGCCGTTGACGTGCAGTTCGAGGACGCCGCGGTGGCGCGCATCACCACCGACAAGCTCAAGGGCCGGGTCACCATCAGCTCCAGCGCACTGATCTACCCCGTGGTCATCGGCCTGGCCGTGCGCAAGGGCAATGACGCCCTGCTGAACGAGTTGCGCCAGGGCTTCAGCGCCATGAAAGCCAGCGGCGAGTACCAGACCCTGCTCAGCCAATACAACCTGGCTGAACCCAGCGCCGCCGAGATCGCCCAGGCCCTGGGCCAGAACCCGCAAGCCGCGCAGTAAACCGGAGTACACCCCATGCAATTCGATTGGCATTACGCCGCCAGCCTGCTGGTCAACGGCGACTTCTGGAAAGCCGTGGGTACGGTGGTCGAGCTGAGCCTGGAAACCTGGGTGCTGGGCATCGTGCTGGGCTTCGTCCTGGCCCTGGCCCGGCAATCGCCACGCCGCAGCCTCAACCGCGCCGCCGCCCTGTACATCTGGTTCTTCCGCAGCCTGCCATTGCTGGTGCTGCTGATTTTCGTCTACAACCTGCCCCAGGTGTTCCCGGCAACCAGTGTGCTGCTGTCCAACCCTTACGCCGCCGGCCTCATCGCCTTGGTACTGAGCGAGGCCGCCTACATCGCCGAGATCCACCGCGGCGGCCTGCTGGCGGTGCACAAGGGGCAGCTGGAGGCTGGCAAGGCCCTGGGCATCCGCTACAGCGGCGTGCAGCGGCTGATCGTCATCCCGCAGGCGCTGCGGGTGGCGCTGCCCACGTTGGCCAACGAATACATCACCATCGTCAAGCTGACGTCGCTGGTGTCGGTGATTTCGCTGTCGGAGATTCTGCTGGTGGGCCAACAGCTCTACACGCAGAACTTCCTGGTGATGGAAACCATGCTCGCGGTGGCCTTCTACTACGTGCTGATCGTAACCGTCTTCAGCTACCTGCTGCGCCGCCTGGAGCGCTACCTGGACGTCAGCCAGCGCACGCCCCGGGCGGTGGCCGACAGCGCCGCCGGCACCGCTGCAACCCCGCAAGCCGCACCGGCGCGCCAGGGTGAACACGCGCTGCGGCTGCGGGGTGCGCGCAAGCACTATGGCCCGCTGGAAGTGCTGAAGGGCATCGACCTGGACGTGCGCTTCGGCGAGGTGGTGTCGATCATCGGCCCGTCGGGCTCAGGCAAGACCACGCTGATCCGCACCCTCAACGGCCTGGAAGGCCTGGACGCCGGCACCGTGGAACTGTGTGGCGCGCCCTTCCTGCGCGGTAGCGGCGAGGCTGGCGGCGGGCTGGGGCCAAGGGTGCACATGGCGGGCATTGTCCAGGTGGGCATGGTGTTCCAGGGTTTCAACCTGTTCCCGCACAAGACCGTGCTCGACAACGTGCTGCTCGCCCCGCGCCACCACGGCCACGGCGCCGACACCGACCTGCGCGCGCTGGGCCTGGCCCTGCTGGGCAAGGTCGGCCTGCGCGAGCACGCCGGCAAATACCCCCACCAGTTGTCCGGCGGCCAGCAGCAGCGCGTGGCCATTGCCCGGGCCCTGGCCATGCGCCCGCAGGTGATGCTGTTCGACGAGCCGACCTCGGCGCTGGACCCCGAGCTGGTGGGCGATGTGCTCAAGGTCATCGAAGACCTGGCCCGCGACGGCATGACCATGATCATTGTCACCCACGAAATGAAGTTTGCCTTCCAGGTCTCCGACCGGGTGGTGTTCATGGAGCGCGGGCAGATCGTCCAGGCCGGCGCGCCGCGCGAATTGCTGGATAACCGCAGCGAACGCATGGGCCGCTTCCTCAAGGATGTACAGCTGGCATGACCGACAAACTTCCCCCACATGCCGCCGAAGGCCTGTCCCTGGCTGACCAGGTGGCCCAGGAACTGCGCGAAGACATCATCGGTGGCCGCCTGCTGTCCGGCATGGCCCTGGTCGAAGCCGACCTGGTGAACCGCTACAACGCCTCGCGCAACACCGTGCGTGAAGCCCTGCACCAGCTGGGCCGCGAGGGCCTGGCCACCTACGTGCGCAACAAGGGCGTGATGGTGCGCCGCCTGGGCGTGGCCGAAGTGCGCGACCTGTTCCTGGTGCGCCGCACCCTGGAGATCCAGGCCATCCTCGGCAGCCAGCCGCTGCGCGAATACCAGTCCGACCGCATGCTGGACGCCATCGAAGCGGCCGAGCTGGCCCGCGACCGCGAGGACTGGCAAGCCTTCGGCACCCACAGCCTGCGCTTCCACCAGCACATCGTGGGCTTGCTGCGCAGCCCGCTGCTGGATGCCTTTTTCACCAATATCGCGGCGCAGATGCGCCTGGTGTTCGCCGTCGCCCCCGACGAGGAGAACTTCCAGCGCCCCTGGCTTGAGCGCGACCATGAGATCCATGACCTGCTGGCCGCCGGCCACCGCCAGGCGGCCGCGGAAACCATGAACCGTTACCTCGACGATTCCGAGCATGCCCTGCTCGACCTGTTGAGCCACCCTACCCGCACTTAGCCCCGCAGGCATGACTGCGCGCAACCCAACGGAGAACCCCATGAAACCGACTCCTGTTACCCAGGCACCCACCGACGCCGCACAGCGCAAGGCCATCAAGCCAGTGCTCTGTTACCCGGTGGAAACCTTGCCGCGCCCCGACATTGGCGCTTACCGTGTCGTGCGCGACGGGCTCAAGCACGTCCGCACCGTGGTAGTACCCGCCCGCGACGCGGCCACCTTCACCGTACCAGCCGGCAGTTTCTTCCGCATTGTCTCCACCGAGGGGCCGCAGGTCGGCGACCTGAACCTGTTCAACCAGCATGACCTGACCGAGCGCTTCTACACCGGCAAGACCCGGGCACTGAACGGCACGCACCTGGGTGTCGGCGACCAGCTGTTCTCAAGCTTCCCCACCCTGCGGCCCATGGCGACCATCACCCATGACACGCTCGACTGGTATGGCTTCGACGAGTTCGGCGGTTCGGTGCACGACGTGATCGGCACGCGTTGCGACCCCTACACGCACAACCTGCTCAGTGCCGGCGGCCAGTACCACCACTGCTGCCATTCGAACCTGACGCGCGCCCTGTCGACCTCCACCGGGCTGGCACTGCATGACGCCGAGCCGTATGTGCATGACGTGCTGAACGTGTTCATGTGCACCGGTTTCACCCGCGACACCGGCCAGTACTTCATGAAGGCCAGCCCTGTGCAGCCCGGCGACTATCTTGAGTTCTTCGCCGAGATCGACCTGTTGGGCTGCCTGTCCGCGTGCCCAGGCGGTGACTGCTCCGCCGAACACTCCTCCGACACCGCCAAGTGCTATCCGCTGCTGGTGGAAATCTACCAAGCCGCGCAGCAACCCGAAGGCTGGGTTGCGCCGCAGGTGAATGGTTACGACCGCAGCCACGGGGTGTAGAGCAGCAACTGTTTTGAAACCGCGTCGTCTGCATCGCGACTAAAGTCGGCTCCTACGCCTTACGTGGTAGGAGCCGGCCTTGGCCGCGAAGCAGGCGACGCGATCGACGAGGTACACGGGGCCCCGTTGCAGCGGCCGTAGGCCGCGTCCGCACACACCGCGTATCCCCCGGCATATCGCGGCGTTGCCGGACGCAGCCTCGCGGCAGCTGCTACGGAGGGGTGAGGTGGTTGATCGCAGCGCAGTTTACTGCGCTTCGTCTATCGTGGAGTGGTCGGCGGCGCCAGCAGAGCGCGTACGCCTACCCACATCGCCTGTGCACGCCAGCTTGTTCCTCGGACATCGGAAGTCGTCATGCCCAAACGTCGCCATTCCCACCCCGAAGCACCGGCTGCACCGCGCGCGCGCAACGTTCTTTATGGCCTGGTGGCAGCGGCGGCCGTGGTCGCACTCGTGGCCCTGTGGTGGTTTATCCAGGCGCCGCCACCAGCGCCTGCACCTGCGTTACCCGCTGCCACCCAGCTTCCGCCCCCAGCCCCTCCGCCCGCGCAACTGGTGGATGAAAGCACCTGCCAGGGCTGCCACGTGGCCCAAGTGAAGGACTGGCAAGGCTCCCACCACCAGCTGGCCATGCAGGCCGCTGCCCCCGCCACCGTGCTGGGCGACTTCAACAAGGTGACCTTCAAGGGTGACAAGGAAACCGTGCGTTTCTTCCGCCAGGGCCAGGAGTACTGGGTAAACACCCCGGGCGCCGACGGCCAGCCCGCGGATTTCAAGGTGGCCTATACCTTTGGCGTGGCGCCGCTGCAGCAATACTTGCTGGAGGCACCCGGTGGGCGCCTGCAGGCCCTGGGTGTGGCCTGGGATACCGAACACAAGCGCTGGTTCCACCTGTACCCGGGCCAGGGCGTGAACTTCAAGAACCCGCTGCACTGGAGCAAGCCCTCGCAGAACGCCAACTTCATGTGCGTGGAGTGCCACACCACCGGCTTCAAGCGCAACTTCGATGCCGCCAGCAATACCTTCGCCAGCCACTGGAACAGCCTGGGCGTGGGCTGCCAGGCCTGTCACGGGCCCGCTTCCAACCACCTGGCGTGGGCGGCCGCGCAATCGCCGCTGGCCAATGCCGGCTTCGAGGTAAACCTTGCCGGCAAGGCTGCCACCACCGAGATCGAGACCTGTGCGCGCTGCCACGCCCGCCGCGCACCGCTAAGCGATGGCTATAGCAACAAGCAGCGGTTGATGGACGACTACCTGCCCGCCACGCTGACCCGCGAGCTGTATGCCCTGGACGGCAAGATCAAGGAGGAAGTGTTCGAGGCCGGCTCGTTCCAGCAAAGCAAAATGTTCGACAAGGGCGTGCGCTGCAGCAATTGCCATAACCCCCACAGCAGTGGATTGAAAGTCGCCGGCAATGGCGTGTGCCTGCAATGCCACAACAGCGCCGGTAAAACCCCTTACGCGACCGTCGACGGCAGCGGCCTGCAGGCCAAGGACTACACCGCGCCCGAACACACCCACCACACGCCCGGCCAACCAGGCTCGCAGTGCGTGGATTGCCACATGCCCGGCAAGTTCTACATGGTCAACGACTACCGCCACGACCACGGCTTCAGCCTGCCCAACCCCGAGCGCGCCGCCAGGCTGGGCACCCCGGACGCCTGCCTGGGCTGCCACCAGGACACCGCCGCGAGCAAGGTCAGCGAGCAGTTTCGCCTGTGGTACGGCGCCGACAAACCCCAGCCGCCCCGCTACGACGAAGGCCTGTGGCTGATACGCGCCGGCAAGCCCGATGCGGCCAACGCCCTGGCGACGTTGCTGCAACAGAACAACCTGCCCGCCATCCGCCGCGCCACCCTGCTTGGCGAAGTGCCGGGCTACCCTTCCGCGCAGTCGTTGAAACAGGCCACACGCGACCTGCAGCACCCGGACCCGCAAGTACGCGAGATTGCGGTGCATGCGTTCAGCGGCCTGGTTGACCCGCAGCAGAACAACGCGGCGCTGCTACCCCTGCTGAACGACCCCGTGCGCGCCGTGCGCATCGCCACCGCCCGCGAACTGCTGCAAGCCGGCGCCAGCGGCAACCTGGGCGCCGCGCAACCGGCGTGGGCCAGCGCTATCGGCGAATACGAAAGTGTGCAGCACAGCCTGGCCGAACGTGCCGAGGCGAACCTCAACCTGGCGATGCTGTACCAGGCCACTGGCCGGGCCGGCGAAGTGGAGCCTGCGCTGCGGACGGCGCTGGTGCGCGACCCGGACTTCCTGCCCGCCGTGGTGACCCTGGCCCAGTGGCTGGACAACCAGCAGCGCGGCGACGAAGCCGCGGCCCTGATCGACATGGCCGCGACGGCCCACCCCGAATCCGGCCTACTTGCCCATACCCAGGGCCTGCGGCTGATTCGCGCCCGGCAGATGCCTGCGGCCATTGCCGCCCTGCGCCGAGCCGTCGCCCTGGCGCCGGAGAACCCACGCTACAGCTTCGTACTTGGGGTTGCGCTGCACGACAGCGGCCAGTTGCAGCAGGCCAACAGCGCGCTACAGGCGGGCCTCGACCGGCATCCAGCCAGTCGGGAGCTGCGCTTGACGCTGGCGCAATACCTGCGCCAGCAAGGGGATGCGCAAGGCGCCCAGCAACGGATGCTGGAGTTGCAACAGATCAATCCCCAGGACCCGATCTTCGCGACGCCGCCGCGTCAATGACGGCAAAAAAAAGGCGCCACCAAGGGCGCCGTGTTTCTTCGCGCTCTACCTGCCGGCTGTCACTTGGCACTGGCCTTGAGCTTATCGAAGGTAAGGTGGACATCAGAGGCCCAACCGTCCAGTACCGCTTTTGCATCCGCGACCGTCATGACCGATTTGTCGGTTTCCAGGTTGGCGCCCGCCCCTTTGCGCACCACCTCGGCAACGACCTGGTGGGTGTCGGCGTCCAGGAAGGCGACCTCGGTAGCGATACTGGTTTCCTGGTCGCGCCCACCGGCGGCCGTGTTCACCGCTGCCGCGACCAGGGCAATGGGCAGGATCTCATAAGGTTGGAAGCCTTCGGTCTTGCTGCTCACGGCAGTAATGGCCGGGCGCACCACTAAAACACCGGGGCCGGGGCCATTGGCCAGTGGCAGCGACTTGCCCAGCTCGCGCTTGAGTGCCTGGTCAAAGTACGCGGTGATGCCTTTCAGGGTGGCTTGCGGAATTTGCGCGGTAGGTTTGGGCTGCGGGTATAACTGGCTGGGCTCGATATAAACACTGCTGAACTTGCGTATATCCACCTTGGGGTCAATCCAGCGCATCACCGGCACACCGCTCGCCGACTTGCCTTCTTCCAATCGGCTGTAATCCTTTAAAAACCCGGAATACTCCCCAGGCGACGGCGCCTTGGAAGCGCACCCCGCCAGGATCGCGGCGGAAATACATAGCGAACTAACCAGTATCGGAAACTTCATGTGCAGCTCCTTAGTGTGTCAAGAGTGGCGGTAGCCTTGAGCACAAGTAGGTATAGACCACGTTTTCACCCTTCCACGAAAACATGGATGACCGATGTGAATAACCTTTAAAGCGAAAGGCTCTTTTGAAAAAAAATAATCATGTTGTCAGGCATAGTTAATAGGGGCACATGCGCAGCAACCGCTCTACATTAACTTTCGGCAGCTACTTTCGTGCTATTTCAGCAGCCCTTTTTACAAGCAGCAACGCGGGGTTTGCGACGCAAGCCAGGGCTGATATCAGCCGGCGTGATGCCATGGATAACAAATAGCGATTGGCGTTATTTCTTGGCACGGCTCATTCTTCACTCACTTTTTAAACGTCACCACACAGGACTTCCGCATGCAAAACGCTATCTACTGGCCAGAAGGCTTCATCCCCGGCCTCACCGACAACTACGTCTCCAACGAAGTCATCGTCGCCGGGCTCAGTGCCGCCGACGTCTGGCCGCTGCTGGCTGTGCCGGCACAATGGCCAACCTATTACAGCAACTCCGCCAACACCCGCTTCCACGACAACCAAGGCCCGGCGTTGGCCGACGGCGTGCGCTTCTACTTCGAGACCTTCGGTTTTCCGGTGGAAGCCCAGTGCAACGAATTCATCGCACCTACTGCCACCCAGCCAGGGCGCGTGGCCTGGCATGGCTGGGCAGGTGAAGGCGATACCCGCCTGGACGTGCATCACGCCTGGTTGGTCGAGAACCTGGACGGCGGCCGCGTGCGCATTCTCACCCAGGAAACCCAGGTGGGTAAGCCCGCCGAAGAACTGCGCACGGCCAAGCCCAACCCCATGCTCAACGGGCATCAGGACTGGCTGGACGGCCTGGTGGCCGCAGCGTTCAAGGCACGCGCCTGACCGCTTCTGTAGCAGCTGCCGCCAGGCGGCGTCCGGGCCACCGAAGCATTCGCATACCGCCGATAAAAAACTAAAACCGCATGTTCAAACACCAACGGTTAGTTGCTTCATTCCACGCTGAAGCAACTAAGCGAATGCAGTCAATTGGCATGCCAAAGATACTGACGGTTGCCTTTAGCGCCTTTAATCAGCTGGCCGGTAAATAACCTGCACTTCTCCAGGCATGAGAAAGTCCGACGTTGTGCATGGTGTCATTTCATGCGAACAACCAGAGGTAACTATCATGGCTGACAATCAACAAGGCCGCGGCAACCAGGGCGGCACGCAACAGGACAATCCCGGCAACTTTGCCAATGATCGGGAAAAAGCCTCCGAGGCCGGCAAGAAAGGTGGCCAGGCCTCCACCGGCAACGTCCCCACCGACAAGGAAAAAGCCTCGCAGGCCGGCCGCATGGGCGGCCAGCACAGCGAGGGTGGACGCGGCAGCAGCGGCACCGGCGGCACTGGCGGAACCAGCGGTTCCAACCAGGACAACGAATGATCCTGACAGTGCGCCATGGCGCTTTTAACCGCACTTCCCAGCGAGGTATTCAACGATAAACATTACACCTGCAGAAAGCGTGGTCTGGCTGCGGCTGCTTCGCGGCCAAGGCTGGGTCCTACCACGAATAGTGTAGGAGCCAACTTTAGTCGCGATGTAGACGACACCATTTCAAGACAGTTGCTGCTAGATACTGTGGGAGCTGGCTTGCCAGCGAGCTGTTGGGGCCATAAAAGCTCGCTGGCAAGCCCGCTCCCACAAGACAGCTGCTGCTACGGAAGATGGTTGGCGATGCCGCGCAGCACGGCGGCGAAATCATCCGGGGCTTCGGCGCAGGAGGTGTGGCCGGTTTCCAGTACGTGCAGCGTTGCCCCGGCGATTCCATTGGCCATTTCCTGCGCGTGGCCGAGGGTGCGGGCGGGGTCGTGTTGGCCATGGACGATAGCGGTCGGCACGCGCGGCAAGTTGGCCAGCAGCGGCGCGCAATCAATCGCCTGCTGGCTGAGCAGAGCCTCGACCACCGCATGGCGATCGAGCCGGGACGGGTAACTGCGCAGCGCCTGCAGCAGCGGCTCCGCCGGCAACTGCCGAAAACAGCGGGCAATGAACGCCTCCTGAAACCCCTCTGACCAATCCCGCTCGACACGCTTTACCAGGCTGGCGATATCGCCGTGGCCGCGGGTGTTGGCGCCGCTGTTGGCAAGCACCAGCCCCTTGATTGGCGAAGCACCCCGCCGCGCACTCAGCAACGCGGCCAGCACGGCAATCGGCGTACCCATGGAATGGCCGACCAGGATGACCGCGGGCAGCGCTGAAATCACCTCGCTGACGCGGGCGGCGACAGACCGCAGGTCGTGCGCGCCGTCGCCCTCCAGCCAGCCGAGCCCCACCGCAGGAAGGCCACTGCGCAACGCAGCCTGTGCAAATACCTGCGGCGAACACATCGCGCCTGGCAGGCAAACCAGGGTGGGCCCTGGTACCTGCCCGTCGCTCAACCGTATGCTGTGCATCCTGCTCAATACCCCATCCCTTGCCGTTCACTAAAGCCGAAAAAGTGCCTGCGCATTTTTATACGCAATTTTCTCCCGGTCCAGCTCGCTGATGGCAAGCCCCTGCAAAAATTCACGCGCTCCCGTGTGCGTGAGGTAGGGATAGTCGACGGCGTAGATGATGCGGTCGGCGCCCATCACTTTGTGGATGAACTCGAAGTGCGGCTCGTTGAACATGCCACTTGGGGTGACATAGACGTGCTCTTTATAGGTCTGCGAAACGCTGCGCGACAGCCCCGTTACCTGCTGGGGCAACATGTCGTCCATGCGCTGCAGGTAGAACGGCACCATCTCGCCCCAGTGGCCGCTGATGACCTGCAGCTTGGGAAACCGGTCGAATACGCCGGCCAGGATCATGCGGATCACCTGGATACCCGCCTCGTGGTGCCAGCCCCAGCCAAACAGCGACAGCCGTGCGCTGACCTCCTGCTGAAGCCCGCCGTAGTACGGCGCTTGCACTTGCGGAAGCACGAAGCCTGGGTGCGCGTAGAGCGGCACCTCCAGCTCGTTGAGCTTCGCCAGCACGGGTTCATAGCGCGGGTCGTCGAGGAACGTCTGGCCTGGGCGGCCGGTCAGCAAGGTCCCGACCATGCCCAGCTGGGTAACCGCCCGCTCAAGCTCGGCTGCGGCAGCTTCAGGGTCACTCCAGGGCAAGGCAGCGAAGCCGCCGAAGCGGCTGGGGTGGGCCCGCACGGCCTCGGCAAGGCGGTCATTGGCGGCACGCGTCAGCTCGACGGCCTGCGGGCCCTCGATGAGCTGCGGGGCATTACTGTAGGACAGCACCTGCATGTCGATGCCGTGCTGGTCCATCTCGGCGATGCGCCCAGCGCCAAGGTCGCCGGCCAGTGCCATCGCGGTCCGGGGCGCCTGCAGGTGCGGCCGGTTGTCGTTGAAGCTGCCTGGTTGGTCGGGGATACCGTTTACCCAGTCGGCCATGTAGCCCGCCTCAAGGGCCTGCGCCGGGTAGCTGGCGGCAGCGATGGCGGCGTCGGTGACGTGTTCTTCAATACAGATGATCTTCACGAGTGCGGTCCTGAAAGGTGGCGGGTCAGGCCTGCGCCTTGGGCGGCAGGTTTCGCGAAGCATCCGCTGGTCGCTGCATGAGCACAAATATATAGATATGACTGATTGATCAGTAAAAGTGATGGATGTGTATTGAACAACGACGCGGCCTAGTGGCCGCTGCTACGTACTCTCTGTAGCAGCGGCCGCCAGGCCGCGTCCGGGCCTACTCACACGCCGTTCTTGACCTTGCTCCAGATGCGCGTGCGCAGCCGGTCGATGTTCAACGGCATGGCTTCGAGGATGAACATCTTGTCCATCACCTCCTGCGGTGGGTAAGCAGCGGGGTCAGCCTTGAGTTTCGGGTCCACCAGGCTGTCGGCCGCAGCGTTGCCGTTGGCGTAGCGCACCGCGTTGCTGATGCTGGCCGCCACGTTGGGCTCCATCATGTAGTTGATGAACGCGTAACCGGCCGCCTCGTTGGGGGCGTCGACGGGCATGGTCATCAGGTCGATCCAGAACGGCGCGCCCTCCTTGGGAATTTCGTATTTCACCTTCACGCCGTTGCCCGCCTCGGTAGCGCGGTTGGCGGCCTGCATCACGTCGCCGGACCAGCCCACGGCCAGGCAGATATCGCCGTTGGCCAGGTCGCCGATGTATTTGGCGCTGTGGAAGTAGGTGACGTTCTTGCGCATTTGCAGCAGCAGCGCCTCGGCCTTTTTGTAATCGGCGGGGTCCTTGCTGTGGGGGGGCAGGCCCAGGTAGCGCAAGGCGATTGGCAACAGCTCGGGGCCGTTGTCCAGCACCGCCACGCCGCAACCGTGCAGCTTGGCCAGGATCTCCGGCTTGAACAGCACGTCCCAGGTGTTCATGGGAATGTCCTTGCCCAGCGCGGCGCGCACCTTGTCGACGTTGTAGCCGATGCCCGTGGTGCCCCACAGGTACGGCACGCCATGCAGGTTGCCCGGGTCGTCGGCCTCCAGGGCCTTCATCAGCATGGGGTTGAGGTTTTTCCAGTTCGGCAGCTTGCTGCGGTCCAGGGTCTTCAGCGCGCCGCTCTGCACCTGGTGGGCCATGAAGTGCGCCGACGGGAACACCACGTCATAGCCCGAATGGCCAGCCGCAAGCTTGGCGTCCAGGGTTTCATTGCTGTCGTACACATCGTACTGGGTGCCGATCCCGGTGCTGCCCTGGAAGTTCTGCAAGGTATCGGGGGCAATGTATTCACCCCAGTTGTAGATGTGCACGACTTCAGCGGCTTGGGTGGTACAAGCCACGAACATCAGCGGCAACAGTTTCTTGAGCATGAGCACCTCGATTACCAGACCTAAGGGGGGCGGCAGTTCAGAAGATAAGCACGTACGTTTTTCTTGTTGTTTCCTGCACATCCCAGATGCCATGGGTGTTGGCGGGCATCATCAGGGCGTCGCCGGCGACGATTTCGATCGTTTCGCCGCCGTCCGGGGTAAAGGTGCAGCGCCCAGTGGTGAAGTGGCAGAACTCCTGCTGTGGAATCTGCCGGCGCCAGCGGCCGGGGGTGCATTCCCACACGCCGGTCTCGACGCCGTCGATGCGTTCGACACTGGTGACCGACACCGTGGCCACCGGGTCGCCCAAAGGCACGGCCACCGGGAAGCTCTCTTCCAGCGCCAGGGTGTGGCTGCCTTTCAAATGCGTGATGTTCATGTTGCGCTCCGTTTATTAGTGAGGAATCAGCCGACTTTCCAGGCCATCAGGCCTTCCATGCGGGTCGCCAGGGCTTGCGCCAGGCGGCGCCGCCACGCGGGGGTATGGGGGTTGGCCAGCAGCGCATCCTCACTGCTGAAGCTACGGATGATGGCGTTGTAGCCCAGCCAGCGGCAGGGTTCGGGTTCCCAGCTGCGCAGGCTGCCCACCGGGCTGTCGGTGAACACCCAGGGCTGTTGCAGCAAGGCGCTGTCCTGGCCCAGGATCAGGTCAGCCAGGGTGCGCCCGGCCAGGTTGCTGGCCCCCACCCCTTCGCCGCCGTAACCGCCGGCCAGGGCGATGCGGTTCTTCGCGTCGCGCAGCATGTGTGGCCGGAAGCGCCGGGCCATGCCCAGGTTGCCGCCCCAGGCGTGGGTCAGGCGCACCTTGCGCAGCGCCGGGAACAAATCGCCCATCAGCGCCTGGCGCAGGCCGCGCTCGTCGGCATTCAGGTTGAAGTCGGTGCGCAGGCGGCCGCCAAAGCGGTAGCCGCCGCGGGCGCCGAACACCAGGCGGTCATCGCAAGTGCGTTGGCCATAAGTGACCTGGCGGCTGAACTCGCTGAAGGCCTGGCCCTGGTTCAGGCCGATCTGTTCCCACACCGACGCCGGCAGCGGTTCGGTGGCCACCATCAGGCTTTGCACCGGCAACTGGTGCCGGCCCAGCGGCGGCAGTTCGGCCGCGTAGCCCTCCACGGCGGGCACCACCCAGTCAGCGCGCACGCTGCCCTGGGCGGTGGTGACCAGGCCCGGCTGCCAGTCCAGCGCGCGGGTGCCTTCGTAGATCTCCACGCCCAGCGCCTCGACGCTACGGGCCAGGCCACGCGCCAGCCGGGCCGGGTGAATGGTGGCGCAGTGCGGACTGTAGACCGCGCCATAGGCGTTGGCCATGCGCACCTGGCCGGCCAGTTCGCCAGGCTCAAGCCAACGGTAGTCGCCTTCGCCCAGGCCCAGCTCGCGCAGGTGCTGCAGGTAGCCGCGCAGGCTGGTCAGTTGTTCGGGGTAGCGCGCGGCGCAGTACAGCACGCCGCCCTTGCGCAGGTTGCAGTCGATGCCCTCGCGGGCCACCACCTGGGCCACTTCATCGGGAATGCCATGCAGCAGGTCGAAGGCCTGCCGGCGAAGCGCTGCGGGCAGTGGCGCCAGCATGCGGTCCTCGCCCAGCAGGTTGCCCATCAGCCAGCCGCCGTTGCGCCCCGAGGCGCCGAACCCGGCCACCTCGGCCTCGACGATGACCACGCGCAACTGCGGCGCCAGGCGCTTGAGGTAGTAAGCCGTCCACAGCCCCGTGTAGCCTGCGCCGATAATCGCCACGTCGGCCTGCACCTGCGCGGTCAGCGCCGGGCGCGCGCTGCGCGGCTCTTCGAGCTGGTCCATCCACAGACTGATCTCACCCCACGACTTCATCGAAGCCTCCTGTCATCAAACGATGGGCGCAGGCTAATGGGCTGGCGGGGGCGGCGTCGTTCGTGCGGGCACGCGTGGAAAAAATCGGCGGTTCAAGGTGGATTGCCCTGGCCGCACCTGCCAGGTTGGCATAACCTGACCACGACCTTCTTTGCCAAAGCCATCATGACGCCTGATATCAAGCATTTGGACTTCAACCTGCTCAAAGCGCTGGACGCCCTGCTGGACGAGCGCAGCGTGACCCGTGCAGCCCAGCGCCTGGCGCTGACCCAGCCGGCCGTCAGCGGCATGCTCGTGCGCCTGCGGGACAGCTTCGGTGACCCGCTGTTCGTGCGCGCCCAGCGCGGCATCGTGCCTACCCCCCGCGCGCAGGCCTTGGCCAGGCCGGTCAAGCAGCTGCTGGGGGAGATCGAGGCCATGCTGCGCCCGGCGGCGTTCGAGCCTGCCACTGCTGCCATGACCCTGACCCTGGCGTCCACCGACTACGCCCTGCGCGCGGTGGTGGTGCCGTTCCTCAGCGCTTTGCGCCAGCAGGCGCCCAACATTCGCGTGGCGGTGCGCCCCCTCGACAGCCAGGCGCTGGAGGGGCAGATGGAACGCGGTGAAGTCGACCTGGCGCTGGTCACGCCCGACAGCCTGGCGCCCGGCACGCACGCGGCCGCCTTGTTCGACGAGCGCTACGTGTGCGTGCTGCGTGCCGGCCACCCGGACGCCGCCGACGGGGTATTGGCGCTGGAGCGCTTCTGCGCGCTCGACCATGTGCTGGTGTCGCCAGCGGGCGGCGGGTTCAGCGGCGTCACCGACAGCGCGCTGGCCAGCATTGGCCATGCCCGCCGGGTGGTCACTTCGGTCACCAGCTTCCTGGTGTTGCCGGAGATACTGCTGGCCAGTGACCTGGTCGCCGTGGTGCCCCTGCGCCTGGCGCTGCACCAGCCGGGGCTGGCATTAATGGACCCGCCGGTGGCCATCCCGGGGTTCAGCAAGACGCTGGCCTGGCATGAGCGCACCCACCATGACCCGGCGCAGCGCTGGGTGCGTGAGCTGCTGGTGCAGACCTGCCAGGACCTCACCCCACCCCCGTAGCAGCTGCCGCAGACTGCGTCCGGGCTCACTGCGGTGTGCCGGGAACAGCGCGGCGCCTTGGACGCGGCCTGCGGCCGCTGCTACAGAACCCGCGTTGCAAAACGCTCGTGTAGCAGCTGCCGCAGGCGGCGTCAGGCGGCCGGCCGCCAAGGGTGCAATCCTGCCCTTGAGGTGCTAGCGTAATTGCATCGAGCATTCGATCGCCGTGCTCTGTGTGACTTCTGCCCCCATCAAGGTGACCCCATGCCGCGCCCGAACAACGAATACCGCTCGCTCAGCAACCTTGCCCACGAAGCCAGGCGTGCCCTGGAAGCGCCGGAAGGCCTGGACCGCGCCAACCTGGTGATGCGCATCCTCTGCGCCAAGTTCAGGGAAGAGAACCGCGAGGCGCTCAAGCGCGACAAGCGCGAGTGAGCCTGGCATGAACCGTTTCAGGAAACTGCCGCCCCGCCGATAACACAGTGAGTGGGTTCCGCACAGGGAGCGCCAATGTACGCAAGCAGCTACAACAGCCTGTACGTCCTTTTTTCACTGGTTGTCGCCATCCTGGCGTCCTATACCGCGCTGAACATGACCGGCCGCGTCGCGCGCGCCAGGGGCCATGCCGCCGCACTGTGGCTGGCCGGCGGTTCGTTCGCCATGGGCACCGGCATCTGGGCCATGCACTTCATCGGCATGCTGGCCTTCCAGCTGCCCATCGACCTGGGCTACGACCTGCGCCTGACCGGCCTGTCGCTGCTGATCGCGGTCGCCTCCTCGGCGTTTGCGCTATGGCTGGCGTGCCAGAAGGAAATGCCGCTGCCGCGCCTGCTGCTGGGCGCCGTGCTGATGGGCATCGGCATAGCCGCCATGCACTACACCGGCATGGCCGCGCTGCTGATGAACCCCGACGTGCAGTACAGCCCTGCCCTGTTCGCGCTGTCGGTGGTCATCGCCATCCTGGCCTCGGGCGCGGCATTGTGGATAGCCTTCCGGCTACGCAATGAAGGCAAGTTCATCAACCGCGCGCGCCTGGGCGCCTCGCTGGTGATGGGCTGCGCCATCGTCGGCATGCACTACACCGGCATGGCCGCCGCGCAATTCCCCTTGGGCAGCGTGTGTGGCGCAGTGAACGACGGCCTCGACAGCAAATGGTTGGTGGTAGTGGTGATCGTCGTCACCCTGGCGGTGTGCGCCATTGCCCTGGTGATCTCCATGCTCGACATCCGCACCAGCTTGCTGGCCAATTCCCTGGACCGCGCCAACACCGAGCTGGTGAAGCTGGCGCTGCACGACAGCCTCACCCACCTGCCCAACCGTACGCTGCTCAACGACCGCCTGGAACAGGCGATTCACAAGGCCACCCGGCAGAAAACCCGCTTCGCCATGCTGTTCATGGACCTGGACGGGTTCAAGGCGGTCAACGACACCTACGGCCACCACACCGGCGACCAGTTGCTGATAGAGGTGGGCCGGCGTATCAGCCTCAACCAGCACGACGAAGGCACCGTGGCACGCCTGGGCGGTGATGAATTCGTGATACTCACCGACAGTTGTGAGCCCGAGGATGCCGCCGTGCTGGCCCAGCGCGTGGTGGAGGTGATCAAGCAGCCCTACGTGCTCGGGCAGCAAACGGTGCACATTTCCACCAGCATCGGCATCGCCGTGTTCCCGGCCGACGGCGCCAACGACCATGAGCTGATGGTGAATGCCGACGCGGCCATGTACCACGCCAAGGAACAGGGCCGCGACGGCTACTGCTTCTTTGAAAAAGCCATGAACATCAACGCCCACCAGCAATTGCAGCTGCAGCAAGACCTGCGCAAGGCGCTCGAACGCAACGAATTCGTGCTGTTTTTCCAGCCCAAGATCGTCGCCCCCGCCGGCCCCATGACCGGTGTCGAGGCGTTGCTGCGCTGGAACAAGCCGGACATGGGCCTGGTGCCGCCCGACCGCTTCCTGCCCTTGGCCGAGCGCAGCGGGCTGATCGTGCCCATCGGCAATTGGGTGATCAACGAGGCGTGCCGGCAGATGGCCGAGTGGCACGCCCAGGGCCGGCGTGACTGGACCATCGCGGTCAACCTGTCGACGGTGCAACTGGCCAACGCCGGGCTGGTGGATGTGGTGCGCTCGGCGCTGCAGCGCAATGGCCTGCCGCCCCGCTACCTGACCCTGGAAATTACCGAGACCACCGCCATGCGCGACGCCGAGGCAGCGCTGGTGGTGCTCGACCAACTGGCGGCGCTGGGCGTGGGTATTTCCATCGACGACTTCGGCACCGGCTACTCCAGCCTGCTGTACCTCAAGCGCCTGCCCGCCAATGAATTGAAGATCGACCGCGGGTTCATCACCGAGCTGTCCCAGGGCAACGAGGACGAAGCCATCGTCTCGGCCATCGTCGCGCTGGGCAAGACCCTTGGCCTGAAGGTGGTGGCCGAGGGCGTGGAAACGATCGAGCAGCGCGAAATGCTCACCGAGCTTGGCTGCGATATCCTGCAGGGGTACCTGCTGGGCAAACCAATGAGTGCGCTGAAGCTGGCAGAGCAGTTCAGCGTCGAAACGGCGCGCGCGTGACCCACCCTGTGGGAGCTGGCTTGCCAGCGAGTTTTTCAGGGCCCCAAAAACTCGCTGGCAAGCCCGCTCCCACAGGATGTAACCGCTGCTAGGCGTGGCGGCGCTCGGCGGCCGGTACCGGGCGGCCGAAGTAGTAGCCCTGGAAGTGCGAACAGCCTTCGCTGATCAGTTGCTGCATCTGTTCGGCAGTCTCCACGCCTTCGGCGGTGGTCTTGATCAGCAGGCTGTTGCTCATGCCGGTAATGGCCCGGATGATCGCCAACGCCTCCTTGCTGTCCGCCATCTCGCGCACGAACGACATGTCGATCTTGATGCGGTCGAACGGGAATGAGCGCAGGTAACCCAGCGACGAATAGCCGGTGCCGAAGTCGTCCAGGGAAATGGCCACGCCCAGCGCCTTGATGGCCCGCAGGGTCGCCACGTTGCCCTCGCTGTCTTCCAGCAGCACCGACTCGGTGATCTCCAGCTCCAGGCGCTCGGGCTCAAGCCCCGAATCACTCAGCGCCAGCGCCACGGTGTCCACCAGCCCGGGGTTCTTGAATTGCACCGCAGACAGGTTCACCGCCACGGTCTGGCGCGTGCCCCAACTGGCCGCCTCCTGGCACGCCAGGTTCAGCGCCCGGTTGCCCACCTCGTGAATCAGCCCGGTTTCCTCGGCCATGGTGATGAAGTCCATGGGCATGATGGTGCCCTTGGTGGGGTGGCGCCAGCGCAACAGCGCCTCGTACCCGGAGATCTCATCGCCGCCGTGGGTGACGATGGGCTGGTAGTGCAATTGCAGGTGGCCCTGGTGCAGGGCGGTGCGCAGGTCGGTCTCCATGGTACGGCGGTGGCGCGCCGCTTCATCGAGCTGGAACTTGAACCGCTCGAAGCGGTTGCGGCCATTGCGCTTGGCCTCGTACAACGCCATGTCGGCGTAGCCCATCAGTTGCTCGGGGCTGTCATGGTCGTGGGGCGCCAGGGCGATGCCGATGCTGATGCCCACCGAGCAACTGTGCCCCTCGATCAGGAACGGCGGCCGCACCGCATGAATCAGGCGCTGCGCGGCCAGCTCAGCGGCCTCTGCCGTGTCCAGTTCGGGCAGGATCACCGCGTACTCATCGCCGCCCAGCCGCGCCAAAGTATCAACCTCGCGCAGTTCTTCCTGCAGGCGGCTGCTCAGGGCGCGCAGCAACTTGTCGCCGATGCCGTGGCCCAGGGAATCGTTGACGTTCTTGAAGTCGTCCAGGTCCAGGCACAGCGTGCCGGTGATCTTCCCAGTGCCCTCGGACAGCAGCAACGCCTCCTTGAGTTTTTCGTGGAACAGCACGCGGTTGGGCAGCCCGGTCAGCGCGTCATGGTGCGCCATGTGGTGAATGCGCGCGTTGGCGGCCAGCTCCACGGTGACGTCCTCGGCCACGAACAGCACATATTCCGAAGCATTGCCCGGGTCCTGGTTCAACACCGTGCGGCTCCTGAGCGTGCGCGGCCCGCGGTTGGTGGCCACCAGGGTTTCCACCGTCTTGATCGCACCGATATTCAGGTCCTGGCTCATCTGCTGCTCGATATAGGCCGCCGTGTCCGGCGCCAGCGCCTCGCTCATCAGCCGGCCAACCATGCTCGCGCCGTTGGGCACGAACAGCGCCTCGGCCTGGTGGTTGGCGAGCAGGATACGGTCGGTCTGCACGTCCTTGACGATGACGCTGGCCGGAATATTGGAAATCACCGAATCGAGGAACTGCGACAGCGAGGTCATCTCAGCACTGTACTGCTCGGCCAGCACCTTGGCGTCCAGCAGCTGCAATTCAGTCTGGCGCCGCTCGGTGATGTCACGGGTCAGCTTGGCGAAACCGACTACCTGGCCGTGGTCATCATGCACGGGGTCGATCACCACGCTGGTCCAGAAGTGCGAGCCGTCCTTGCGCTGCCGCACCCCTTCGGCATGGAAACGCCCTTCGCGCCGCGCGGCCGCAAGGCTGTGCTCGGGCAAATTGGCGGCGCGGTCTTCCTCGGTATAGAACACCGAGAAGTGCCGGCCGACGATTTCCTCTTCCTTGTAGCCTTTTGCCCGCTCTGCCCCCGGGTTCCAGTTGGTGACGATGCCCTCGGGTGAAAGCATGTAGATGGCATAGTCCGCCACACCCTGAAGCAATAGGCGATACATGGCATCCGAGTCGACATTGAACTGCATGCGTTGCAAACCTCAGGGGCGGTTGAAGAAGGCGGCGGTATGGCATTATGCCTTCTTCGTAATGGCGAGGGATACTGCCCGAAAGGAGGAAGAATCAGAATGAATCGGCATGGTAGGACGGAGGCGCCTGGGACGCGGCCTCGCGGCCGCTGCTACGGAGTATTGGGGGCGCGTAGCAGCGTGCCGCCAGGCCGCGTCAAAGGCCCACGCGGTGCCTGATCAGAAGTAATACAACGCCTCCACCATCGCCGTCAGCTGCGTACGGTCGCGGCCGTTGCCGAACGGGCGCTGGTCTTCGCCGCCCTTGAACCAGTCGTAGCGCAGCTCGGGGCGCAGCGACAGGTGCTTGTTCACCTCATAGCGAACGCCGGTGGTCACGGCATTGAAGCTGCCACGCGCGGTGGTGGTCGGGAACAGCGCAAAGCCCTCGGGGTCGCTGAAATGCTCACCGCGCAACGACCAGGCAAGGTCCTTGCGCACCTGGTAGGTGACCACCGCATTGGCGCCCCACCACGACGCCCCGTCGAAGCCGGGGCCGGTCAGCACGTCCACCGTCGACGCTTTGCCATCCCCCGCCTGGCGGCCGTACACCAGCTCCGCCCCCATGGACCACTGCGGATTGAACTGATGCCAGCCGTTGAGGGAATGCTGCTGCTTGAACTGCCCGGAGGCGGCGATGACCCGCGAAGGTGGCGCCTGGACGTCGCCGTAGCTGTCGTCCTGCTCGTTGCCGACCATGAACTCGTAGTCCACCCAAGTATTCATGGTGGGCGAGCGCCAGCGCAGGGCGCCGGTCAGCGATTTGTCGGTGTTGTTGTCGCGCAGGTTGTTCCAACCCTGCACCACGCCCAGCTCCACCCCCAACAGGCCAGCATCGCCGTTGTACACGCGGCTGCTGGCCAGCACCCCGGCGACGGTGCCCGGCTCGCTGACGAAGGCGTAGGTCTTGCTGGCGAACGGGTTGCGCGCCAGGCGAATGTTGGGCGGGATTTCATAGCCCATGGCCGGGCCGAACACGCCGGCCATGAAACTGACGCCCGGGCCGTACGGCAGGTACAGGGTCAGCGCGGCATTGGGTACCGCAAGGAAGTAATCCTTGTCGTGCTGGGCGCGCAGGTTGTCCTGCTGGTTCATGTGCAGGGTCTGGTCCCAGCCGTAGGTACGGGCGAACTGGGCGTTGCGGCCGTAGTTGAACTCCAGGGTGAAACCCCAGGCCACCGCGTCGGGCCGCGGGCCCGGCAAGGGCGTGATGCGCGGCACGAAGGTGCCGGCAAGCGGCTTGTCGATGAACAGGTGCAGGCTGCCCAGTTCCAGGCCTTCATCGGACATGCCGGTGATGGGCAGGTTGCTCAGGCCGTCCTTGCGTTCGGCGCGGGTGGAGCGGTTGTTGCGGGTGTAGGCAATGTCCAGCAGGTTGGACACGGTAATGCCGTAGTCGCGTTCGAGGGTGTTGCCAAACACGCTGCGAAACAGCGCGCCCTCCGCCGGCTCTTCGTTTTCATCCGCATGGCAGTTGACGATCGCCAGGGCGGCCAGCACCGCGCCAAGCGCTTTCACTTTGACGTTGATCATGGTCTGTCTCTTATTGTTATTGTCAGCGACCCACCTGGGCAGGTGGGCCGGAAAAAACACCTGCTACAGGTTGGTGGCCTGGAAACTCACCTGCCGCCAGGTGCCGGCCTCGCACGCCCACACCTGGGTGGTCATCACGTCCATGGCGCGGCGCTCACCGCTGCTGCGAAACTCGATGTGCTGCAGCAACCGCCCGCTGGCCACCGCCACATCACCCAGCACACGCACCCGCAGCGCCTTGCGTTCCACCTTGAGAAAGCGGATGGCGTTGCCCACCAGCTGCAAGTACTGCTGCTTGCCGTCCACCTGGCCGGTGGCGTGGACGTGCACCAACTGCTCGTCCATCAGCTCGGCCAGGCTGTCCAGGTCATTGGCCACCAGCGCCCGGCAACGCAGCGCCTCCAGTTCGTTGATGGTGTCGACGATTGCGTGCTCATTCATCTGGGTTGCTCCTTGAAGAAAAGAGTTGGCACACGCCCTCAGGCTTCGGCGCGCACGGTGTTTTCGAGCATGCCCAGGCCGTCGATCTCGACCCGCACCCGGTCACCTTCGCGTAACCAGCGCGGCGGTTTGAAGCCGCCGCCGATGCCGCCCGGGGTGCCGGTGAAAATCACGTCGCCCGGTTCAAGGGTCATGACTTTCGACAGGTGCGCCACCTGCTGGTAGCAGTCGAAGATGAGCTGGTCGGTGTTCGAGGCCTGCCGCTGCTCGCCGTTGACGAAGCAGCGGATGCCCAACGTGTGCGGGTCGCCGACCTCATCGGCGGTGACGATCCAGGGGCCGAACGGCGCGTGGCTGTCAAAGGTCTTGCCCAGCAGGAATTGCGAGGTGCGCAGCTGCCAGTCACGCACGCTGACGTCGTTGCCCACGCAGTAGCCAAAAATCGCCTGCCGGGCCTGCTCGGGCGAAAGGTGACGGGCGCGCTGGCCGACGATGAAGACCATCTCCGCCTCGTAGTCCAGCGCCTCCGACACCCGCGGCAGGTCCACCGGCGCGTACGGGCCGTTGGCGGCCGTGCTCATCATGGCGAACCACAGCTGGTCGCCGGGCATGTCCATGCCCGACTCTGCCACGTGGTCGGCGTAGTTCAGGCCGATGCCCAGCAGCTTGCCGGGGCGTGGCACCGGTGCCAGCAGCGTGACCTGGGCCAGCGGCGTGCCGGTGACCGCACTGGCGGCCAGTTCGGCCAACTGCGGCTGCCACAGCGCCCACTCGCGGATCAGCTCGATCATGGTGGCCGGCGCATCGGCGAAATGGTCGTCGAGCGCCACCACCTGCTCGCCCATCACCACGCCGACACAGGCAGCGCGGGACCGGGTTTCAAAAGTGCATAGTTTCATCGTGCTTACCTGTGTTGTGGGCCAAGGCTCTTGCCGGTGGCGCAGGTGCCCAGCGCGCACAAGTGCGCATCGCTGGCCCCGGCGCGCCATTGCGCAACCAGCGCGTCGGCGTCGAACTCCACGCCGATGGGGTTCTGCCGGAAGATCTCCGACTCGAACACGGCCGCGGCGTCGGCTGGGTCGGTGAAATTGTCGACCTGCAGTTCGATGTCGTTGCCCTCGGGGTCGCGGTAGTACAACGAGGTGGTGGGGCCGTGGTTGATCGTCCACGACGGCAGGATGCCCTCGCCTTTCAGGCGCTCGTAGGTGGCCAGCACCTGGCCGATGGTCTGGTAGCTGTAGGCGACGTGGTGCACGCCGACCATGTGGTCGGTTTTCGCCGGCAGTTCGGGCATGTTGAAGAAGGCCAGGCGGTGGTGTTCGTCGTCGAAACTGATGAACGCCAGCACCTCGTCCTGGAACACCAGCCGGGCCTGGAACACCTGGCGGTACCAGTCGACCATGGCCTGGCGGTTGGCGCAGCGGTACACCAGGTGCGCCATCTTCACCGGCACGATGGGCTGGGTAGCCGCCGCGTGGCCGCTTGTTTGCAGAGCAGTCATGTTGGTTCTCCTTGTTCTTGTTCTAGGGATCAGATCGACACACGACGAAAATCCGTCAGCAACGCCACCAGGCAGGCAAGGAAACGCCCGGCCTCGGCACCATCCACGGCGCGGTGGTCCCAGGACAGCGACAGCGGCAGTTGCAGGCGCGGCTGGAACGCCGTGCCATCCCAGGTCGGCGCCATGGCGGCCCTGCCCACCCCGAGGATCGCCACCTCCGGGGCATTGATGATCGGCGTGAAGTGCCCGCCACCAATGCCGCCCAGGGACGACACCGTGAAGCAGCCGCCGCGCATCTGCGCCGCGCCCAGCTTGCCGCTGCGCGCCAGGTGCGATAGCTCGGCCATTTCCGCAGCGATGGCGGCAATGCCCTTGCGGTCGACATCACGGATCACCGGCACTACCAGGCCATCAGGCGTGTCGGCGGCAAAACCGATGTGGCAATACTGCTTGTGCACCACCTCCTCGCCCTGCAGGCTGACGTTAAACTGCGCAAAGCGTTGCAGCGCCACTGCGCTGGCCTTGATCAGGAACGCCAGCAGGGTGACCTTCGCCCCACCCTCCTGCGCCTCGCGGTTGAGTTGCACGCGCAGCGCTTCCAGCTCGGTGATGTCGGCCTGGCTGTGGTTGGTGACGTGGGGAATGCTGACCCAGTTGCGGTGCAGGTTGGCCGCCGACAGGCGCTTGATGCGCGGCATGGCGCTGCGCTGGGTGGGCCCGAACTGGGCAAAGTCAATCTCCGGCCACGGCAGCACCTCCATCCCGCCGCCTTTGCCGGCGGGCGACGGTTGCTGGGCCTGCGCCTTGACGTACGCCTTGACGTCCTCGCGCTGGATGCGCCCGCGCGCATCACTGGTGGGCACCTTGGCCAGGTCCACGCCCAGCTCGCGGGCCAGTTTGCGCACCGCCGGGCCAGCCAGGGCCAGTGAAACCGGCGACGGTGGCGACGCTGGCGCTGGCGACGCCAATGCCGGCGGCGGCGATAGCACTGGCGGGGTCGGCGCCTGGGCCGGTGCAGGCGGCACCGCTACCACCGCGCTGGCGACCGCGTCGGCGTACTGCACATGGGCAATCAGGCTGCCCTTGGACACCACGTCGCCCGGCTTGATCAGCACCTCGCGAATCGTGCAGGCGACGGTGCTGGGCACGTCCATCACCGCCTTGTCGGACTCCAGGGTGATCAGCGATTGCTCCACCGTCACGCTGTCACCCGCCTTGATAAACACTTCGATCACCGGCAAATCGCGAAAATCGCCGATGTCAGGCACCATGAGTTGTTGCATTGGGCAGTCCTCCTTATTCTCGGCTCAACGGTTCCACGGCGCGTCGAGGGCGACGTCGATGGCGTAGCGTTCACGGGCTTGCGCCGCCAGGCGCGGGTCGATGGCGGCCAGTGCGGCCACGGCGATGTGCTGGCGGTCCATCTCGAAGAAGCGCCGCAGCGCAGGCCGCGTGTCGCTGCGGCCAAAGCCGTCGGTGCCCAGGGCGGTGTATGGCGCCTGCACGTAAGGGGCGATCAGTTCGGCATAGCTGCGCACGTAGTCGCTGGCGGCCACCACCGGGCTGCTGCCGGCCAGGCACTGCTGCACGTGGCTGGGCGCAGGCGCCTCGGCGCCGAACAGCGTGGCGCGTTGCACCTCGCGGGCCTCGCGGGCCAGCTCGGAGAAGCTGGTGACGCTCCAGATCTCGCTGGCGATGCCCCAGTCCGCAGCCAGCAGGTCGGCGGCGGCGATCACCTCGCGCAGGATCGAGCCCGAACCCAGCAGGCGCACCTGGCTGGCCGCGCCCTCCTCGCCGCGGGCACCGAAGCGGCGCATGCCCCTGATCACGGCGGCGTGCTCGGCAGCGTCCAGCGGCGCCTGGGGGTAGTTCTCGTTGGTCACGGTGAGGTAGTAGAACTCGTCGTGCTGCTGTTCCAGCATGCGCCGGCTGCCGTGGTCGATGATCACCGCCACCTCGCTGGCGAACGCCGGGTCATAGGCGCGGCAGTTGGGCACCGTCGAGGCCACCAGCTGGCTGCTGCCATCCTGGTGCTGCAGCCCTTCGCCGGCCAGGGTGGTTCTGCCTGCGGTGGCGCCGATCAGGAAGCCGCGGGCGCGCTGGTCGGCAGCCGCCCAGATCAGGTCGCCGATGCGCTGGAAGCCGAACATCGAGTAGTAGATATAGAACGGCAGCATGGCCACGCCATTGACGCTGTAGGAGGTAGCGGCCGCCACCCACGACGAGATCGCGCCCGCCTCGGTGATGCCTTCCTCCAACAGTTGGCCGTCGCGCGATTCCTTGTAATACAGCATCGCGCCGGCGTCTTCCGGCTCGTACAACTGGCCCACCGGCGAGTAGATGCCGATCTGCCGGAACAGGTTGGCCATGCCGAAGGTGCGCGCCTCGTCTGCCACGATCGGCACGATGCGCGGCCCCACAGCCGGGTCCTTGAGCAGGTTGGTGAACAGCCGCACCACGGCGGTGGTGGTGGAAGTCTCGCGCTCGTCCGGGGCCAGGGCGAACTGCGCGTAGCTGGCCAGCGCCGGCACCGGCAGCGCCTCGGCGCGGCTCTGGCGGCGCGGCAGGTAGCCGCCCAGCGCCGCGCGGCGGGCATGCAGGTAGCGCATTTCGGCGCTGTCGGCGGCCGGCTTGTAGAAGCGCATCTCCTCCAGCGCGGCGTCGTCCAACGGAATGGCGAAGCGGTCGCGGAAGGCTTTCAAGGCGTCGACGTCGAGCTTCTTCTGCAGGTGCGTGGTGTTGCGCGACTCACCCGCCAGGCCCATGCCGTAGCCTTTCTTGGTCTTGGCCAGGATCACCGTGGGCTGGCCGTTGTGGGCCTTGGCGGCGGCGAACGCAGCGTACAGCTTGCGGAAGTCGTGGCCGCCACGGCGCAGGCCGTCGATTTCCTGTGGGGTCATGTGCGCGACCAGTGCCTGCAGCTCGGGGTCCAGGTCGAAGAAGTGCTCAAGGTTGTAGGCGCCATCGTTGGCACCCAGGGTCTGGTATTGGCCGTCGACGGTGTGGGCGAAACGGCGCAGCAGCACGTGGTTGTGGTCGCGGGCGAACAACGCATCCCAGTCCGAGCCCCACACCACCTTGATCACGTTCCAGCCGGCGCCGCTGAACAGCGCTTCCAGCTCCTGGATGATCTGGCCGTTGCCGCGCACCGGGCCGTCCAGGCGTTGCAGGTTGCAGTTGACGATGAAGGTCAGATTGTCGAGGTTCTCGCGCGCCGCCAGGGACAGCGCGGCGATGGATTCGGGTTCGTCCATTTCACCGTCGCCGAACACGCCCCACACGTGGCGGGCCGAGGTGTCGGCAATGCCGCGGTGTTCCAGGTAGCGCAGGAAGCGCGCCTGGTAGATTGAACTGATCGGTCCAATACCCATGGAGCCGGTGGGGAACTGCCAGAAGTCGGGCATCAGCCACGGGTGCGGGTAGGAACACAGGCCGCCGCCGTCCACCTCCTGGCGGTAGCGGGCCAATTGCGCTTCATCCAGGTGACCTTCCAGGAAGGCCCGGGCGTACACCCCCGGCGCCGAGTGCGGCTGGAAGTACACCAGGTCGCCCTTCGCCTCGGCACTGTCGGCGCGGAAGAAATGGTTGAAGCCGATCTCGAAAATCTCGGCGGCCGAGGCGTAGCTGGAGATGTGCCCGCCCAACTCGCCGTAGGCCTTGTTCGCCCGGGCCACCATGGCCAGGGCGTTCCAGCGGATAATCGAGGTCAGGCGCTCTTCCATGGCCAGGTCGCCGGGAAATGCCGGCTGTTGTTCCAGGGCAATGCTGTTCTGGTACTGCGAATAAGGGTGCACGTTGCGGCGCACGCCCAGGTGGCTGGCGTGCTCTTCCAGGCGGCGCAACAGGTACTCGCCGCGCTGGCTGCCGTCGCTGCGCACCACGGCTTCCAGCGCTTCCAGCCAGTCGCGGGTTTCCTGTTGATCAATATCGCTGTCGGTCTTGATCGACCCATCGCGGGTAAAGGAGGTCATGGCAAACACACTCGATTCAGGTTTATCAGGCATGAGCCGGCCCGGCACGCCTGGGCAAGGCGTGCGTGGGGGCGTTCATGTGGCTGTTGGGGGTGCGGCGCGGCGGGTTACCAGCCGTCGATGCAGCCGCTCCATTCGCTGCCGGGCGAGCGGGCGTGCATCTGGTGGTAGCGGCCGCTGAAGAACAGCAAGGGCTTGCGCTGGGCACCAATGCGCAGGTGTTCGATTTCGCCGATGTACAGCAGGTGGTCGCCCGCCGGGTGCACGTCGACCGTGCGCGCCACCAGTTGCACCAGGCTGCCGTCGAGCAAGGGCGTGCCTTCGTGGTCAATGAAAGGCAGTTCGGCGCCCTGCTCCGGGCGCCCGCCGAAGTGGCCGCTGAGCCAGCGCTGGCTCTCGGCGAGGAAGTTGACGCCGTAGCGCACGCCCACGCCGACGAAACGGTTGAAGCTGGAGGCATTGCGGATCGACACCAGGATCAGCGGTGGCTCCAGCGACACCGACATGAAGGCGTTGGCGGTCATGCCGGCAGGCTCGCCGTCGGCGTTGAAGGTGACCACGGTGACACCCGTGGCGAACTGGCCCATCACTGAGCGCAGGAGTTTGGTGTCCATGGGACAGTCCTCGGTCAGGGGGCGATCAAACCAGCGGCGTGACGGTGTTTTCAACACCCAGCAGCGCCTTGCCATACAGCTCATTGCCCACCGCCGGCAACGCCACCGCGTGCCGCGCGGCGGTGTTGGAGTCACGCCACCAGCGCTGCATGGGGCTGCTCTCGGAGAAGCTGCCAGCGCCATGGGCCGAGAGCAGAATATTGATGGCCTCGGTGATGTGCGTGTTGACCAGGCCGACATCGGCGCGAATGCGCGCGCGGGTCAGGGCGTCGAGCTTGATGCCCTGGCGCGCCGCAGTGTCCATCTCGTCGGCGGCGCGGAAGGCGCGCAGGTGCGCGGTGTCGATCTTCAGTGCGGCGTCGGCGACCTGCACCTGGAACACCACCGAATCGGGCTGTTTTTCGAACGAGGTGTAGGCGATGGCACGGCGCGGCGCGTTGTCGATCACGTACTGCAGCGCCGCCCGGCCCAGGCCCAGCTGCGGGCCATTGAGAATCAACGCCGCGAACGGCACGAACAGCCCACGGTAGGCAGCTTCGTCCTTGAATTCGGTGGCGTACTCGCCTTCGATGGCGCCGCCCATGTTCAGCAGGCGGTGGTTGGGCACGAACACCTCGTTGGCCACCACGCAGTTGCTGCCCGAGGCGCGCATGCCGGCAGTGAACCAGGTGTCTTCGATGCTGTAGTCGGCCTTGGGCATCAGCGCCAGGTACTGGCCGATCACCGCGCCGTTGGCGTCGCGCTCCTCGGCGCCGACCACGGCCCAGTCGGCGTGCAGGCTGCCCGACGAGGAATACCACTTGCCGCTGACCACCAGCCCGCCTTCCACCCGCCGGGTGTTGGGCGAGGCATTGAACACCCCGGCCACCCGCGCGTCCGGGTTGGCGCCGAACACTTCGTTCTGCGCCTGCTCGCAGAACAGCCCGGTGAACCAGGCGCAGACGTTGGTCAGCGCCACCACCCAGGCGGTGCCGCCGCAGGCCTCGCCCAGGGCGGCGGAGACTTCCATATGCGCCCGCAGCGTGCCTTCATGGCCGCCGAAACGCTTGGGCACCATCAGCCGGAACAGGCCGGCGTCCTGTATGGCCTGGATGTTTTCATCGCAGGTGCGGCGATTCTTCTCGTTCTCGACGGTGTTCTTGCGCAGCAGCGGCTGCAGGGCGCGGGCCCGTTCGACCAGCTCGGACAGCGAGGGCTGGGCGGCGAATTCGGTGAAGGGGCGTAGGGTGTTCAGGTCTGCGTTCATACCAACCTCGATTATCATAATGAACAGAAATGTCATTTATAACGTTCAGGTGCATGCAAGCCGCCCGGCGCAGTGGGCAGGCATCACACAATCAGCTGCGAATGGGGTGCGCGGTCAGGTGCGGCGGTGCAGTTTGAAGACGTGAACGTGCCACTGCGAGCGGGCGCTGGGCGAGGTGGAATGCGGACGTGACGCGGGGTGGGAAGGGATCAACATGCTCGTCTCCTATTATTTTTATGACGATATTGTCATTCCGACAATTGAGTTGAATGTAGGACAGCCTTGAACACTGCGCAAGGGGTTTTTTGAACAAATTTGTCATTCTGATAGCCGGCGCCTAGACTGTCATTCTGACGAACTGTCACTTGATCGAGGTATTGCAGTGTCCACGCCCGAGCCTGCCCTGCCGGTGGCTGACCACCGGCCGAAAGTCGCCCTGAAAAAACGCCAGCTCATGCGCGCGAAACTGCTGGATGCGGCCATGCGCGTGTTTGCGGCCAGCGGCGCCACGGCGCCGGTCATTGATGACGTGATTCGCGAGGCGGATGTGTCGCGTGGCACCTTCTACAACTACTTCACCTCGTTGGATGAGGTGCTGGTGGCGATCGGGCAGGCGCTGAACAATCAGATGACCACCGACATTCTGCCGGTGTACGACGTGCTCACCCAACCGCGCCAACGGGTGGCCACGGCGTTCCGGCTGTTCATGCTGCGCGCCGTGCTCGACCCGTTGTGGGCCGGGTTCGTGACCCGCGTGGATGCCTGGCAGCACACCTCGCTGGTGGCCGAGTACATGTCCCGCGACCTTGAGAACGGCCAGGCCTGCGGGGCTTTCCAGCTGGCGCGCATCGACGCCGCCACCGACTTCCTCATGGGCGCCTCGGCCCACGCCATCCAGGCCCTGCGCCAGGGCGTGGAGGCGCCGGAGGCGTACATGGACGAGGCCGTGCGCATGGCCTTGCGCAGCCTGGGGTGCAGCGCGGTGGAATGCGAGGAAGGCATGGTGTTCGCACGTGACTACCTGAAAGCCTGGGCCAGCGGCGAAGTCACCGACGCCCGCCCCGCGTGGGCAATGGGTATGCATCCCACCTGACCGCGGCGCTTGTGGACGCGGCCTGGCGTGTTCGCGCGAATACTGTAGCCGCTGCCGACAGGCTGCGCTGGCTCCTGCGTTCACTGGAAATCTTCACCGTGGATAAAGTCCAGCGCAGCCTGCGGCATCGGCTACAGCGCTCCGTAGCAGCTGCCGCCAGGCTGCGTCATAGGCCACCGCGGCGGTTGTGGACGCGGCCTTCGGCCGCTGCTACGGGGGCGGGGCATGGTCGCGCGAATACTGTAGCCGCTGCCGACAGGCTGCGCTGGCCCCTGCGTTCACTGGAAATCTTCACCGTGGAAAAGGTCCAGCGCAGCCTGCGGCATCGGCTACAGCGCTCCGTAGCAGCTGCCGCCAGGCTGCGTCATAGGCCACCGCGGCGGTTGTGGACGCGGCCTTCGGCCGCTGCTACGGGGGCGGGGCATGGTCGCG